>DAOUDB010000001.1:0-8956 GCA_034431495.1 Thermoflexales bacterium
CGCAAAAGTCCGAAAAACGAAAACGCCACGGAGCGTGAGGGGCGCCCGTGGCCGCAGACAAGAGAGACGCACGAAACCGGGCGGTTTCGGGCGTCTGCAAAGTGCTGCGCTGATGTCAGCAAAGATTAGCGGCAAATAGCAGGCGCACACAGATCGCGCAGAACGCAAACCAGTACAAGTTCCTTGTGCATTTCCATAGATGTGCGCCTCCTTATGGCTGGGTTAGTATGCCGAAAGTTGTGTAAATTCGTACCGCGAGATTAATCTCGCGCCATGGCTGGACTGGAGCGAGTCTACATGAGTCAGATGTTCAGGTCAACCGGCCTTTTGGCGGATCAGCGCCTGAACATTTCGCATCGCAAGGTCACAGCATCCAGCCGGTCTTGCAGCACCGTGACCCCCAGCCCCGGCCCGTCCGGCACGCTGAGCGTGCTGTCCGGGTTCAGATCGAAGGGCGGATCGATCAGGTCGCGCTGATAGTAGCGTTTACTGGCGCTCAGATCGCCCGGCAACGTGAAGCCGGGCAATGCGGCCAGCGCTACATTCAACGCCCGGCCAATGCCGGTCTCCAACATGCCGCCGCACCACACCGGCACACCGGCCTGCCGGCACACGTCATGCACGGCGATGGCGTTCGTCAGGCCGCCCACCCGCCCCTGCTTGATGTTGATGATGCGGCACGCGCCAATCTCCAGCGCAAAGCGCGCGTCATCGGCGGAATGAATGCTTTCATCCAGACAAATCGGCGTGCGCAATTGCCGTTGCAGTTTGTGATGCTGGTAGATGTCGTCGTAGCCCAGCGGTTGCTCGATCATCAACAGGCCCAGTTCGTCCATCTCTTGAAACAAAGGCAGATCGGCCAGCGTATAGGCCGAGTTGGCATCCACCATCAGCGGCGTGTCGCCGACGGCCCCCCGCGCCGCGCGCGCGTCGGCCAGATCACGCCCCGGCTTGATCTTGATCTTGATGCGGCCATAGCCGGCCTGACGATACTGACTGACCACCTCGGCCAACCTGTCACTGGTCGGTTGAATACCGATGCTGACGCCAACCGGCACACGCTCGCGCACGCCGCCGATGTAGCGCGCCAGACTCTGGCCGGCCTGCTGCGCAGCAATGTCCCACAGGGCCGCTTCGAGCGTGGCTTTGGCCATGTTGTGACCGCGCACAAAACGAAAACGCGCCGGCGTGTCGCGTGGATCATCGAGCGGCGCGCGCAACAGCGCCGGGATGAGGTAGTCGCGCAACACGTGCCAGGCTGTCGTGACCGTCTCGTAGGAATAGCCGGGGTCGGCATCGGCCACACACTCGCCCCAGCCCGTCACGCCATCTGCTATGACACGCGCAATGATGCTCTCGCGGTCGGTGGTCACGCCGAAGCTGGTCTCGAACGGCGAGACCAGCGAGATGCGAATGTGGCGCAGTTCGATCTGTTCGATGTTCATGTAAGCAGGCAATTAAGCAAGCAATCGGCGGAATCCAGGGTCGAGTCAGGCTGCCGGCTGGGACGCAGTCTGAACAGTCCTGTGTGCGACAGGCATGAACTGTTCGTAACGCTGGCGCACGTAGTCGAGAAACGCGCCGGCGACATCCACCCCGGTCACACGCTCGAAGTTCTCGAAGATGGGCCGGCGGTTCACCTCCAGCACCACCGGCTCGGCGCCGCGATAGCGCAGATCGACAGCGGCAAACTCGCGGCGCAACACACGGGCCGCGCGTTCTGCCAGCGGCGCAAGGTCAGGATACGCCGCGAGCGGGCGACCGAAAGCCTGCCCACCCTGGCGCGAGTTGGTGCGAAAATCGCCCGGCTTTGGCACGCGTTCTACCAGCGCTGGCAAGGCGCGATAGCCGACGCAGATCACGCGAAAGTCGCCGGCAGCCGGCAGATACTCCTGCGCCATCAATTCGCCGGGTTGATAGCGCGCCCACACTTCGCGCAACTGGTCGATGCTGTCGATGCGATACACATGCGCCCCATACGAGCCATGCACGCCTTTGAGCACGAGCGGGTAACCCAACTCGCCGGCCAATGTCTCGACAGCCGACAGATCAGCCATTTGCCAGGTGCGCGGCACAGCCACGCCGGCCTGTGCCAGCATCAGGTAGTCGTGCATCTTGCTCAGCGTCACGCCTTCATCGGTCAGGCTTTCGTCGATGACCAGCTTGCCAGCCTGATGAAAGAGACTGACAACGGTGAGCGCCTCCGAGATGTGGGGATAAAACGTGCGCGCAACCAGCGCGTCGAAGCTATACACGGCATCCAGTTCGCCCAGCATGACGCCGGCGCGCCCTGATATGCTGTCGGCGACAAAGCGCAGGTCGGCGACTTGCGCGATGGTGACGTCGAGGCCAAGCTGCTGGCTGGCGGCGCGCACACGGGCCGGGGTGTAATGATCCTCCCAGCCCAGCCAGAGAATCTTCATCTGATAAATGGGGAATCAATGGCCCTGCCGCAGCTTGCGTTACTTTGTGGGAGAGTCAGCAGGGCGAGATGGACAACCACAACACTACAACACGCGGTTCGCCGCGATCACATCACGCAGGTAATAGCCGCTGTCTTTAATCGTTCGTTTCTGGGTGGCATAGTCCACGCCGACCACGCCGAACCATTGCCGGTAGCCCCACGCCCACTCGAAGTTGTCCATGAGCGACCACACGAAGTAGCCGCGCAGATCGACGCCGGCCTGGATCGCCTGATGCGCCGCCGCGAAGTGCGCGTGCAGATAGGCCACACGCTTGTCGTCGTGAATGCGGCCATCCGGGCTGATCTCATCGGCATACGAGCAGCCATTCTCTGTGATGTAGAGCGGCAGCTTGCCCCGGCTGTCCCGGCTCAACCGCTTCAGCAGGGCGGTGAGACCCTGCGGCACGACAGCCCAGTTCATCAGCGTGTATTCTGTGCCGGGCATTTCGACGCGCTCTGGCTTGCCGCCGGCATCGCGGTAGAACGAGCCGGTGTAGTAATTCACGCCCAGGAAATCATTGCGCGCGCCGATGAGCGCCATATCACCGGGCTGGACAACGGGCGCATCCGCGCCGGCATCCTCGAGAATGCGCGGCGCGTAGTAGCCTCGCAGAATGGGATCGACGAACCATTCGTAGTTGGGGTCCAGCACCGCATCGGCAGCGGCCTGATCGGCCGGGCTGTCGGTGGCCGGCAGTTTAGCTTCGAAGTTGAGCGTGATGCCGGCCTGTGTTCGAGAGTCGCCGGCCGCGCGAATGGCTTGCAGCGCCATGCCATGACTGAGCAGCGTATTGTGAACGACTTGAATCGCCAGCCGGCGGTCGCGCAGGCCGGGCGCATGAACGCCCCAGTCGTGCCCCAGAAAAGCCACGCACCACGGCTCGTTGAGCGTGATCCAATAGCGCGCGCGATCTCCCAGCGCCCTGACCATCAGGGCGGCATAGTCGGCAAACCAGCCGGCGATGTCGCGGTTGCCCCACCCGCCGCGATCATGCAGCGCCACCGGCAGATCCCAGTGATAGAGCGTAATGAACGGCTCGATGCCGGCTTCCAGGAGCGCGTCGATCAGCCGGTCGTAGAACGCGATGCCTTTCGGATTCGCCTTGCCGGCGCCGGCCGGCAGTACGCGCGGCCAGGAGACAGACAGACGATACGCTTGCAAGCCCAGCGACTTCATCAGCGCCACATCGTCCTGAAAACGGTGATAGTGGTCGCACGCCACATCGCCGTTGGCGTTGTCGAGCACTTTGCCGGGCGTGTGGCTGAAACGATCCCAGATCGACTCACCCTTGCCATCTGTGTCCCACGCGCCCTCGATTTGATAGGCGGCTGTGGCAGCGCCCCAGACGAACCCTTGTGGAAATGCTTGTGTGAAAGTGGTCATGGTGTGTTATATCCAGTGGACGCATTGTAGTCCGCATCATACGAGGGAGCGTCCGCCATCGACGAAGTAGACGCTGCCGGTGGCGAAGTCTTCTTCGATCAGGTAGATCACGGTGCGCGCCACGTCGAGGGGAGCGCCGATGCGTTTGAGGGCAGACTTCTCCACTGCCCACTGCCGCTTCTGCTCAGTGGCGTCATCGGGCAACAGCACCGTTCCCGGCGCAATGGCGTTCACGCGCACCGCCGGCGCCCACTCCAGCGCCAGCACTTTTGTGAGCGCCACGAGCGCAGCCTTGGCTGCTGAATGGTGCGCATAGCCGGCCCAGGTCTGAAAGGCGGACAGATCGGTGATGTTGACGATCAGGCCGTTGCCCTGCGCCAGCATGTGCGGCGCGACGGCCTGCGCCATCAGAAATGGACCTTTGGCGTTCACGTTCATCTCGGCATCCCATTCGGCCTCGCTGATTTCCAGCGCCGGCTTCTTCAGCCAGATCGAAGCGTTGTTGATCAGCACATCGATGCGGCCAAATGCGCGCAGGGTGGCATCGACCAGCGCCCGCGCCTCGGCCAGACGGGTGACATCCGCGCGGCAGGCCAGCGCGCGCACGCCCAGCGACTCCAGGCTGCTCAGCGCCTCCTGCCAGGGTTCGTCTTCGGCATAGTAGCTGAAGGCGATATGCGCGCCGCGCCGAGCCAATTCCAGCGCCACAGCGCGACCCACCCGCTGCGCCGCGCCGGTGATGAGAACGATTGCGTTGTTGACTTCCATCGAATGCGTTACCCTCCGGCGCGATTGTAGCCGGTGGGAACGCGTCAACGCCTCGCGCATACGTTTTGAAATGCGCCCCAGTGAAGCATTGCGACGCCTTTGGGTTAGAATCACCAACATGGATTCGCAAGTTGGACCAAACGCGCACTATCTCACCGCTGAAGGCGCGCGCGAGCTGCGCGAGGAACTCGAGCATCTGAAGAATGTGAAGCGGCCCGATCTGGCCGCCCGGCTGAGGCACGCCATCCAACAGGGCGATCTTTCCGAGAACGCCGATTACCACGCGGCCAAAGAGGAACAGGGTTTTCTGGAAGGCCGCATCCTGGAGCTGGAGCGCCTGTTGCGCGACAGCGTCATTCTCGATGAATCGAGCCAGAATATCGGCCGGGTTCGACTGGGCGTAAAAGTGACGGTTGTCGAGCAGGGGTTTGACGACCACGAAGTCTTTCAGCTTGTAGGCCGGGCCGAGGCCAACCCCGCGCAGGGCAAAATTTCGAATGAGTCGCCCCTGGGCCGGGCGCTGATCGGCAAAAAAGTCGGCGAGGTTGTCCGCATCGCGGCGCCCGGCGGCGAAACAGTCTTCAAGATCGTGAAGATTGAGTGAGCAACTCGCTCAAGACAAGCCATTCGCCGGGCTTGTCCACAACGAGCGCGCCGCGCCGGATAACTCCTTCCTCCGCAAGTTGCGCAGCAGCCGCCTCGACATGCCGGCGCGACCAGCCAAACAGCCGGCTCACTTCGGCCTCGGTGGTTGCGCCAACAGAGCGCGCATAGTGCTCGAGCAGGCGCCGTCGCGCGTCCGAAGCGCGGATGGCCTGCGCCTGCTCCGGCAAGTCCGGGTAGTGACCGGCAACCAGATCGTAGAGAAAGGCATAACGCCAGGCGCCCGATTTGGTCACGCCGACCGGCAGAACCTTAAAATCGGCCTCCAGTTGCAGCAGCGCGCGCTCGAAGCGATAGGCGCTCTTCTCGCTGGTCATGCCGGTGGCGCGGCGCAACCCCACGGTGTCGGTCGGCCCTTCGCGCAACAACACCTCGTAGATCGCTTTAGCTTCTGGACTCAGCAAACCCTGCTCATAGTTCAGCAAATAGTCCTCGCGCGGAGAACCGTAGTTTTCGGACAGGGCGTAGAAATACGGCGCAGCCTGAAGTGAGATGAGGGTTGATTTGCGGCGCAGCACTTTGGCGTAATACCACACGCGCCGGCCCAACATGGCATCCTTCCAGCCCCAAGTCACGTGGCCGGGGTCGTCGTGCGCGTCGGCTACGGGCCGGTCGCCGGCCACCGCGACCCACAGGCTGGGCAAAACGACTTCCTTGATCGGCCAGAAGTGAACAAAGCCGCGCTCATTCACGAACTGCACGGCCTGGTCGAGCGTGGTCACGCGCCGGCCAGGCGCAAGGCGAAACGTGTCGCGCCGATAGCGCAACACGCGCTCGAAGCTCAGGCGCGTTTCAGTTACCGGGCGTCGCTTTGCGCCCGCCTTCGACGTCGTAATCGTCCCACTCCCCAATGTCTTCATCGTCCGGCCCTTGCGGATCGGCAGTGTCGTTCAGCAACTCTATGGCCTGCTCGGCCAATGGTTCTGGCACCAGCACACGCACCTCGCCCAGCGCGCCAATGGTGATCCCGAACGCAACGCCGGCTGCTTCGCGTTGCAGGATGCACGGGATGCCGGCCGCATCGAGCTTGCTGCGGATCACCTCGGCCTCGGCCCAGCCCACCACGGCGATCACAACCCAACGCACCGCCGCATCATGGCCGGGCGTTGTGGCGGCTGAGTGAGCAAACAGACTCGCGCTCTGAATCATCGCGTCTTACCTCAGACGGCAATCATCGCATGAAATGCGCGCAGGCGCTTGTCGGATCACGGGGCTGTGGCAATCCAGGTGCCGGTCTCGCCGCGCAGGGCGCGCGTGATATTGGGCGGGTCGGTGATCAGCGCGCGCGCGTTGGGCCGGGCGCGCAGGAAGTTCAACACGGCCTGGATCTTCGGCCCCATGCTGCCGGCGTGAAAGTGGCCTTCCTCCAGATAGCGCTCGGCCTCGGCAACAGTCAGCCGGTCAAGCCAACGCTGCCCGGGCTTGCGAAAGTGAATGGCCACCTTCTCAACCGCCGTCGAGATCAGAAACAAATCGGCCTGCAATGAAACTGCCAGCAGCGCGCCGGCCAGGTCTTTATCAATCACAGCCTCCAGACCGATCAGCGCGCCATCCGGCTCCTGTTTGACAGGCACCCCGCCACCGCCAGAACAGATGACCAGAAAGCCATCGCGCACCAGCGCCTTGATGGCATCTAACTCAACGATGGCAATCGGGCGGGGGGATGGCACTACCCGCCGCCAGCCCCGGCCCGCATCCTCGACCACCTGCCAGCCTTCCCGCTCGGCGCGCAGCCGCGCGGTCGGCTCATCCATGAATGAGCCGATCGGCTTGCTGGGATGGGTGAAAGCCGGATCGTTGGCGTCGACCAGCGTCTGTGTCACAACGGTCACCGGCGCAATGGCCGGGTGCGGCCAGGCGCCACTGCGCACGCGCCGATTGATCTCATTGCGCAACGCCTTCTGGAACATATAGCCAATCGCGCCCTGCGTGTCTGCGCCACACGCATCCAACGGCACTTCGTGCAACTCATGGCGAGCCAGCTCGCTGCGCCGCAGGATAAAGCCCACCTGCGGGCCGTTGCCGTGCGTCAGCACCACCTGCCAACCCATCTCGATCATATCCACGATGTGCCGGCTGGTTTCAACAGCGGCGTTGTATTGATCGGGGACGGTGCGATGCCTCTCGTCCGTGATGAGCGAATTGCCGCCCACTGCGACAACTGCCAGCCTAGATCTCGGCCCGTGAGTTACATCAGACATGACACCCTCCGTCGGTCGATGAGTCAATGCAGTGGCCGGCCCACTCACTCCTGGTCTGCCAGACGAATGCGCGCCGCTGCTGCGTGGGCCGGCAATCCCTCCGCTTCGGCCAGCTTGATGGCGGCAGGCGCAATCTGCCGCGCGGTGGCCTCGTCGAGGGCAATGACGTTGGTCACGCGCACAAAGTCCAGCACGTTGCACGGCGAGGTGAAGCGCGCCGTGCCGCCGGTGGGCATGGTATGGCTGGGGCCGGCCACATAGTCGCCCAGCACCTCATAGGACTGCTCGCCGACAAAGATGCCGCCGGCGTTGTGAATCTTGCCCACCCAGGCCCAGGGGTCGCGCAGCGACAGGCATAGATGCTCGGGCGCAAACTCATCGGCCAGCGCCACCGCCTCGGTCAGGTCTTCGGCAATCACCGCGCCGCTGCGCGACTCGAACGACTCATAGATGTCGGCAGCGGTGGCAAGCTGTGGCGCCTGGGCCTGCAAGTGACGATCCACCGCGTGAGCCAACGCAAGCGAGGGCGTGATGAGAATGGCCGTGCCGCCGGTATGTTCGGACTGCGCCAGCATATCAGCGGCGACCCAGGCCGGGTTGGCGCTGTCGTCTGCCACCACAACTGTCTCGGTGGGGCCGGGCAGAGCGTCGATGCCCACAACGCCAAACACCTGCTTCTTGGCCAGCACAACAAATGTGTTGCCGGGGCCGGCGATCTTGTCCACCCGCGCGATCGTTTCAGTGCCATAGGCCAGCGCGCCTATTGCCTGCGCGCCGCCCACGGCATACACCGCGTCCACCTCGGCAATATCGGCGGCGACCAGGGTAATCGGGGCGACCTTGCGGGTGCGGCGGTCGGCCGGCGAGCACACCACCACCTCGTTCACGCCAACGGCGCGCGCAGGGATGGCTGTCATGAGCAAGGTAGAAGCAAGCGGCGCTGTCCCGCCGGGGCTGTAGACGCCAACGCGGTCGAGCGGCCGGATGATCTGGCCCAGCAAGCCGCCCAGATCGTTTTCCATCCATGATTGAAAGGGATGGCGGGCATGAAAAGCGCGAATTCGCTCGGCAGCCCGCTCCAGCGCAGCCACCACTTCGCTGTCCACAATGTCATACGCGGCGGCGATGTCTTCATCCGGCACTTCCAGAGTCTCGGCAGTCAATTCGACGCCGTCCAGCTTGCGCGTCCATTCAATCAGCGCGTCATCGCCCCGCGCGCGCACATCGCTCAGAATGCGCCGCACGGCTTCATCGGGCGAGATGTCTTCGCCAAAGGTTTCTTGTGTGCGCCGGCGCATGGCCGGCGACACGGGGAATTCGTCAATCGGTTTGCGCTTCAGGATCGAGGCCAGCGCCTGATCCACTTCGTAGATTTTCAGCATAGCAGGGAGGGTGATCAGTCGTCAGTCGTCAGATAACTCGATTACAGAGTAAACGACACTCGCCAATCGTGAATCGCCAATTGGTTCAATCATC
>DAOUDB010000002.1:0-8119 GCA_034431495.1 Thermoflexales bacterium
AGGAAAGTGCCGATGCCAACCGAATGAACGAGTGACTGATCGAGCGTCACTATCACGATCCGAATTTCACAACGATCAGGAGAGATAAGGTCATGAGAAAAATCACACGCCGACACATGTTGAGAATGACAGCATTGAGTGGCGCAGGAGCGGTGCTGGCGGCATGCGCGCCGGCTGCGCCCACGGCTGCGCCCGGCGCTGTGGCGCCAGAAGCCACCACTGCGCCCACAGCGGGTGGCGCTGCGCCGGCAGCGGCCATAAAGCCGCCCATCCCCTATCCGCCCCCGAACGCCATCGACGTCGGCGGGGCGGCTGTTAAGCGGCAGCCCATTAGCGAGATCGTCACTTATAAAGCTTTGCCCGAATACAGCGAGCCGGCCTGGGTGGCCAAGCTGGTGGAAGCGGGCAAACTGCCGCCGGTCAAGGATCGCTTGCCCAAAGAACCCCAGGTTGTGCTGACATCGGGTATGAGTGACGGCCCCGGCATCTATGGCGACCTGTGGCGCGGCTTCTCTGCATGTCCGACTGCCGGATGGAACAACATGGCCGGCACCACCGCCGGCTGGTTCGGCATCGAATCCTATAGCACGAACCACAGTTGCCTGGTCAAGACTGGTCCGCTGTTCCGCGCCGATCAGGACATCGAGCCATTCCCCAACATCGCCAAGAGCTGGGAATGGTCTGAGGATGGCAAGTCGTTGATCATGCACCTCATCGAAGGCGCCAAGTGGTCCGACGGCGTGCCCTTTACGGCCGATGATGTGTTGTTCACCTGGGAGGGGTACATTGTTGACCCGAACGTGAACTCCAACCGCAAACTGGACGCTTTCAAGTATGGCGATCAGGACACCACGTTGGAAAAGGTGGATGACTACACCATCAAGTTCACCTTTGGCGCGCCCCGACCCTATGGCGTGTTCTATCTGCTAAACGAAGGCAACTGGATCACCTCGCCGGCGCATGTGCTCAAACCCCTGCATCCCAAGTGGAGCACCGCCGACCCCAAGCCAAGCTATCAAGACTTCGCCAACGCGTTGCCGCCAGACAAGCTGCCCATCCCCACCATGGGGCCGTGGGTGCCGACCGACTACAAGACGGATGAGCTGCTGATCATGCGCCGCAATCCGTATTTCTGGAAAGTTGACGAGAAAGGTCAGCAGTTGCCCTACATGGATGAGGTGCAGTATCGAAAAGGCCCCAGTGGTGTCGGGCGGGATCTGTGCACGATGGCGGGCGATTGCGATCACATGAACCTGGAGAACCCCAGCTCCTTCGTCAACGCCATGACCAAGGCGCAAGAGCCTGACGCCAAATTCACAGTGAGCTGGGGGCCGGAACTGTTGGCCTATGGCGTCGTGTTCAACTTTGCGGAGGAACTGGGCACGGCCGACGAGCGTGACAAAGCGGTGCGCCAATTGTTCCGTGATGTGCGGTTCCGCAAGGCCATGAGCTACGCCACCGACCGCGAAGGCATCGCCCAGGCCATCATGCGCGGGCCGTTCCTGCGCGCTTTTGCCGGTGGCCTGTATCCTGGCGCTCCCGACTTCGATCAGGAATCAGTGGTGTACTATCCCTACGATGTCGATTCCGCCAAAGCGTTGCTGGCCGAGATCGGCCTGAAGGACACTAACGGCGACGGCATTCTGGAGTGGACCGAAGGCCCGATGGCCGGCAAGCAGGTGGTGCTGCAATTGCTCGCCTCGGAGGACGCTCACGAAACGCAGAGCGTGGCCGAGGCGTTGGTGAACCAGTGGGCGGCGGTGGGCATCAAGCTCAACACCCGCACCATTACCAGCGCCGTGTTCACCGAGGTCAACACGTCCGCCACATGGGATATGCAAGTCTATCGCGGCGGACAGGCCTTTGCGCTGCCCTTCGTCGACCCGACCGCTCTGGCGCCCATCACCAAGAACTTCAACCGCCATCGCGAGGGCGAGAAGCCGCGCAACCTGATGGATTTCGAGAAGGAACTGGCCGACATCGTGCTCAAGTATCGCGACACCTACGACGCGGGCGAGCGCAAAGCCTTGATGTCCAAGTACCTGAAGATCTACACCGAAAATGTGTACGACATGGGTGTGTTCGTCGGACGGTATGGGCTGGGCATCTCGAAGCGCAGCAAGAACATCCCGCCCGGCACACCGGTGTTCATGTATACCTGGGTCGAAGATGCCGTCATGCTCGAACAGCTCTGGACGCCTGCCGATCAGCAACTGAAGCAGAACCGGCCAGAGACTATTCCAGAATACGCCAAGGCGAGCGCGTAGCGCGCAGTATCAGGAGGGCAGAGGACGGGCCCGCGTTGAGGGTGGCGCCCGTCCCTGCCGCGTTCCGTTTCGGAGTGCAGCATGCTCAATTACATTGCCCGTCGCCTGGTGATTGCTGTCGTCATGCTGCTCGGCGTTGCGTTCGTCTCGTTTGTGGTGATCCAGTTGCCGCCGGGTGATTTTGCCAGCAACTACAAAGCATATCTGCTGACCCAGGCCGGCATGAATGAAGACGACGCCGAACGCGCCGCGCAGAATGTCCGGCAACAATACGGCCTGGACAAGTCGATCCCCGAGCAATTCTTCAACTGGATCAAGGGCATCGTCACCGAGGGCAAATTCGGCTTCTCCTTCGCCTATCGCAAGGATGTGGGCGAACTGATCGCCGACCGGCTCCCCAAGACGCTCTTTCTGGCCGTGCTCTGTCACCTGATCTCGACGGTGGTGGGCATCGGGCTGGGCATCTTTGTGGCGCCCCGCAAGTATGGCTTTTGGGACAACAGCACGGCGGTGCTGGCTTTCATTTTCACATCCATTCCGCGCTTTGCCATTGCGCTTATCATTCTGTACTTGCTGGTCTTCACTTTCAAGCAATCCACCATCGCCGGCTTCTTCTCGCCCCAGTATGTCATGGCCCCGTGGAGCGTGGAACGTGTGCTCGACATGTTCCGGAACATCTGGCCGGTGCTGGTGATTGCCGGCCTGGGCGGCGTGGCGCGCAATCTGCGGGTGATGCGCGGTAATCTGCTCGACGTGCTTGGCGCGCAGTATGTTACGACAGCGCGGTCAAAAGGACTCACAGAAAGCCGGGTGATGGTCAGACATGCCGTCCCCAATGCGTTGCATCCCATTATTGCCTATCAGGGCACCGTGCTGCCCTACATGATGCAGGGCGAGTTGGAAGCCGCCATTGTGCTGAACCTGCCCACCATGGGACCCATGTTCTACGAATCTCTGGTCACACAAGATATTTACATCGCCGGCTGCTTCCTGCTGATGTATGGGGTGCTGATTGTGTTGGGCAACCTGATCTCGGATTTGATGCTGGCTGTGCTGGACCCGCGCATTCGATATAGCTAACCCAGACGAGGTATTCATGAGCAGTGCAGATAACGCGCTCTCGGTCGGCCCGTCGCTGAACCAGCAAGTGGCCGGGGGTGAAAGACACGAAAGCTACTACCAGCTGGTCTGGCGGCGTTTCAAGCGCAGCACCGTCTCGATTGTCGGCGCCTTGATGGTGGCAATGCTGATGGTGCTCGCCATCTTTGCCGACTTCTTTTCGCCGACCCCCATCGACACCATCGATTTGCAGGCAGCCTTCATTCCCCCTCAGCGAGTCCGCCTGATCGACGCAAACGGGCAGATTCACCTGACCCCATTTGTGTATGCCCTGGAGCCGACCATTGACCCCAAAACGTTTCAGGTGACCTGGATCGAAAATACCTCTCGGCGCTATGAAGTGCGGTTGTTCGTCAACACATGGGAATACAAGCTGCTGGGCTTCGTCCCGACGAATCTGCATCTGTTTGGTGTGGAGGAAGGTGGCAGCCTGCACATGCTGGGCACCGACAAACTGGGCCGGGATCTGTGGGGCAAGGCGTGCCAGGCCGGGCGCATCTCTCTCAGCATGAGCCTGTTTGGCGCCATCATCAGCATTGCCGTCGGATCGGTGCTGGGTGTCGCCTCTGGATACTATGGTGGCCGGATCGATAATATCATGCAGCGCTTTACCGAATTCATCAACGCTTTCCCTCAACTGCCCCTGTGGATGGCGCTTGCTTCTATCGTGCCCAAGACGGCCGACTCGTTCACGATCTTCGTCATCATGGCGTTCATCTTTGCTCTGCTGTCATGGACGACACTGGCCCGCGAAGTGCGCGGAAAGGTGCTGGCGCTGCGGCAGACCGATTTCGTCATGGCCGCCAGAGAGATGGGGGCCTCTGACGCGCGCATCATCTTCCGGCATCTGTATCCCAACACACTGAGCCATGTCATTGTCGTTCTCACCCTGACGATCCCCGGCGTCATTCTGGCGGAATCCTTCCTCAGCTTTTTGGGAATCGGCATCAAAGAACCACTGACCAGCTGGGGGTTGCTGATGCGCAACGCGCAAAACTTGCAGACGCTAGGTCAGCAAACTTGGATCATGACTCCCACGCTCTTCATCGTCTTTGCCGTGTTGGGATTCAACTTTCTAGGCGACGGCTTGCGTGATGCGGCCGACCCGTATGCCGTCAGGTAGAGCACTGATGAGAGGCGAGATCAGGACAATCATCTGTCCGAATGGATCAGTAGTGCCGCCGGCCTTTGTGGCTGGCGTGGTCTTGCTCGGCGCGATCATGGCGTTGGCTGCCTGCGCCAGTCAATCTGGCATACGCCCTGCCGTCGCGCGACCCCTGCCCCATACCATCTCTGGTGTCGTGTCAGGCGCGGCGGGACCTATTGCCGGCGCTCTCGTGCAGGTGCAGGGCACGCCCAATCAGACAACCACCGGTGTTGACGGTGCTTTTACGCTGCACGGCGAAGGACTGGGCGGAACTCGCGCCATCACAGTGACAGCCTGGGCCGAAGATCATTTTGTGGGCTGGACGACGCTCGACCCGGCCAATCCTGTCTGGCGGGCAGATGGCGCCGGCATCCAGATCACCTTGAAGCCCTTGTACACCGTGGATAACACGGCCTACCCGTGGTTAACATTCGATGGCGTGTCTGGCTCGGCCAGTTGTGGCATTTGCCACCGCGAGTATGAGGAATGGAAAGCTGATGCGCACGCCCGGTCGGCGGTCAACCCGCGTTTTATCACGATGTATCGTGGCACAAACGTGGCCGGTCAGGCCGGCCAACAGACCCGTCTTACTGCGCACGGCAAAGCCCTGCCTCCCGACCCGTCGCAGCCTTACTATGGCCCAGGCTTTCGTCTGGACAACCCCGACCGCGCCGGCAATTGCGCCACCTGCCATACTCCCGTAGCCGCCAACGCGCCCAATGACAAGAATTGCGCCTGGTCCGGCTGTCACACCAGTGCCACGGCCGAGCGCGCCCAGACTGCCAATGGCCTTAGCCTGCACGGCATTATGCCGGTTGGCCTGATGGGAATCGGCGAGGAGGGTGTGGCGTGCGAGTTCTGCCACAAAGTGGGCAAGGTAGTCCTCGATCCCGAAACCCGCCTGCCTTATCCAGACATGCCGGGAATCCTGTCGATGAAGCTCTATCGCCCTCTCGAGGGACAGCAACTATTTTTCGGCACATTGCTGGATGTCAGCCGGCGTGTGAGCTATCTGCCCTTGCAAGCCGAGAGCGAATTCTGCGCCCCCTGTCATTTCGGGATCATCGGCGGCGTGGTAGGCAACGGCATGGTCAACGGTGGCGCGTTGGTCTACAACTCCTATGGCGAGTGGCTGAACAGCCCGTGGAGCGATCCTCGCACTGGCAAGACGTGTCAGAATTGCCACATGCCGCCAGCCGACACCACCTACACCGTGTTTCCGGACAAGGGTGGCCTTGAGCGCGACTATGTCACCTATCATCAGCACACCATGCGCGGCGTTTCAGATCTGACTCTGATGTGGTCAGCAGTCACTGTGACCGGCACGGTCGCTCGCGACGGTGACGCGCTACGGCTGAAAGTCGAAGTGACCAACGACAAAACTGGCCACAATCTCCCAACCGATCAGCCCATGCGATCGGTCATGCTGGTGGTTGAAGCGGTCGACTCCGACGGCAACCCTGTAAAGCTTGAGCGCGGCTCAACCTTGCCGGACTGGACCGGCAACTATGCCGGTCAACCTGGTCGGGCTTTTGCCCAGGTCTTGCGAGATGAATGGACTGGCGAAACGCCCACGGCGGCGATGTGGCGCGACACGACCGTTGTCGAGGACACGCGCCTGGCTCCATTCGCCACCAGTGTGTCAGACTTCACCTTCGCTTTGCCGGCCGGTCAACCGGCGACTGTGAAGATCAGGCTTATCTACCGGCGCGCTTTCCAGCAACTGGCGCGACAAAAAGGCTGGAATGACCCAGACATCACCATGGCGGAAGAAGTGATCGCCGTGGCGAAGTGATTGGAATTGTGATCATGGCAGACAGAAACGGCGATCTGATCCTGGATGTCCGGGACCTGAAAATGCACTTCCCGCTCTATCGCGGATTCACCCAGCGATTGGTGGGTCATGTCAAAGCGGTCGATGGCGTCAGCCTCTTTCTCCGCGAGCGCGAAGTGCTGGGTCTGGTGGGCGAAAGCGGTTGCGGCAAGACGACTGTGGGCCGCACCATTCTGCGGCTATATGATCCCACCTCAGGCGAAATCCGCTTCCGTAGCCAGAGCGGCGAGTGGGTGGATGTGGCGCGCATCAGCCAATCCAAAATGAAGCCCCTGCGCCGCGAGATGCGCATGATCTTCCAGGATCCATTCAGCTCGCTCAATCCGCGCATGACGGTCAAGGATTTGATCAGCGAACCGCTCGAAATCCACGGCATTGCTCGCGGCAGAGAGGCCGAGGCGCGCGTGGCCGATCTGATGAAAGCTGTCGGCTTGGACCCGGCCTATATGCAGCGCTACCCGCACGAATTCTCAGGCGGCCAGCGCCAGCGCATCGGTCTGGCTCGCACCTTGTCCCTCAATCCGCGTCTGGTCATCGCCGATGAGCCGGTGTCGGCGTTGGATGTGTCCGTCCAGGCCCAGGTGCTCAATCTGCTCGAAGAATTGAAGGAGCGCCTGGGTCTGACGATTATTTTCGTCGCGCACGATCTGTCGGTAGTGGAACATATCTCGGATCGCATCGCAGTGATGTATGTGGGCCGGATCGTTGAAATGGCGCCGACCACGGAACTGCTGGAGCAGCCGCAGCACCCCTACACCGAGGCATTGCTTTCCTCCATTCCTCCGGCCGACCCTGATATTCGACCCGACCGAATCAAACTGCAAGGCGAAGTGCCCAGCCCCGCCAATATTCCTGCTGGCTGCGTTTTTCATCCCCGCTGCAACTACGCGCGCCCTGAATGCAGCCGGCGCGTTCCAGACCTGCGCGAGGTCACACCCGGTCATTTCGCCAGTTGTCATTTTGCGGAAGAACTCAGTCTGAAAGGGATCGGTGATCACACATGAACGTATCACACCGCATCGCTGCCATGGTGGCCTATCTGCCGGTGGTGGGCTGGCTGTATGTGTTGCTGGCCCAACATCGCAACGCTCTGGCCATGTTTCATCTGCGTCAGGCGATCGGACTGATTGCGTTCCTGCTCGCTGTTCTGGCCGGCTGGATTGCGATCGCATGGGTGTTCGCGTGGATTCCTTACCTGTTGCCCGTGAGCGTAGCGCTGTTTGCGCTGGTGATAGCGGCTTACTTGTTTGGCGCCGTGCTGTGGGTCATCGGTGTGGTGAATGCCGCGCGTGGGCGCGCGGTCATGTTGCCGGTGTTTGGCGCGTGGGCGAGCCGGATCGGCGCGCCGGCAGTGTGACCGTAACGTGCGTCAGGCTGCGATCGCCATTGGCCTCATCCTCGTGATTGTCTGCGCCGGCATCGTGCTGTTGGCGCGCGCTGAAGAAAACGACGCTTTCTGCGCGTCGTGCCACAGCCAGCCCGAAACCATTTATTTCCACAGAACCCTTGCCGATGAGCCGGTTGATCTGGCGTCGGCTCATGCGATGGCTGATGGCTCGTTGTCATCGGGCGTGAATGGGCGCGCGGTGGCGTGTATTCAGTGTCATGCCGCGCCGGGTCTGTTGGGGCGCGCCCAGGCCATGGCGCTTGGCGCGCGAGACACCCTGAAATGGATCGCTGGTGTTGCGCAGCAGCCGGCCTCTCACACAACCCCCATCCGTGATGGGAATTGCCTTCAGTGTCATGTGGACA
>DAOUDB010000003.1:0-25204 GCA_034431495.1 Thermoflexales bacterium
ATTGTCTGTATTGGTCAACGCCAACACCGCCAGCGCGTCCGAGATCGTGGCCGGCGCGCTACAAGATCAAGGCCGCGCGCGGCTGATTGGCGAAACGACTTACGGCAAGGGGTCGGTTCAGTTGTTGTTCGACTTGAGCGACGGATCGTCAGTCCACGTGTCCACCGCGAATTGGCTTACCCCCAGCGCGCGGGCAATCGACGGCGTTGGGCTTCAACCAGACATCGAAGCGCATCGCGCCGAGGGCGAGGCTCAAAGAGGCATCGACTCTCAACTGGAGCGCGCATTGGCCGATTTGCGGGCACAGTCGGCGGCAAGCAGATAAGCACAGCAATAGGCCGGCGCGCACAGTTGGACCTGTTCTGAGATTCAAGGCGCCGGAAAATTTAACATTGCGAAATGCAAGGAGTGAGAGGTTCGAGATGCAGATACAACAGCAAGGGTCAGGCTCAGGCATCCTGAAGATGGTCCTTCTGGGGCTGTTGGGCGTTTTCACGGGCGGTCTGATTTTCGTGGCCGGCCTGGGTGTGGGCGTGGCGACCTCTGGCGGATTCACATTCACTGCCCCATCGTCCGTTGAGCCGCTTTCCGCGCCGGCTGCGGACGCCGAACAGAGCCGGCCATCCGGCGTTGACACGGCGTTGATGAACGATGTGCTGCGCCGGCTGCGCAGCCAGTGGTACGGCGAAATGCCAAACGGCGACAAATTGACCGACGGCGCAATCCGCGGCATGGTGGCGGCGCTGGGCGACCCCTTTACCGCCTATGTCGAGCCGCGCTATGCCAAGATTCTGGAAGATGACGCCAGCAGCACGTTCGAGGGCATCGGCGCAACGTTGCGCCAGGTGACCGGCGGCGGTGTGCAGATCGTGCGCACATTCGACGGGGCGCCGGCGCAAAAGGGCGGCGTGTTGCCGGGCGATCTGATCGAGGCTGTTGATGGCACGTCGGTGAGCGGCCTGAGCACCTACGAGGTCGCGGCTCTGGTGCGCGGGCCGAAGGGCACGACGGTCACCCTGACATTACGCCGGGCAGACGTTCCAAAACCGTTCGACCTGTCACTGGTGCGCGACCGTATCAACATCCCGCTCGTCACGAGCAGAATGGTTGGCGACGGCAAAATCGCCTACATCAGCCTGTTCGACTTCAGCGCGCAGGCCAGCGCCCAGCTCACCACACAATTGAGAGATCTGCTGAAAAATAACCCCAGCGGCCTCATCCTCGATCTCCGCGACAACCCGGGCGGGCTGCTCAGCCAGGCTGTCGAAGTCGGCGATATCTTTCTGAAAGATGGCGTCTTCATCATTCAGCGCGACAACAAAGGCAACGAGGAACGCAAGAGCACGACTAATCGCGGCATTGCGCAGGACATTCCGATGGTGGTGCTGGTCAATGGAGCATCGGCCAGCGCCGCTGAAGTGCTGGCCGGCGCAATCCAGGACTACAACCGCGCCAGGATCATCGGTGAACAGACCTTCGGCAAGGGATCGGTGCAATTGCCCCAGAGCCTTCCGAACGGCGGCCAGTTGCGCATCACCATTCAGCGCTGGTACACACCCAAAAATCGCGCCATTCACGAAGTGGGCATCAAGCCAGACTACACGGTGCCGATGACCAACGAAGACGCGCTGGAAGGGCGAGACCCGCAACTCGATGCAGCAGTGACCTATCTCCTCACCGGGAAAGAGCCGGCGCCAACCCCCTTCCCGACCGTGTCGCCACGACCATAGTCATGCGCGAACGCCAAGCTGCCAATCCTTAGTCAGGGATTGGCAGCTTGGCTTTGTCATTCTCTGGCCGTGTGTTACGCTTGTAGGCAATGAGCGCCACACCCACGCCTCAAACATTCGAGCCGATCGTCAGGCTGACAGCGCAATGGCGGCGGGGCGGCGCCTGGCTGGGGCCGGCCTGGGCGGTACTGTGCGGCGTTGTGGCGTCCGGCGCGTTTGTATGGAGCGGCCAGGGCATTGCGCTTGTGGCTGTGGCCCTGATCCTGGCCGAAGGCATCTGGACGACACTATGGGCCTCGCTGGCCGGCGTCAAGTGGGATGAGCCGTTGGCGCGCTGGTCGGCATGGACGGCAGGGCAGCCGGTTATTCGACTGCCCTACACCCAGCCGGGGTCGCCGGCAGCCCACGCATCCATCATCCTGGGCCAGTTTCGCGCATGGCTTGCCGACGACTTTTTGCCGTCGCATGGCAGTGCGCTGGCGAGCGCCATTCTGGCCAGCATGATCGCCCTGGCACTGGCGATGATCCTGGGCGCGCCGGCGATTCTGTTGACCATTCTCGCGCTGGCACTGTCACAGATCGGGCTGGCCCTGTGCCGGGGCAATGGATCCCCCAGCCCGATGCTGCGCGGGCTTGTGGAGATGAGCTTGCCGCTGTTGCTGGGCTTCGTCATCTTCAGACCGCTCACGTTGGAGATCGTTGTCGCGGCTGTGGGGTTTGGCATCACCTATGCCGGCGCCGTCTCACCGCGATGGGATCTGCGCGCATGGAACGCCGGGCAGGTGATCGTGCTCTTGCTGTTGGTCGTCATGCGACATTCCGTGGGCGTGTTTGCGGTGACGCTCCTGTGGCTGCCCCAGTTTCTGCTTCAGGGCCAGTCAGTTGCGCGCAATGCCCAGTGGTGGCTCATGGCAGTCATGCTGGTTGTCGCGGTGGCAATCGCCTGAATGCCGCTCGCCAACTGTGCGCACACCCGGCATGGGTAGAATAGTGAGGCCCGGCCTTTGGCTTCCGGCAGATGCGGAATGCAAGACGCCCGCTTTCGCGCCGATCCCGCTCATTCGTTAGACTGGCCAAAATCCGGTGTAAGATTGAATATAAGGAGAAGACAGATATGCCACATCTAGGCCCGCTTGAGATTGTCATCATTCTGCTGATCGTTGTCCTCTTGTTCGGCGTCGGGCGCATTGGGCGCATCGGCGGTGAGCTCGGGCGCGGTATCAAGGAATTCCGCAAAGCGGTTCAAGACGAGTCTACCGACAAACCGGGAGACAAGTCAGCAGAGAAGACAGAAGCCAAAGACGAGAGCAAGACAGCCGCGTAAACAGCGCACCCCAGCAGAGACGGGCGCGCCGCGTTTTCAATGCCCGGCAGCGCCCGTCCTTGAGTGACCTGCATGCCAGGAAGGTCGGCATCCGGATCATTTTCATCCCTGGGCGCCCTCAAGAGCATCGCCGATGTCCTGGGTGAGGTGGACGTTCGCCCGATTCGTGAAACAGCTGAACAGCCTTTCCTGATTTCCTTCATCAGCCGCGACGCGCCATTGGCGCAACACGTCGCCTCGTTGCTCTATCGCGGCCCCCGGCCCCACGACATTCCATCTGTCCGCGCCGTCGAAGTAGCGACGCTTGAAGCAGCGCTGGGGCGGCCGGCATTTGGCCGGCTGGCCGTCGTGATCACGCGCGAAGATCGGGACAATGCCGCTGAGATGCAACTCGTGCGCCGGCTGGAGCGCGCGAACACGCCAGAACTGGTATGCTTTGTCCAGGCGCCCGGCGCACTGCCGCTCCTGCGCCAGCAATGGCTGCCCGCCGCAACGGTGTCTTTACATACCCTCGGCGACGCCGGCCATACCCTCGATGATGCGCGGGCCACTCAACAACTCACAACCGCTATCCGTGCCGCCAAAGTTGTGGATACGCTGGCGCTGGCTCGCCACCTGCCAGCCTTGCGCGAACAGATAGCGCGTAGCCTGATCGAGGAGACTGCCATCGCCAACGCCGTATACAGCGCAAGCACCGGTCTAGCTGAACTTGTGCCCATCGCTACGCTGCCGCTCAATGTGGCAGACATGGTGGTGCTGACCAAAAATCAGGCGATCATGGCGTACAAGATTGCCCTGGCGATGGGGATGACAGCCGATTTCAAACACATCATGCCACAGCTCGCGGCAGTGGTAGGGGGCGGCTTTATCTTCCGGCAGCTTGCTCGCACACTTGTCGGGCTGGTGCCCGGCTGGGGTATTCTGCCGAAAACGGCCATCGCATTCGCAGGCACGTTTGCCATAGGCGAAGCCATCTATCGCTGGTGCGCGACCGGCGAACGACTGAGCGAAGACGGACTGCGGCAGGCTTATCAATCGGCTTTGGCGCGTGGACGCAAAATAGCTCAGGCTTTGCTCAAAAAACGACCCCAGAGGAAGCGGCGCTCTGCATAGCAAGAGTCAGCGGCGGGCGTCGAACAGTGCGGCTGACTCGCTGCGTCAGGCACATAGTCAATCGAGTCTTGTGTTGCATTTGGAGGTGCGAACGATGTTACAGACAGGCGATCCAATCCCAGAGTTTGCGCTGGCCTCTACTCAGGGAGGCGAAGTCAGTTCAATGTCACTGCGCGGCAAGCGCTACGTGCTTTACTTCTACCCGAAGGATGACACGCCTGGATGCACAACAGAGGCGTGCAATTTTCGGGACAACCTGCCCCACTTCAACGACACAGGCACGCCGGTATATGGCGTAAGCCCGGATGACTTAACCGCCCATCAAAAGTTCATCGCCAAATACGCGCTCAATTTCCCGCTGCTGGCCGACCCGGATCACAAACTCATCGAAGCGGTTGGCGCATGGGTCGAGAAGAGCATGTATGGCAAGAAATACATGGGAGTGCAGCGCAGCACTTTCGTGGTCGGTCCGGATGGGCGCATTGAGAAAGTGTGGCCCAAGGTAACACCCGATGGGCACGCGCAGGAAGTGCTGGAATATCTGGGATCAGCTCCCCCTATCGCCATCAACCTTCCCGAGGCCATTATCGCCGCTCCATCTCCTGCCGCTGAAACAGCAGTGCACAACACACCTGTGGTCAAAGTGGACAGCAAGAAAAAGCCCGCCAGCATCAAGCCGGCCGGGCAGCGCCCAAACCAACCAGTCAAGAAACCGCCAACCAAAAAACCATCCAGGAAATAGCACCACTGGCCGGCGCAACGCCCCAGGAAACTATGGCAGCCTACATCGGCCCCGTGAACCGTGACACCGAAGTGCTGGTGATTGGCGCCGGCATCGTCGGCGCACTGATCGCCTGGCAACTTGCCGAAAACGGATTGGATGTGTCCGTCGTCGACGCTCAGCGTGTTGGGAGTGGCGCCACGCGGCGCTCACCTGGCCTGGCCACACCAAGTCTTCAGCGCCCACATCGCCGGCAGACCGCGCGCGGCGTAGAAATGCTGGCCGGCCTGGCCCGGCAGCACCACCTGAAGCCGCGCCCGGTCAGCGCATTGCACGTCGCCAGCCGCCCTGATGACGCCGACGCATTGCGCGGCCTTGTCGCCGAGCTTCAGGCCGACGGCGTGGATGCGGCGTGGGAGATCGATCCAACCGTGGTGCCCGTCGGGTTTGGCGGCGGCCTGCGCATCGCCAACAGCATCATGATTGACCCGGTTCTGTTGACCACACGGCTATTGCAACGGCCCAATATTGTGGTCAAGCAGCACGTGGAAATCCAGAAGCTCGAACGCGCTCACGGGTATGTATTGGCACTTGCGCCGGGCTATTCGGTGAGGGCCGGCGCCGTTGTTCTGGCCACCAGCGCCTACACCGGACTTTTGTCGCCATACCTGGCAGATTCGATGCAGGTGACACGTGGCGCGCTCTGGCGATCCCACCCACAACCGGTGGCGCTGGCATGTCAGTCGGCGCCGGTGCTGGTCGACGGCGGTCGGGTCGTGGCAGCGCAGACAGCCGACATGCGAGTGTGTGTTGCAGCATGGCGCTGCAACAACCAGATCGATGGCGACCCCGCGCGCGACGCGCACACCTATCTCGATGCGCACATACCAGATTTGCTGACCGAAACTGAAATATGGCTATCAGCGATCGGCATCGCTTCACGTGACGGCGGCCCGTTGGTCGGAATTCTCTCCGGCAACGATCGTTCTTCTGGCGGTAACGTCTTCTATGCTTTGGCCCCCGGCGCATTCGGTCTCGCGTGGGCGCCGGTCATCGCCGAACAGGTGATCACCCTGGTACTGCGACCCAATCAGGCATGAGCACCACCGCCGCGACCGTGTCGAGCCGTCGTCGGCTCCGACTGCTCTCGTTGGTGATAGTCTGGTTCTGCGTAGAGAACCTCACACGAGCGGCACTGTCGGCAAACCAGGCCCGGGAACTGGCCGATCTCCCCACAGCCATGTCGCCCTACTATGTGGCTGCCATCAGCGCTGGCTGGTGCGCCGCCTTTGCGGCAAACCTGGCTGTGGTCTGGCTGCGCCCGGCATGGTCCGTTTCGGTCAGTCTGATCGTGATGACGCTCTATCAGGCCAATCTCTGGCTCAATCGTCTCGTTTTTGCGCAATCGAGCGAAGCGGGAGAGACGGCCGGCTTTCGTGCGATACTTACAGCCGCATCGTTCGCCGCACTGGCAGCCGGACTGGCGATGGCCCGTCGTGGCGCAGCAGAGCGCGGCGCAAACAACGCGAAAGGTGACACTAGGACGGAAAGCTGAGCGCGCCAGACGAGAAACGCCATCTGCGAATGCAGAACGCGCGTGACACGTCTATGCGCCTTGGGGCGCGCGATTCGCTTTTCGCCGGACGCTATATACCCAGAGACAGACAACGCATGGCAAATAACCAATCAATCGATCCCAGAACTGAGCGACTGCGCACTCTGCGCGCGGAAACGCAACTCGGCGGCGGCGCAGACAAGATTGCCGCGCATCACGCCAGGGGCAGGCTCACCGCGCGCGAACGCATCGAACTTCTGCTTGACAAAGGTTCATTCCGCGAGATCGACGCATTTGTGACAAACCGGCCGGCCAGCGGCCCACAGCCGGCTCGCCCCGCGCTGACCGACGGCGTAGTGACAGGCTGGGGCACCATCGACGGCCGACTGGTGTATGTGTACTCTCAGGACTTCACCGTGATGGGCGGCAGCCTGGGACAGGCCCATGCGGCCAAGATTGTCAAAGTGCAAGACATGGCCCTCAAGAACGGCGCGCCAATCATCGGCATCAACGACTCTGGCGGCGCGCGCATCCAGGAAGGGATGCTGTCGCTGGTCGGCTACGCCGACATCTTCCTGCGCAACACGATGGCCAGCGGTGTCGTGCCACAACTCAGCGCCATCATGGGGCCGTGCGCCGGCGGCGCGGTGTACTCGCCCGCGCTGACCGACTTCATCTTCATGGTGAAGAACACCAGCAACATGTTTGTCACCGGCCCTGATGTCGTGCGCGCGGTCACCCACGAAGACGTGTCGTTCGAGGAACTGGGCGGCGCGCTCGTTCACAACACTGAAAGCGGCGTGGCGCACATAGCCGCCGAAAGCGAAGGCGACTGTCTGTTTCTGATGCGCATGTTGCTGGGCTATCTGCCATCCAACAACATGGAAGGGCCGCCGCTTGCGCCGGGCAAAGATGACCCGCTGCGGACTGACGCCGTGCTGGACACCATCGTGCCGGACAACCCGAACAAGCCATACGACATGAAGGCGGTCATCCACAGCGTGGTGGACGATGGGCGGTTTTTCGAAATCCACGAGCATTTCGCCACCAACATCATCGTCGGGTTCGCGCGGCTGGGAGGCCACAGTGTCGGTATCGTCGCCAACCAGCCGCAGGTGCTGGCGGGCGTGCTCGACATCAAAGCCAGCGAAAAGGCCGCGCGCTTTGTTCGTTTCTGCGATTGCTTCAATATCCCGATCATCACGTTCGAGGATGTGCCGGGGTTCATGCCCGGCGTCAGCCAGGAGCACGGCGGCATTATTCGCGCCGGCGCGAAATTGTTGTACGCGTATTGCGAGGCGACCGTCCCCAAGATCAACGTCATCACGCGCAAAGCCTATGGCGGCGCGTATTGCGTGATGAGCCCGCGCGCGACGCGCGGCGATCTGGTGCTGGCCTGGCCATCGGCCGAGCTGGCGGTGATGGGGCCGGACGGCGCGGTCAACATCATCTACAAGCGCGAAATTGCGGCTGCGGATGACCCGGCTGCGCGCAAGGCTGAACTCGTGCAGCAGTACAAAGATGACTTCGCCAATCCCTACGTCGCCGCCGCCTATGGCCACATCGATGACATCATCGAGCCGAGCGAGACCCGCCCGCGGCTGATCAATGCCCTGGAGATGCTGCACAACAAACGTGACATCAATCCGCCAAAGAAACATGGGAACATTCCGTTGTGACCGAGGATGGCCAACGAGGGGGATGGGCGCAATCAAGAAAGGCCGGCGCTGCGACGTGCTGGACAGCGGGCGGCCCAACTGCGGGACGCGGGCTTTGAGTGCAGGGTCGGAGATAGTTCCAAAGCGGGGTAAAGATGAACGAAGAGACAATCCAAAAGCTGCGCGAGGTCATGCTCAATGAGCTTGGCGAGGCCGACCTGCGAGCGCTGTGCGCAGACCTGGGGCTGAACTTCGACGAACTCGGTGGCCTGGGCGTGTTCGGCAAGACCCGCTCGATACTCGAAGCGGCGCGCGAGCGCAACTTGCTGCCCAGTCTGTCCGCGCGAGTGCGCGAGTTGCGCCCCGAAGCATTCAAGGTCGAGGATTTCCGGCCGGCAATGCCTCACGGCCAGACCACAGTCGCGCCCCCAGCCTCTTCAGTCGAGCCATCCTCAGCACCACAGCACCGGCCAACAGAAATCGGGCCGGTCGCGGACACAAGGACTGAAGGCGAGACGGGTGGCGTGCTGGCGAGTATTCCCTCGCGCGTCAGAACGATTGGTGTCATTGTGGCGGCACTGGTTGTGCTTGTAGCTGTGCTGACGATCGCCCAACCCCGGCCAGCCAGCCCTGACGCCGAGACAAATGCCGCCCCACCCGCCAACCTGCCCACGGAAGCCAGCCCAGGAATTGCGGCAGCAGAGACGATCACTGCTTCAGAACAAACAGAGATCGCGGCATCCGGCGCTCTCACCGAGCCGGAATCCATCGAAGCCGGCGCGCCCCCGCCGGCCCCGGAACAGCCGGCGGTCTCCATCGAGCCAACGCCTACCCTCAGCGAATCTCATCCAGCAGCACAGACAGTCATCACCATGAATCGTCAGTTGCTGGACTTCTACCACGGCAAAGTCACATCGAATGACCTGCGGCAATACTGGCGCCCACCGGCCTATCAGATTGTGGTCAACTTTGCCAACCGCACGCTGCTGCAACGGCTGGGCATCAACCTGGCCACAGGCGACCCGATCGAGGTTGACCTGCAGTACGTGCGCGCGCCGGCAGTGGTCGCTCTGGGCAACCAGACGGCAACGGCGCTATCCCGCGAGTATTGGCGCTACACCAATCCACGCACCAATCGCTCGCTGTGTGAAACGCGCGATTACTCGTACATCATGGTCGAGGAAGATGGGCGGTATTACGTGCGCGAATTCAGCGGCGAGCTGATCTCCAGCGCCTGCCGACAATGAGATATGCGCTGAACGTGGAGCGCCGGGCGACATCGTCCGCCGGCTACAACCCGCGATTTGTGACCTGTCGTCCGGCGATCTGCTAGCGACTCACTTGCGCGCTTCGGCCACCCAGGCCAGGCATTGTTTCACACAGTCGCGGATCGCGTCGTAGTTTTTGGCGGCCAGCCAGTCTTTGCGAATCAGGCCGCTTCCCAGGCCCACCGCCACGGCGCCAGCCTTGATCCATGCCCCAATGCTTTCGGCTGTGGCCTCGACGCCACCGGTGGGCATCAGGCGCGACCAGGGCATGGGGCCAAGCACAGCCTTGATGAAGCCCGGCCCGCCGATGGATTCACCGGGGAAGACTTTGACGATCTCAGCTCCCATCTCTTCGGCCGCCGAGATTTCGCTGACCGTGCCGCAGCCGGGCAGGTAAGCGATCTTGCGCCGATTGCACAGCCGGGCCACTTCGGGGTTGAACACCGGCCCGACCACAAAGTTCGCGCCGTGGGCGATGAACAACGCCGCCGTCGGCGCGTCCATCACCGAGCCTACCCCAAGAATGAGTTTCGGATTGGCGCTAACCAGTTCGCCAAACACGCTGAGCGCCTTCTCACCCCGATTGGTGAACTCGAGCACCGGCGCGCCACCCTCGACACAGGCCGCCGCCACCGCTTTAGCCTCGACGATGTCGCCACTGTAAAACAACGGCACCAGGCCGGCGCCAATCATCGTGTTGAAAACCGTGAGACGATCGAACTTTGCCATTGCACTCCTCTCTGACGCAACCGCGAAGACGCGGACCTGAGCACAGGTCTGATGACTTCTTCAGATTCCTTTGTGCTCTTTTAATCTTTGTGGTTCACATTCCCTATCGGCTGACGCGCCCGGAGGCGTCGCCTTTCATCAGCTTCTCGACTTCGGCCACCGTCACCACATTGAAGTCGCCCATGATGCTGTGCTTCAGGCACGAGGCGGCTACAGCGAAGTTGAGCGCCTGTTGCTTGTCAGGATAGGTGTGCAAGCCGTACAGCAGGCCGCCCATGAAGCTGTCACCGCCGCCCACGCGATCGACGATGTGCTCAATGTCGTAGGTCGGCGCGGTGTAGACCGTGCCGTTGTCCCAAAACATGCCGCTCCAGGTGTTGTGGCTGGCCGAGATCGAGCCACGCAGGGTCACTGCAATCTGCTTGAGGCCGGGGAAGCGTTTGTTGAGTTGCTCGCACACATAGATGTAGGAATCGGCGCTGACTTTGCCGGCCTTCACGTCCGTATCCGGCGCTTTGATGCCGAAGACCATCTCGGCGTCTTCCTCGTTGCCAATCGCCAGATCGCACAAGGCCACCATCTCCGGCATGACCTCGCCGGCCTTTTTGCCCCACTTCCACAGGTTCGCGCGGTAGTTCAGGTCGGCCGAGACAGTGACACCCATCTCTTTGGCGACTTTGATTGCTTCCAGACAGCACTGCGCGGCGCTCTCGGAGATGGCCGGTGTGATGCCCGTCCAGTGGAACCAGCCGGCGTCGGCAAAGACAGCCTTCCAGTCGATCGTGCCCGGCTTCAGAGTGGCGATAGCCGAGTTGGCGCGGTCGTAGATGACCTTGCTGCCGCGCTGCGCCGCGCCGAACTCCAGATAGTAGATGCCGAGTCGGTCGCCGCCGCGCACGATGTGTTGTGTGCCGACGCCCAGTGCGCGCAACGAATTTACGCACAGATCGGCCACATCGTTCTTCGGCAGGCGCGTCACAAACTGCACCGGCAATCCGAACTGCGCCAGCGAGACGGCCACATTCGCTTCGGCGCCGCCAAAGGTTACGTCGAAGCTGCGCGTATGCACGATGCGATAAAAGGGAGGAGGCGAGAGCCGCAGCATGATCTCGCCGAAGGTCACAAAGGTTTTCATGAGTTGCTCCTGTTGAGAGTAGTCAGTAGTCAGTAGTCAGTAGTCAGTAGCCAGTAGCCAGAGGGCAGTGCGTGATACGCAATACGGAACACGCCATACGGAATACGCGACACGCAACACGGCGCGCCCCGCTCCGGCTAACTGCCCTGCAAATAATAGTTCGGCGCTTCCTTGGTGATGATGATATCGTGCGGGTGGCTCTCGATCAAGCCGGCGTGCGAGACACGCACGAAGCTGGCCTTCTCGCGCAGTTCGTCGAGGCTGCGCGCGCCGACGTAGCCCATGCCGCTGCGCAATCCTCCCACCATTTGATACACGTAATCGTGCAGATTGCCCTTGTAGGGCACGCGGCCTTCGATACCCTCGGGCACCGTTTTCCCGCCGGCCTGTCCCGATCCATAGCGATCGCGCCCGGCGCCCTGCATCGCGCCCAGCGACCCCATCCCGCGATAGTCCTTGAAGCGGCGGCCTTCATAGAGCACTACCTCGCCGGGTGACTCCTCCAGTCCGGCGAACAAACTGCCCAACATGACGGTAGACGCGCCGGCAGCCAGGGCTTTGACGATGTCACCGCTATAGCGCATGCCCCCATCGGCGATGAGCGGGATGTCGTATTTCGCGGCCGCCTCAACGCAATTGAAGATGGCGGTGATCTGCGGCATGCCGGCTCCGGCCACCACGCGGGTTGTGCAGATGCTGCCCGCGCCCACGCCCACCTTCACCGCATCCGCGCCGGCGCGGGCCAGGTCTGCCACCCCTTCGCCCGTCACCACATTGCCGGCCGCCACACACACATCACCCAGGCGCTTGACGCGCGGGACGGTTTCCAGCACGCCTTTGGAGTGGCCGTGCGCCGTGTCGATGACAATCACATCCACGCCGGCGTCGATTAGCGCGCGGGCGCGATCTACAGCGGCGTCACCCACCCCGATCGCCGCCGCGCACAACAGCCGGCCTCGCGCATCCAGGGCAGCGTTGGGGTACTCGCGTTTCTTCTGAATGTCTTTGACTGTGATGAGGCCCTTGAGATGCCCCTCACTGTCCACCAACGGCAACTTCTCGATGCGGTGGCGGGCCAGAATGGCCTTGGCTTCGGCCAGCGTGGTGCCAACCGGCGCCGTGATCAGATCACCGCTGGTCATGTACTCGCTAATAGGGCGATTGAAATCCTCTGCCTCCAAAAAGCGTATGTCGCGGTTGGTGAGGATGCCCACCAGCACCTGATCGCGGGTGATCGGCACGCCGCTGATGCGGTAGCGCTGCATCATGGCTTCCGCCTCGGCGATGGTTGCTTCGGGCGACAGCGTAATCGGATCGACGATCATGCCGCTCTCGCTGCGCTTGACTTTGTCTACCTCCTCGGCCTGCTGGTCGATGGGCATGTTGCGATGAATGACGCCGAGTCCGCCCTCACGGGCCAGAGCGATAGCCATGCGCGCCTCGGTCACGGTGTCCATGGCCGCGCTGAGCAGCGGGATGCTAAGGGTGATGTCTTTGGTGAGGCGAGCGCACACGCTCACCTCGTTCGGCAACACCTCGGTGTAGCCGGGGGTGAGCAGCACGTCGTCAAAAGTCAGGGCTTCCGGGATGTGCATGTGTCTCCTGCTGATTGTGAAACACGCGGCGATGAGAGCCGGTGCCACACGCTTGCGGCTGCGCTGATTGTAGCCGCCATCATAGATTCAGCTATACAGCGAGAGGGTCAACACATCGCGTCAATGCCTGAAGTGACGCACACCGGTGAAGAGCATGGCCATGCCGGCCTCGTCCGCGGCGGCGATCACTTCCTGGTCGCGCACCGAGCCGCCCGGCTGAACGACGGCCACGATGCCGGCGGCGGCAGCTTCTCTCACGCTGTCAGCAAACGGGAAGAACGCGTCGCTGGCCATCACCGCGCCTTTGGCCTGTTTGCCGGCGCGTGCCGCCGCCATGCGCACGCAATCCACGCGATTGGGTTGCCCGCCGCCTATGCCGACCGTAGTCAGCGCGCCATCGGACTCTTTGGCGAATACGATAGCGTTGCTCTTCACATGCTGCGCGGCCGCCCAGGCAAATTTCAGGACGCGCATCTGGTTATCAGTCGGCGCGGCTTTGGTCACAGTTCGCCACTCAGTGTGGATGGGATCACCCTTGTCCACCTGCTGGCGCAACACGCCGCGTAAAACGCTGCGCAGTTCGTACTCCGGCTCGATATCCAGATTGGGCATTTCGAGCAGCCGGCAGTTCTTGCGGCGGGCCAGCCTGGCCAGGGCCTCGTCGGTGAAGCCGGGCGCAGCGATGCACTCGATGAACAGGTCGCCCATTGCTTCGACGGTGGCCAGATCGACCGTGGCATTCGCGGCAATGACACCGCCAAACGCAGAGGTGGGATCGCAGGCATATGCGGCGCGGAACGCCGCCGGCAGTTCCGACGCAGACGCGATGCCGGACGGGCTGAGATGCTTGACAATGACCACGCTGGGCTGCTCTTTGAACTGTGCGACAGCCCGCCAGGCCGCGTCGAGGTCAAGCAGATTGTTGTAAGACAGCTCCTTGCCCTGCAGGACTTTGCCGCCCAGCGGCCCTTCACAAGCGTTGTTGTAGCTGTAGAGCGCAGCCTGTTGGTGAGGGTTCTCCCCATACCGCAGTTCCTGAACCTGATGCAGGGTCAGGGCGATTAACGGCGAGCCGGGAGACTGGATGCCGAGCAGGTAATCGCGGATGGCAGCATCATATGAAGCTGTATGCGAGAACGCCTTGAGTGCCAGCACCTCGCGCGTCTGGAGCGAGACAAAACCGTGCTGAGCGATGTCGCGCAGCACCAGGTCGTAGTCGCACGGATCGCACACTACGGCCACGCGTTGGTAGTTCTTGGCGGCAGCTCGAATCAGCGCCACGCCGCCGATGTCGATGTTCTCAATGGCGTCAGCCAGCGTCACATACTTCTGAGCCACTGTTTTCTGAAAAGGGTACAGGTTGACGACAACCAGGTCGATCATGCCGGCGCCGATCTTGTCCAGATCGGATCGGTCGTTATCAGAGTCTCGCGCCAGTATGCCGGCGTGAATCACGGGGTGCAGCGTCTTCACCCGCCCGTCCAACACTTCGGGGGATTGCGTCAGCTCTTCGACCGTCTTCACCGGCAGGCCGGCGGCTTTCAGGGCGCGGGCCGTACCGCCGCTGGCCACCAGCTCGACATTGTGAGCCATCAAGCCGGCGGCGAATTCCGTGAGATTGGTCTTGTCGGACACCGAGAGAAGCGCTTTCATAGTGGCACCGATTATAAGGGGACAGGATGAGGGGGTGACAAGGTGTCAGGGTGTCAAGGCGCCCCGCATCTCGGCGCTCGGCACTCGGCACTCCGCGAGACGTTCGCTATACTTGAGTTCTCAAAATCGAAAAATGGCTGCAATGACCTATCCGGAAGCCCTCGCCTATCTGTACGCACTGCCCAACTACGAACGCGTCGATCCGGCCGGCGATACTGCGCGCGATGTCGCGCGCGCGCTTGACCTGGAGCGGATGCGCTCGCTGCTTGCTGCGCTCGGCAACCCGCACGAGCGATACAAGACCATCCATGTAGCCGGCACCAAAGGCAAAGGCTCCACGGCGGCCATGATCGACTCATGCCTGCGCCAGTTGGACCTGCGCGTCGGCCTGTTCACATCGCCTCACCTGACCACCTTCCGCGAGCGCGTGCGCGCCAACGGCGAGCTGATCAGCCGTGAAGACGTGGCGGACCTGGCGCAGCGCGTAAAGCTGGCCGCCGAACACATCCCCGGCGTCACGACATTCGAAGCTATAACAGCTATCGGCTTTCTGCACTTCGCCCGGCAGGATGTGGACTGGGCTGTGATCGAGGTCGGGCTGGGCGGCCGTCTCGATGCCACCAACGTCATCACGCCCCAGGCCAGCGTCATCACCTCGTTGAGCCTGGATCACACCCGCTGGCTGGGCAACACGCTGGCCGAGATTGCGGCGGAGAAAGCCGGCATCGTCAAGCCTGGTGTGCCGGTCATCAGCCAGCAACAAACCCTGGAGGCGGCAGCCGTGATCGAGCGGATTGCCCATGAGCGCAACGCGCCGCTGGTCATGCTGGGCCGGCACTGGCGCTGGACACCCGGCCTGACCACGATGGAAAAACAGACGTTCGAAGTCAAGCAAGTGGCGCGGGTGCGCAGCAACGAGCGCCCGTTCGTCAATGACCTGGAGGGCTGGTACGAAACGACCCTGCTCGGCAAGCACCAGTGCGAGAATGCCACGACCGCCATAGCGGTGTTAGATGTTTTGCGCAATGCCGGCAGTATCGACATCTCGGCGCGCGCCATCCGCGACGGCTTGAGAGTGACCTTCTGGCCGGGTCGCTTCGAGATTCTGCGCGCCGATCCGCCCCTGATCCTGGACGGCGCGCACAACGTGGACAGCGTGAACAAGCTGGCCATGACGCTGGCAGAGGTTTTTCCCGGCCGGCGGTGGACATTCGTATTCGGATGCTACAAAGACAAAGACGCCGAAGGGATGCTCAAGGCGCTGGCCGGCCGCGCTACGCGCTGGATCATGACCCAGCCCGGCAACTCGCGGGCGATGGCTGTCGAGAAACTGCTGGACACCGCGAAGGCGCGCAATCTCAGGGCAGTGGCCTTTCCGAATGTGAAAGATGCCATCGACTCGGTAGTCAAAGCAACTGAAGCCGTGTGTGTCACTGGCAGCGTCGCTCTGGTCGGCGAGGCGCGCGCTGCCTGGGGCATCGGCGGCACCGGCGTCGGCGTCGACGTCGACCCATTGATCGCTTGATCGTTGACCGCGGACTGCACACAAACTATGGCTGCAAATCACGACTACATGACGCCCGACATGCGCAACTGGCTGATGGCGGCCAGCTTTGGAGATGGCCTGCCCGGCCTGGGTCTCGAGAGCGACACACCGGGCAAGGACTTGCCAGAGATATTCGAATCGCCGGTTCTGCCGTTGCGAGATATGGTCGTTTTTCCGCGCGCGGTCGCGCCCCTTACCATCGGGCGCGATCGGTCGCTGCGCGCCATGGAAGTTGCGACTGCCACCAACACCGTGGTGACGGTGGCCCAGCGAAACACCGACGCGCTCGAGCCAAAGCCGTCAGACATGTACACCGTCGGCACCGTAGTCGACATGGGCCGGGCGTTGCGCATGCCCGATGGCATGACCAGCCTGCTGGTGCGCGGGCGCGCGCGTGTGCGCATCCTGGAATGGTTACAGGCCACGCCGTTCATGGTGGCGCGCGTGCAGGTCGTGGATGATCGCAATACCCGCACGCCGGCCATCGAGGCGCTGATGCGGGCCGTGCTGGCGTTGTTCGAGAAAGTCGTCCGGCTGAACCAGAACCTGCCAGAGGAGGCGTACATCTACGCCCTCAACGTCAGCGAGCCAGGCTGGCTGGCCGATCTGATCGCCCACACCATCCCGCTTGATGTGGAGCAGCGCCAGCTTATTCTGGAAACCATCGAACCGATCAACCGGCTTCAAAAGCTGGGTGTGCTGCTGGCGAAAGAGCTGGACGTGCTCGAGCTTGAGGACCGCATCGCGCTGCAAGTACAAAACGAGGTTGACAAGAGCCAGCGCGAAATGTTCCTGCGCGAGCAAATGAAAGCCATTCAAACCGAGCTGGGCGAGAGCGATGCCGGCGCTCAGGATGTGCTGGCGCTGCGCGAACGTCTGAAAGAGAAAAAGATGCCAGAGCCGGCACGCGCCAAGGCCCAGCACGAGATCGACCGGCTGGCCAGGATGGATGGCATGTCGCCCGAGGTTACCATGACCCGGACGTACATCGAGTGGCTGCTCGATCTGCCCTGGTCTGAGCAAACTGAGGACAACCTTGATGTGAGACACGCCGAGCGCGTGCTGAACGAGCGGCACTACGGCCTGAGCAAAGTCAAGGAGCGCGTGCTGGAATACATCTCAGTGCGCAAGCTCACCAGCGGGCAGATGCACAGCCCGATCATCTGCTTCGTCGGGCCACCCGGCACAGGCAAGACCTCGCTTGCGCGCAGCATCGCCGATTCGCTGGGGCGCAAGTTCGCCCGCATGTCTGTCGGGGGCGTCCACGACGAAGCCGAGATTCGCGGTCATCGCCGCACCTACATCGGCTCGCTGCCGGGGCGAATTCTGCAAACCATGCGCCGCGCCGGCACCATCAACCCATTGTTCGTGTTGGACGAGATCGACAAGATGGGCGAGGACTTCCGGGGCGATCCAGCAGCAGCCCTGTTGGAAGTGCTCGATCCCGAGCAGAACTACGAGTTCGAGGATCACTACCTGGACGTGCCCTATGATCTGAGCAAGGTGCTGTGGATCACCACCGCCAACTGGCTCGACCCCGTGCCGCCGCCGCTGCGCGACCGGATGGAGATCATCGAGTTTCCCGGCTACCTGGAAGAAGAAAAACTGGAGATTGCGAAGCGATTCCTGGTGCCGCGACAGATCACTGAAAACGGTCTGGGCAAGGCGAAACTGACATTCGCCGACGAGGCGATCAAACAGGTGATCCGCGAATACACCTACGAGGCCGGCGTGCGCAATCTCGAGCGGGAGATCGGCACGATCTGCCGCAAAATCGCGCGCCGGCTGGCCGAAAATCAGCGCTACGCGCGCCGCATCACCGCCGGCCAATTGCACAAGTATCTTGGCCCGCCGCAGTTCGACTTCGGCATGCTGGACGAACAGGACCAGGTTGGCGTGGCGAACGGCGTGGCATGGACCGACGCCGGTGGCGACCTGATGCCGGTCGAGGTGACGCTGATGGACGGCAAGGGCAACCTGACCCTAACCGGCCAACTGGGCGATGTGATGCAAGAGTCGGCGCAAGCCGCGCTGAGCTATGCGCGCAGCATCGCCCGGCGATTGGGCCTGAAGGCCAACCGCTTCGACAAGACAGACATTCATATCCACGTGGCTGAAGGGGCTGTGCCCAAGGATGGACCATCAGCCGGCATCACCATCGCTGCCGCGCTCATCTCGGCGCTGACCAAAGTGCCGGTGCGCCGCGACGCAGCCATGACCGGCGAAATCACCTTGCGCGGGCGCGTGCTGCCGATCGGCGGTTTGAAAGAAAAAATCATGGCCGCCCATCGGGCCGGTATCCGCACGTTCATCCTGCCCAAGAAGAACATCAAAGATCTGGCCGAAATCCCCAAAAAGGTTCAGCGCGAGCTGAAGCTGGTGATCGTCTCGAACATGGAAGAAGTGCTGGACGCGGCGCTAGCGGGACCGTTGCCAAATGAGTCACGGCCAAACGGAGCGCGGGTGAAAGCGAGGTCGAAGCCGCGCCGGCAGAAGCTAGAGGGGAATGCCGCGCAACGCCGCGCGCAACGACCTATGTCGCAGCGCCGGCCTGGCATTCGGAAGTAGCAGTAGCCGCGCGGCCGTCTCTCCATCCATATTGCGGCACAAAGCCCAACACCTGGGCGGCCCGCCGGCCGCTGACCAGCGAAGCATACCCCTGAAGTTCAGGCCGCAGCTCGGCTTCCGGGTAGAACCGGCGCGCAATCTCCACAGACGGCACATCCACGCAGGTGTCGAGCGCGGTGACGTAGAACACGTGATGCGAGCCTGGCGGCAATGGCGCCGTTGCCGCCAGCAGACAGGCCCGCGCAGCGTCGCGCGCGTCGATGTATTGGCACACCAGACTGGTGTCGCTCCAGTCCACCTCAAGTGGCATGGACGCTATCTCCTCTGGCGTAGCGATCCAGGGGAAGCGCAGACTCACCACTGTCAGTCCCCGGCAGCGTGCAAACATGACGGCCGCCAGTTCGCCGGCTGCTTTCGAGAGGGCATACTCATTCTGGGGGTCAAGCGGATGATCTTCGTCCGCCGGCAGATACAGATAGCGAATGGGACGCTCGTTGAACGCCGTCTGCAAGACCTGGATGCTCGATGCAAGCACCACACGTTTGACCCCCAGCCGCGCCGCGGCAAACAGCGCGTTGTAGGTCATGCCGAGATTGTCCATGAAGGTCTTGACATCGGGCGCCATGCGTTGATCGGGAATGGCAGCCAGATGAATCACGGCATCGGCGCCGTGCACAACGTCGTAGACCTGGCCGAGATCGGTTAGGTCGGCAAGGAGGTAATCCTGCATTGGATCGCCGCGCCCGACGATATCCACACCCAGCACCTGATGCTGTTGTTGCCGGGCGTAGTCAACGGCATAGCGACCGAGCAATCCCCTGGAGCCGGTGATGGTGATGCGCATCTGAGGAGACGGGTAGACGAGTGACGGACGACGAAAGACGTTCATCGTCCGTCACTTGCGGGTCATTCTTCGGGCTGCTTGCCGTACACGGCCTCGCGCAGGCCCTTGATGTAGCCGATAGCGAACAACCGACCAACGCTGGAGTAGGCCGGGTTGTCGTTGCTGTCGCCTTCCATAGTCGGCACATGGTCGGGCCGGAGCACGCCTTCGAACCCGATATCTTTGTACGCCTGCATGCACGCCAGCATATCGGTTTTGCCCTCGTCGTGAAAGGTCTCTTCGAACTTCTCCGGCGTGCCGCGCACGTCGCGGAAATGGGCAAAGAAGATTTTGCCCTGCCGGCCAAAGTGGCGAATCGCGCCGGGCAGATCGTCGGTCATCAATGTGAAGTTACCCTGGCACAAGGCGATGCCGTTGACCGGGCTGGGATACATGTCGAGCAGGCGCTGGAAATTTTCCACGCTGCGCATGATGCGGCCCACGCCGCGAATGGGCGAGAGCGGCGGATCGTCAGGATGCATGGCCAGTTTGACGCCGGCCTTCTCGGCAACCGGAATCACGCGCTTCAGGAAGTAATCCAGGCTGTCCCACAACTGCTCTTCGGTGACGACGCCGGATTCAGTCAGCGGGGCGTCCTTCAGCAGACTGTTGTCGTAGGCAGTCACCAGCGCTCCGCCTCGCCCCAGCTGGGCTGTCGAGGTGCGCATCCAATTGAAGGTGGACATCCACTCGTAGCACCACACCGGGATGCCCAGTTTGCCCATGTTCTCGATCAGCGCGCAGGCGGTATCGATCTCTTCATCGCGGCCGGGCAGGCCGCGCTTGGCCTTTTCGAGTGGGGGCCGGCTTTCGATCACGGCGACCTTGAAGCCGTGATCCTCGAAGGCTTGTTTCATGCGCAACAAGGGCATGTAGTCCCACGGGCGCTCCGAACCGTGAGCAATGCCCATCGGCGCAACCACATACTTGACGCCCACCTGCTTCACCATCTTCCACAGGGGAGAGGGCGTTGCAGACAGGACTTCAGCTATTTTGATCATGGGGAGTAGTCAGGTGTCGGGTGTCGGGTGTCGGGTGTCGGGTGTCAGAACGGCGCGCAATACGCAACACGCACTACGCGCTACGCAATACGAGACACGCAACACGCCCTGCTCCGCACTCGTCACTCAGCACTGCGCACTCTACAGAACGCCAAACACGCGATAGACTTCGTCGATCGGCATGCCGGCGGCCAGTTGCTCGCGCTCGCCATTCTCGACTTCGAAGATAGCCTCGACGCGCAACAACACCTCATCCACCACCGCTTTAGGGATGAGCTGCACGCCATCGTTGTCGCCGAAGATAAAGTCGCCCGGCTCGACTTTGACGTAGTGGGTGATGTGGCCCGGCAGATAGATAGGCCGGTTGACATCGGTGATGATCCAGCCGCCAAAGGCATTGGGGCGCGTGCCGAAGGTGAACATGGGGAAATCGGGCATTTTCAGCACGTATTGCGTGTCGCGGCAGTTGCCGGCCAGCAGCATGCCCCGGCAGCCATGCGCGTAGGCCAGTTGGCAACTCATCTCGCCGAACTGGGCCGGCTGCATGTCGCCGCCGCAATCAAAGCACAGGATGCTGCCCGGCGGTTGCGCGGCCACTTCGCGCATCATGCGCTTCTGCGGATGTCCGCCTTTGGCTTCCCACTCCTTCTCCATCTCGGCCTGCCATTCGGGCGAGCGATCTTCGACCAGCGAATGCAACTTGATCGGCAGCGCGCGCCCGACCAGTTGCATCCCCTGCCGCAGCGGCTTGAAGCGGTCGGAGAACACGGTGTCCCGGATGCCCAGCGTGGAAAGCGCATCCGACACTGCGCCGCCATAGCCGGCGCGGCGGAACCGCTCGATGCGCTCGGTGTCGGTGATATCGAGCTTGCGGACTTCCTTTGAGGCGAGTAACTTGCGAAGGTCTTCGTGCGCAGACATCACTTGCTCCTGATAAAAGAGTATTCGATCGTGCGCGATTGTAGCCCAATCGATCGCAGCGCGTTGGACAGGGTGCATTCACGCGCAGGGGCAGCGCGCTGACTTGCGCGGCAGATGAATCCGCGCGCAACGCAGGGCGAAGCCGGGGCAAGGCCGGCGTCGTTGGAACTTGCCCGCGACGATTCGACCGAGCTCGCCGAAGTCTTCGCGGACGAAGCGAACTCTGTCAGCGTCCGCAGTCGCCGGGCAAGTTGCCCCTGACAGGAAACACACCTCTTGGGTAGATCGCATTCCTGGCAAGGATGACGCGCGCACAAAAGGCAGCGCGGCGAGCTTTTCCAGCCGCCCCACACCAGGAAGAATGCGACGATCAGCGCCCGTGATCCGGCGGAGGCTGCATGGGTGAACCGGCGCGCGTCTCGCCAGCCGGCGCATGATCTGCGGACTTGAGATCAGCCTTTTTGGTGACCGGACCTTTGGGAGATACAAGCCTGACCGTGGGCGCGTCTGGTTCAGGCGCGCCGAAAACCCGCGTCTCCAGACTGCGCAAGGCTCTGCGCGCGCGCGAGCGGACGCTGGCGACGCCATAGCGCATGCGGTTGACCAGCTTCTGCCGCTGGCTCATCGGCGGCGGCGGCCCCCACTGCACTGCCGACGCTGCCCACGTCAGGCCGCCGCCAAACCCGACCATGATCAGCCGGTCGTTCGCGCGCAGCCGGCCTTCGTCCACCGCCTCGCACAGGGCGATGGGGATGGACGCAGCGCTGGTGTTGCCATAGCGCTGAATGTTGCTATAGAAGCGGTCTGCGGGAATGCCCAGCGCCTTCGAGGCCGATTCGATAATGCGGATATTGGCCTGATGCGGAACGATCAGGTCAACGTTTTCCGGGAGCCAGCCGGCACGATGCATGACCTCGCGCGTCGCCCGGTCGATGGCGCGCGTGGCAAACCGAAAGACCTCGCGGCCGTTCATCAGGATGGCCTGGCGGGTTGCGGGCAACTCGAAACCGGCCGGGGCTTCAGGCCGGGACGCGTCGCCGCGAGCGACTCCCTCAGGGGGCGCTTCTTCGCGCTGGCCGGGCACGCGCCCGTTCATATCCGGCATGACGCGGATTGCATCCGTTCGCTCACGCACCATCAGCAGATCACCGCCTGATCCATCTGCGCGCAACACCGTGCTCAATACACCGCCGGGCTGGCTGCTGGCGCTGACCACCACGGCTCCGGCGCCGTCGCCAAATAGAACGCAGGTGTTGCGATCGCTCCAGTCGAGAATGCGCGACATGACCTCGCTGCCGATCACCAGCACGTGCTGGCTTGCGCCGGCGCGGATGCTGTCGGCAGCCATGCCAAGCCCATACACGAACCCCGAACACGCGGCGCTCAGATCGAACGCCCCGGCCCGGCTGGCGCCGAGCGCGTCCTGCACGGCGCACGCAGTGGAGGGGAAGACATGATCCGGCGTGGAGGTGGCAACGATGATAAGGTCCAGTTGAGATCCGCTGAGGCCGGCCACATCGAGGGCATCAATTGCCGCCGCCACAGCCATGCTGGCATTGGAGTCGCGTCGGCCGGCGATCCGCCGCGCCGAGATGCCGGTGCGATCTCGAATCCAACTGTCCGACGTGTCGACGAACCTCGACAGGTCTTCGTTGGTGACAACCGTGTCGGGCACATACTTGCCCCAGCCGGTGATATGCGCGTATCTCATGGCTCAGCGCTCACGGGCGGCACGCCTGGCAGAATGCCGCTGGCCTCAAGCGTGCTACTCCACGAACTGTCCAATCACCAGGCACCCGTTGTGCCCGCCAAAGCCAAACGAGTTCGACATGGCAACACGCACCGATTTGCGAATGACTGAGTTGGGCGTGTAGTTCAGATCACACTCGGGATCCGGGTTGTGATAGTTAATGGTTGGGAGGATCACACCGTCACGGATCGACAGGGCGCAGATGATCGCTTCGAGCGCGCCGGCGGCGCCGAGCAGGTGGCCGGTCATCGACTTGGTGGAACTGATGTGCAGATCATAGGCCGCCTCGCCAAAAGCTGTCTTGATGGCCCGGGTTTCGTTCGAATCGTTCAACTGCGTGCTGGTGCCGTGCGCATTCAAATAGTCGATCCTGGAGGGGGAGATGCCAGCCTGGGCGATGGCGGCGCGCATAGCCATGGCCGGGCCGTTCACATCTGGCGCGGTAATGTGATGCGCATCGGCGGTGACCCCGTACCCCAGCACCTCGGCGTGAATGCGGGCGCCGCGTTCCTGCGCGTGCTCGAGTGTCTCCAGCACGAGAACGCCAGCCCCTTCGCCGCACACGAATCCATTGCGCGTGGCGTCAAATGGCCGGCTGGCGCCTTCGGGATCGTCGTTATAGGTAGAGAGCGCGCCCATATTGTTGAAAGCGGCAATGGAAAAGGCGTTGATGGGCGCTTCGGTGCCGCCGGTGACAACGGCCCGGGCGCGACCGGCGCGCAGCAATTCAAACGCCTCGCCGATGGCGTTGGTGCCGCTGGCGCACGCCGACACGACACAGTAGTTTGGCCCGCGAATGCCGAAGTGCATAGCGACCTGGCCGGTGGCCGTATCAGGCAGCATCATCGGCACGGCGAACGGGCTGACGCGCTTTGGCCCCTTCTGCAGCATGACGCCGTGTTCAACGGTCAGCGTCGAGATCCCGCCAATGCCGCTTCCCAGCACGACGCCCACATCATAGGTATTGTCTTCGTGGAGGGTCAAGCCGGCGTCCTGCAACGCCTCTTTGGTTGCGACGAGCGCGAACTGAGCGCAACGGTCGAGTCGTCGCGCGTCGCGCGGGCCAAAGTGCGCGGCGGGGTCGAAGCCTTTGACCTCGCACGCAATTTGCACATCTGTCTGACTGCGGTCGTACAGGGTGATCGGAGCGCAACCGGATTTCGCCGACACCAGGGCCTGCCAACTCGATTGCACATCGTTCCCCATCGGGCTGACCAGACCCATGCCGGTGATGACCACCCGATGGGGGCTGTGATGATTGCGCCCATTCTGCGACACGCCGGGCAATTCAGCTTGCGACTTATGCTCCACCAAGACTCATCTCCAGTGCTGAAGTAAGGTTCGAATCAACGAAATAGCTAACACCGCCTGTCCGGCCAAGTTGCGAATCTTGCACGCGCGTTATGTGTCAGACACATCCAATCCCAGTCTGTGGGCGATGGCCGCCAGGCGCGACCCGAAACTGACCGTCCAGGGGCTGTGTTGAGTCACCAGCTCGGCCTCGCGCAACCCGGCCAGAAATTCCTGCCCGGTGGCGAAAGCCGGCATTCTAACCCGGCAGCGACCAATCTCGGCCAGCGTGTGCGCATCGCTCCCGGCCGTGCGCAGCAGCCCCAGCTCCAGGGCCAGCGCGTTGGCGCGCGCGTTGGCCGATGTGTCACGGGTGCGCGCGTTGTATGCCTCGATGAAATCAAGCCGGCTGCGCAGCCGGATGACATTCTCTGGCCCCAACCCTGCCCGGCGTGGATAGTCAAACGGATGCGAGGGGCCAACCAGTCCACCCTGCTCGCGCACCCGGTCAATGGTCTCTTCAGGGGTCAGGCCGGGGGGAATGCGCCGTTCGATGAACAGACAGAGCAACTCACCTTGTGAGGTCATCACTTCCTCACCCACGATGACAAGGTCTGGCGCCAGGTCGCGCGCGCGCAATGCGCCCTCGACTTCGTTGTGGTCTGTGATGGCGATGCGGTCAATGTGGACTGCGTGGCACGTGCGAATGACATCGGACAGCCGGTTAAGGCTGTCCGATGAAAAGCGCGTGTGGGCGTGCAATT
>DAOUDB010000004.1:0-4460 GCA_034431495.1 Thermoflexales bacterium
CAGTTTAGAGTGGGAGTTCACTGCGCCCATTTTCGCCGTCGACACCATCCGCGTCGAAGCTGAAGTGATCGAGACCAAGGCTTTCCCCCGCCTGCGCAATGGCCGCGTGGTATTCAAGGTGGCCGTCAAAAACCAGCGCGACGAAGTGGTGCAGCGCGGCACGTGGAGCCTGCTGGTCAAGCAGAAGCCGGCTGCGTGACAACGCGCCCCTGGCGCACAATCATGTCTCGCTATTGGCAGGTCGCACAACCCAGGCGCGTCTACGCGCTGGGGTTCATGGCGATGGCGCTGCTGGCGGGGGCCGGCATTGCGTTGCTGCCCCTTTCACAGCTTGCGCTGATTGGCGCGGCTGTGCTGGCGCTCGGCGCTTTCGCCCTCACACTGGCCGAGCCGGTCATCGGCCTGTGCATTGTGCTGGTCATTGCCCCCTTTGCGCCGCTCGAAAATATCATGCTGCGCCTGCCGCTGGACAGCGGGCAGATGATGCTGGCCGTCACCTTTGCTGCGTGGGGCCTGCGCGCGCTGTATCTGCGCCGGCTGGATGTGAGTGGGCCGTGGCGAGGCATTGCCGTGGGGCTGTTGATCTTTGTCACTGTCGCCGGCCTCTCCTTCTTTGCCGCTTCATCGTTCGATTTGTGGGCGCGCGAGACGCTGAAGTGGGTTGAGGTGTTGCTGATCTACTTGCTCGTCTCAGGTGAGACAGACCGGCGCAAAGTCGGCCTGATCCTCGGCGCCATACTCGTGTCGAGCGTGTTTCAGGCCGGCCTGGGCATCTATCAGTTCGGTTTGCGCGGCGAAGGGCCGGCCGAGTTCGCCATCCTGGGCGGGCGCTTCTACCGCGCTTACGGCACGTTTGAACAGCCGAATCCCTTTGGCGGCTACATGGGCCTGATCTGGCCGGTGGCGCTGGGGATCGCGCTGCGCGGGGTGTATGGCGTAGTGCGTGGTGCGTATTCCGTGGTGCGTATTCCGTGGTGCGTATTGCGTAGTGCGTATTGGGGGGCGGGGATGGTGGCGGCGCTGGCGCTGGTGGCGCTGGTGTTATCGTGGTCGCGCGGGGCCTGGCTCGGCGCTGTGGCAGCGGGTGTCGCTGTGCTGGTCGTAGCACTGCGCAGGCCGGCGGCATCATTGGCGGCGTTGCTGGCTGCCGGCCTGCTTGTGTTCGCGTTGAACGAGGCCGGCCTGTTGCCCGAGTCGATTCGCGCCCGGCTGACCGACTTCACACAGCAGTTCAGCTCGTTCGATGTGCGTGGCGTCAACGTCAATGACGCCAACTACTCGGTGATTGAGCGTCTGGCGCATTGGCAGGCGGCGCAGAACATGATCGTCGATCGCCCCTGGCTGGGCGTGGGGTTCGGCAATTATCCGGCTGCCTACGATCAGTATCGCGCCATGAAGTGGCCCAACGCGCTCGGTCACGCGCACAACTACTATCTCAATGTGTGGGCCGAAACCGGCCTGCCCGGCCTGGTCGCCTATGCGCTGCTGTGGTTGATTGTCCTGGCGCGCACGCTGTCACTTGCGGCGCGCGGCGACCGATCCACTTTGGGTCCCTGGCTGGCAGTTGGACTGATCGGCGCATGGGCGCACCTCGGCGTGCATCATCTGGTGGACAATCTCTACGTGGCCAACACCTTCATCCTGATCGGCGCCTATCTTGGGTTGCTCGACTCAGTATTGGCGCGACAGCGCGGATGACATCCGCCGGCTCAATAGCTGCTGGCCTGGATCAACGTGCGCAAAAACTCGGCCCGCGCTTCGGGCGTCATCGGCGCCGGCTTCGAGTAATCCTCGATGAACGCCGTGCGCACATCCACACCCAGATAGCGCCCATCGTAAAAGGCGTGCCGGTCGACCATTGTCTGGTGCGCGCCATATTCAAACTGGTCGCCGAAGAACAGGTTGCCGGTGCCGTAGCGGATGAAGCCCTGCGCTGTCACGTTGAAGCCTTGCGCGTGGTGCCCCTGGCTGCCGTTGACGACCACAGCGCCGGCGTCGCGTAGCGCCATGAAGTCGCGCGCCTGTTGCGGTGTGGGTTGGTAGAAGTAGTACTCCTCGTATTGCAGCGTGGCAATCACCAGATACCCTTCGTCTGCCAGCCGGCGGATGATTGGCACGATCAGATCCAGGTCGTGCGGGTCGTTGGCGCCGCAGCGTGCCGAGCCGGGCAGCGTGTCGGTTGCCCAGTTTGCGCCGAACCAGTTGCAGCCGATGAACGCCAGTCGGTTGCCGTTGACGGTCATGGTCACCGGGCGCAGGGCTTCGTCGAAGTTGCGCCCGCCGGCGAAATACGGCCAGCCCAGTTCGTCGTACATCTGGAGCGTGGTCGAGAGGTGCACCCAGCCCTTGTCCCACAAGTGGTTGCCCGACAGTTCGATGATGTCTGTGCCGACGTACTTGAGCAATTCAATGTACTTCGGATTCGAGCACATGCTTACGCCATCGTCGAAACTGGGGAAGGGGCAGTCTGCCCAGAACGACACCTCGTTGCTGATGTGCGTGACATCGGCTGTCACCAGCCAGTCCACAATTGCTTCGGCGGGGTAGGTGATTCCTTTGCGCTCCATTTGCACGGCGGTGCCGCGCACCAGAGCCGTGACGCCGGTCATGGCGACGATGGCCAGTTTGTTCACGTCGCGGTTGGTCATGATTGGCAGGTGGCCGGCCAGCGTCGCATCTCCTTCTGCAACCACGCGCAGGGTGAGCGGATAGGCTGCTTCATCCAGCGTTTTGTCGAACAGATTCATCTGCGCGCCAGTCGCGCCGTCGAGCCACAACAGCTTCCAGCGTGGGTCGAGCCGGTCGAAAGGGACAATGGCCAGCGCTGCCGGTCGCGCTTCCCACGCAGTGTCGATAAGCGCCGGCTCGTCCACGACGCGCACAGGCGCTGTCTCGCCGGCCGGCCCAAGCAGCAGGGTCAGCGCGGCCTGTGTGTCGGCGTCCATAAACAGGGTGGTGGGCATGTCGGGCGCGCTGAACTCTGGCAGCGCATTCGCGTCGCCGGCCCACAGGGCAGATAGCGCACTGAATGCAAGCGAATCTGGCACGCTGGGAAACGGCGCCACGACTGCAAACACGCGCGTCAGCACCGGCGCGCCGGCGTTGTCTTGACCGCCTGCTCGCAGGCGCACATCGGCATTCGGATTGTCACTCATCTCGATGATCGCCCCGTCTGGTCGTTGCGCAATCAGATCGTTGACTGCGTCGGCCAACGGCTGTCGTATGTTCTCGGGCAAGGCCGGGTCGATCCATACCGTGCGGATGGGAACAGGTGTTGCGGTCGGAATCGGTGTGGCGCTGGGAATCGGTGTAGGGCTGGGCACGAGATAGGTGACCGGCAAGGGGCGCAGCGCTTCAGCGGGTTGACTGTCTGGAGACGAGAGACTGGCCGGCGCGCTACACGCGCACAAGGTTGAGGCCAGCGCCACGATGAATGCTCGACGTATCGTAAACATGCGGGTCAGAAATCGCTTCGGCATATTGGGTTGTATGCGCAATCACGCCGGCGCACAGCGTGTGAGGGCGAAGCGCCGGCAGGCGTCCCGGATATTCTAGCGAAAAGGTATCTGTCTTGCGCGCGACCCGGTGCGCGTTTGCTTGCAAGTCTCGGATGGTGTAGAGTTTGTTCATATGGAGAACAAGCCAAGACGCGCAAACGCCATCGCGCCAATCGTCACGACCACCGGCCTGCTGGCCGTTCTCGGCGCGGGATTGGCCTGGATCGCGCATAGCCGCCGCAACATCTTTCACGACATCCCAATGACCGCCGCGCTCGGGGGCGAATTGAAGAGCTTCGAAAGCGGGGCTGGCACAGTGGCTTACTACGTGGCGGGGGCGTCTGCCGCCGGCGCGCGCGCAACAACGCCGATGGTGTTTGTGCACAGCATCAATGCTGCGCCGTCGAGCGCCGAAGTCCGGCCGTTATTCGAGCACTACGCATCCAGCCGGCGCGTCTATGCCATCGACCTGCCCGGCTTCGGGTTCAGCGACCGGCGTGACATTGTTTATTCTCCTGGCCTGTATCGCGATGTCATCAACCAGTTTGTGGCCGAGGTTGTTGGTGGGCCGGTAGATGCGGTTGCGCTGTCGCTCTCGGCCGAGTTCCTTGCCCAGGCTGCGATGGTGCGCGGGGACCTCTACCGCGCGCTCGTTCTCCTCTCTCCCACTGGCATGAGCCGGCGCTCGGAGTCGATCCGACCCAATGAAGCGCTGCACCGGTTTTTGCGTGTGCCAATCTGGCGCCGGCCGCTGTTCGATCTCGTCACATCGAGACCGAGCACCCGGCTGTTCCTGTCTCTCAGTCAGCGCAAGGGGTTCGACCGGGATCTGTGCGACTACGCCTACATCACCAGCCATCAACCCGGCGCCGAGCACGCCCCGTTTTACTTCCTGGCTGGCAAGTTATTTACGCCGGACATTTTCGAGGTGTACCGCGCGCTCGACAAGCCGGTGTTGATGCT
>DAOUDB010000005.1:0-16913 GCA_034431495.1 Thermoflexales bacterium
AACCCGGCTCATCGTTCAAGCCGATCGTGTACCTGGAGTTGTTGCGTCAGGGAGGGTCGCCGGCCACGCTGTTCTGGGACGTGCGCACGGCCTTCGACGTAGGCGGGTTAGCGCCTTACACGCCGGAGAACTACGACCGCAAGTACCACGGGCCGGTGCGAATGCGCCAGGCGCTGGCGCGTTCGTACAACATTCCTGCCGTTGACGCTCTGAACCGCGTCGGCATCGGCAACGCCCTGCGCACGGCGCACAAGTTGGGCATCAACGACCTGGACAAAGGCTTGCAGTTCTATGGATTGGCGCTGGTGCTGGGCAGCGGCGAGGTCAAGCTGCTCGACATGACATATGTGTACGCCACCATGGCCAACGGCGGCTCGATGATCGGCGCGCCGCGCCCTTCCACTTTCAAGCGCCCCGGATACCGTGACCTTGATCCGGCAGCCATTCTGCGCGTCGAAGACGCCAAGGGCAACGTGCTGTACGAATACCAGCCGGCGGTCAATCCCAACCTGCTGGGGCCAAACAGCGCACAATTGACCTATCTCATCACCAGCATATTGAGCGACCCTCAGGCGCGCGCGGCGGCGTTCGGGTATCCCAGCGTGCTCGACTTGAGTGGAGGCCGGCCGGCGGCTGTCAAGACCGGCACAACCAACGACAACAAAGACAACTGGACGATGGGCTACACCACCGACTATGTCGTGGGGGTGTGGGTGGGCAACACCGACAACAGCCCGATGAATCGCAACGTCACCGGCCTGACCGGCGCAGCGCCAATCTGGAACGACGTGATGGAATATCTGCACCGCGACCGGCCTGCGCAAAGCTTCCCGCAGCCGCCGGGTCTGGTGGAGCTGACGGTTTGCGAAATCGACGGCCTGAAGTCGAATGGCGTGTGCCCCGGCGTGCGCGAGTTGTTCCTACCTGGCACAGAACCGGCGCAGGAGAGCACCCTGGTGCAAAAATTTCCCATCAACCGCGAGACGGGCCGCTTAGCCTTGCCCGGCACCCCGCCGGAACTGGTCGAAGAGCGCGTGATGTATGTCTTTCCGCCACAGGCACAAGACTGGTGGATGTCGCTCAGCGACGAAGACAAGCAGAAGTATCCCCAGCCGCCGGCCGAATTCGATGTGCAGTATGGCGGCGTAGCGGCGGCCAGCGGCGATGTCGCGATCGTCTCGCCGGCCAATGGGGGCTATGTCAGCGGCCTGCTGGCAGCGGAGAACGGCGGCAACATCGAGATTCGCGGCAACGCCAAAGGCGGCGAGTGGATGTCCTATCGCGTCTCCATCGGCGCCGGCTATGACGTGCCGCCCGAAGGCTGGGTTCAGATCGGCCCTGATCACGGTGAGCAGGTGGACAACAATCTGCTGGAACTCTGGAACGTGTCCGGTTTCCAGCCGGGCGTGTACAGCATTCGACTGACGCGCTTCGAACACAATGGCGCAACCACCGACGCCGTGGTTCAGGTCACGCTCGACAACACCGCCCCGACCATCAGGCTGATCCAGCCCCAGGACGGCGAGTTCTTCGACATCAAACAGGATGAATGGATAGACGTGAACGCGCAGGTGCAAGACGACCATACTATCAGCCGGGTGGAGTTCTTCACGAATGGGGCGCCGGACACGCCATTCGTGGTCAAGACGGTTGCGCCGTTCACAGTGAAGTGGACGATCCCGCGCGGGACTGGCGGCACGGTGGAGTTCTGGGCGGTGGCGTACGATGGCGCCGGCAACAAGACCGAGAGCGCACGGGTCAGGGCGGTGCTGGGCGCGCGATAGCGTGCCGGGCCGAGAATGCGCGTTATTTTTCGCGGCCGATGATCGAACCACCGACTCGCAGCGAAGGCAGATTGCAATCCTCTTGACAAGCATCGGCCTTTGCGTATGCTTGCGCGTTTAATACATCGGACCGGCTCAGCCGGTATTGCGCCCGGCATGGGCGCGTATGACCGCCAGGACGCGGTCGCTGTAGTGGCTGTTCGACGTGGCGAGATGACGCCTCGGCCCCGGCCTCACCGGCCAATCCCACACCAGCCGGTCAGCGCCATCTGACGAATGCAAGTCGGCTTCACCGGCGAGATGTGTTCGCCGCCACGACGAAAGCGTCAGAACAGGCGAAGCCGGCTGAGCGCGTTCCAAAAGGTCGCACCAGGCCTGCCAGTTTCACGGCGCGCATAAGCGCGCGCACGAACGTGTGCGTAGAGCGAGCAATGGGTTGGAATTCACAGTGGCACCGAGAGGTGGAGACATGAGCAAAACAAACGGTCGCCGTCAGGCGCAGACAGAACACCAACAAATCACCCCGCGAGCGGGCTGGGGAGTTTTCCCTTACGAAGCGCCGCTCTACGATCCGCGTTTTGAGCACGACGCTTGCGGCATTGGCTTCGTGGCTGATCTGTCGGGGCGCGCCACACGCAAGATACTGGATGATGGCCTGAAGTGCCTGGAACGGCTGGCGCATCGCGGCGCGTTCGACGCCGACGGCAAGAGCGGCGACGGGGCCGGCATCCTGTGCTCCATCCCCCACACGCTTATCAACCGCGAGCTGGAACGCATCGGCCAGCGCGCGCACCGCCCCGGCGACGTGGCGCTGGGCATGCTGTTCCTGCCGCGCGAGAACGCGCTGAACGCGCAGGCCCGCGCCATCATTGCCGACGAAATGCAGCGCCACAGCCTGGAAGTACTGACCTGGCGCACGGTGGTGCACGAGCCAAACGTGCTGGGCAAACGCGCCTTCGAAACACTGCCCGACATCCAGCAGGTGCTGATCGAGCGCCCCAGCGCTATGCGCAGCGAACTGGAGTTCGACCAGTTTTTGTTCCTGGTGCGCTCGCGCATCCAGAATCGCATTTTCCGCGAGACCGGCGCCAAACGGCACGCCTCGCTGCCCGGCTTCTACATCCCGTCCATGTCGTGCCGCAGCGTGACGTACAAGGCGCTGGTGTCCGCGCCGCAACTGCGCCGCTTCTATCTCGACCTGAACGACCCCGACTTCAAGGTGTCGCACATCCTGTTTCATCAGCGCTACTCCACCAACACCCTGCCCACCTGGGAGCGCGCACAGCCGTTTCGCTTCATGTGCCACAACGGCGAGATCAACACACTGCAGGGGAACATTAACTGGATGAAGGCGCGCGAGCCGATGCTCGACTCGCTGGTGTGGGGCAGCGACATCGAAGACCTGAAGCCGATCATCGACGAGGCCAGCAGCGACAGCGGCATGTTCGACAACGTGCTGGAGTTGCTCACCCTGGCCGGCCGCGACATCACCCACGCCGTCAAGATGATGATTCCGCAGGCCTGGGAGAAGGATCCTGACATGCCGCCGGCGGTCAAAGGCTTCTTCCGCTATCACGCCGCACTGATGGAGCCGTGGGACGGGCCGGCCAGCATCGTGTTCACCGACGGCGTTCGCGTCGGCATGACACTCGACCGCAACGGCTTGCGCCCGGCGCGCTACATCCACACCAGCGACGGCATCGTCTACGCCGGCAGCGAAATCGGCGCGCTCGACATTGACCCGGAGAAAATCATCGCCAGCGGCAAACTTGGCCCCGGCACCATGATCTGCGCCGATTTGCAATCGCGCCGGCTGCTGACCAACGACGACGTCCTGAAGGAACTGTCCACGCGCAAGCCCTACCGCGACGTGGCCTCGCGCCAGCGCGTGCGGCTGGAGGAAGTCGCCAACCTGACGCTCGAACAGCCGGCCGTCAACTCCGAAGCCCTGCTGGTTAAACAAGCCCAGTTCGGCTGGACGAGCGAAGAGCTGACCGTGATCGTCAAGACGATGTATGAAGACGGCACCGAGCCAGTCGGCTCGATGGGCGACGATACGCCGCACGCAGTGCTGTCGCCCAAGCATCGCCCGCTGTTCAACTACTTCAAGCAGCGCTTTGCCGAGGTGACCAACCCGCCGATTGACCACTTGCGCGAAGACCAGGTCATGTCGTTGCGCATGTTGCTGGGCGGGCGCGGCAACGTGCTCGACGAGACCGAAGATCTGGCGCATCTGGTGCGAATCAACAGCCCGATTCTGCGGAACGAGGAGTTGAAGGCCATCCAGACGCTGGACGACAGCGCCTTCCAGTCAGTGGTGCTCGACGCCACGTTCAACGTGGCCGACGGCGAAGCCGGGCTGGAGAAGTCGGTGCGCCGGCTGTGTGAAGACGCCGAGCGCGCTGTGCGCGTGGGCGCAACCATTCTCATTCTCAGTGACCGCAAAGCCGGCCCGCAACGCGGGGTGATTCCCGCCCTCTTGGCCGTGGGCGCAGTGCATTTCCATCTCATTCGCCAGCAACTGCGCATGCAGTGCAGTCTTATCAGCGAAACCGGCGAGGCGCGCGAGACGCACCACTTTGCCACCTTGATCGGTTATGGCGCGGCAGCGGTCAACCCTTATCTTGCGCTCGACACGGCGCGCGAGGCGGTGCAGCGCGGTCGTGTGCGCGACAAGACTCTGGACGAAAACGCCGTCGTCCAGAACTTCATCAAGGCGGCCGAGAAGGGCCTGCTCAAGGTCATGTCGAAGATGGGCATCTCTTCGGCGGATAGCTATTGCGGCGCGCAGATCTTCGAGGCGGTTGGCCTGCATCAGGATGTCATCGATCAGTGCTTCACCGGCACGCCGTCGCGCGTGGGTGGCATCTGCTTTGCTGAAATCGCCGCCGACGTGCTTGCCTGGCATGCGAACGCCTATCAGACAACAGATCACAGACGACAGATTGCGGGCGACGGACAACAGGCCGCCGAGGGGCAATCAGCAATCGGCAGTCCAAAATCCACAATCAAGCTGGATCACCCCGGCTTCTACAAGGAGCGCGCCGGCGGCGAGGTTCACGGCTATTCACAGAAAGCTGTGCATGCCTTGCAGAAAGCGGTGCGCATGGAGGGCATCATCGAGTACACCGGCGAGCGCGAGACTCGCAACGGTCTGGGCACGATCCGCACGCGCGCATACACCGTCAACGGGCGCTTCGCGGAAGCCTATCGGATTTACAAGGATGAGTTTGCCGCTCTGTATTGCCAGTCCGATCAGCCGATCGAGCCGCGCGATCTGCTGGAAGTGCGGCCGGACCGGCAGCCCATTCCGTTGGAAGAAGTCGAGCCGCTTGAGAACATCGTCAAACGTTTCTCCACAGCGGCCATGTCGCTGGGCGCATTGTCGCCGGAGGCGCATGAGAACCTGGCCATCGCCATGACCCGCCTGGGCGCGCAGAGCAATAGCGGCGAGGGCGGCGAGGAAATTGCGCGCATGATGAACGAAGGCAACAGCGGCATCAAGCAGGTTGCCAGCGGACGCTTTGGCGTCACACCGCTGTACCTGATGAGCGCCGATGAATTGCAAATCAAGATGGCGCAAGGCAGCAAGCCCGGCGAGGGCGGCCAGATCCCCGGCCACAAAGTGACCGATCTGATCGCAAAAGTCCGCCATACCGTGCCGGGCGTGGCGCTAATCTCGCCGCCACCACACCACGACATTTATTCCATCGAAGACCTCTCGCAATTGATCTACGACCTGAAGCAGATCAATCCGCAGGCGAAGGTGTCGGTGAAGCTGGTGGCGCAGGCCGGCGTGGGCACCATCGCGGCCGGCGTGGCCAAGGCGCTGGCCGACGTAGTGCAAATCAGCGGCCACAACGGCGGCACCGGCGCCTCGCCGCTCAGTTCGATCAAGAATGCCGGCCTGCCGTGGGAGCTGGGGCTGGCCGAAACACAACAGACGCTATTGCAAAACAACCTGCGCAGCCGCATCCGTGTGCGTGTGGATGGCGGCTTCCGCACCGGTCACGATGTCATCACGGCGGCGCTGCTCGGCGCGGATGAGTTCGCCTTTGGCACGGCGGCGCTCATCGCCGAAGGCTGCATCATGGCGCGCGTGTGTCACCTGAACACCTGCCCCACCGGCGTGGCCACACAAAAGCCGGAGCTGCGCGCCAAGTTCGAAGGCAAACCAGAGCACGTCATGGCCTTCCTGTTGTTCATCGCGCAAGATGTGCGCGAGCGTCTGGCGCAAATGGGCTATCACTCGATCGGTGAGATCGTGGGGCGTGTAGATCTGCTGGCGCAGCGCCGCGCAGACGACGAAGCACGAAAGGTGAAGGACGAAAATGATCCTGCGTCGCCCGTCATTCGCCATCTATCAGCCGTCGATCTGAGTGCGCTGATTGCGCCGGCGTATCGGGATGGCCGGCCGCTGCGCCAGGTGGAGGAGACGCCCAAACCGCCGCGCAACGCGCTCAACGCGCAGATCGTCCAGGATGCGCGCATGGCGATCGATGAGGGTTGGAAGGTGAAGCTGCATTACACGATCCGCAACCAGGATCGCAGCATCGGCGCGCAACTGGCCGGCGAGATTGCCCGGCGCTATCACGACGCCGGCTTGCCGCCGGGCACGGTTGAGATTGCCTTTCGGGGCTATGCCGGGCAAAGTTTCGGGGCCTTCACGACCAATGGCATGCGCCTGCACCTGGTCGGCGCAGCGAACGACTATGTGGGCAAGGGCATGAACGGCGGCGAAATCTCCATCCGCCCGTTCCCCGAAGTGACTTACGACTGGTCGGAAAATCACATTCTGGGCAATACGGCCCTGTACGGGGCGACGGGTGGCACGTTGTTCGCGGCCGGCCTGGCCGGCGAACGGTTTGCTGTGCGCAACTCGGGCGCATGCGGCGTGGTCGATGGCGTGGGTGACAATGCTCTCGAGTACATGACCGGTGGCGTGGTGGTGGTGCTCGGCCCGACCGGGCGCAACTTTGCAGCCGGCATGACAGGTGGTATGGCCTTTGTGTACGACCCGCAGGGCACCTTCGTCAACCACTGCAACCGCGAGTTGGTCGACGTGGACCGGCTTACCCATCCTGGCATGAAGAAGCTGGTGCGTTCGTTGCTGGTGCGGCACTACGAGCTGACCAACAGTCCGCGCGCCCGTGAACTGCTGCGCAACTGGGAAGAAGCGTCACTGTCGTTCCGCCGGGTCATCCCTAAAGATCGCGTAGCGGTCATCGAGTCCATGAACGAGTTCAGCGACTTCCAGGTAACCTGATCCCCCAAGGTAGTATGCCGAAAGTTGTGTGAATTCGTACCGCGAGATTAATCTCGCGCCACTTTTACACAAAAATCGAGATACTACCTCCCTCAGAGCACAGGGCACGCAGCGGGCTTGACATGCTTGCCCGCCGCGCGCCCAATACGCAACACGCACTACGCACTACGTCCGCCTACTTCAAATACCCCAGCCACTTCTCCTGGTAGGCGATCATCGTGTTCAGCATCTCCTCGATGCCGTGGTACTGACCGACAACCGGGTCTACCAGCAAGGCCTGCAACGCAAGCGCCTTCGACTTGTGAATAACAGCCTCGGCAGTGAGATCGTGCACGGCCACCTGATTCATCAATAGGCCGGCAAATCCCTTGGGCAATTCGCCAACAGACACGCCGCGCACGCCGTTCTTATCCACAATGGCCGGCACTTCCACCACGATCCAGTCGGGCAGATTGGCGATCGCGCCCTTGTTGGGAATATTGACTGCTTCCTCGATGTAGCCGGCGTCGGTCAGGATGCCTTCGATGATCGGCACCACGCGCTCGCCCAGACGCAACTCGATCTTCGGCTCGATGTGGGCCAGGTACTCCTTGTAGAAGCGGTAGAAGTCGAGGATGCCCTTGTGGTCGGTGACATCGTAGGCCCACTGGATGTACTCGCCGAAGTGGCTGTCGCTGGTGATTGGCAGCAGGCCGAATTTCTCCAGGATCACCTGGAAGACGCGCCGCTCCGGCCAGGCTTCGGTCTCGATGGCGGCGTAGTCCTCGGCCTTGTCCGGCCACTTGCCGGTCTCCTTGAAGTACTTGTGCACGGCGTCCATCGAGGGCATGGCGGCGAAGAAGGCCGGGGCTTTGGCGCGGATGTCGGGATAGGCGTCCTTGCCGCTGTCCTTGTACTTTGCAGATACCACCACGCTGAAGTGGTTGAGGCCGGCGGCGCGCACTTCCAGCCCCTCGTAGGGCACACCCAGAATCTGTGGCAGGAAGCGTGGCAACGAGGCGATCTCGTGGCACAGGCCGATGAACTTGATGCCGGGGAATGCGCGCGTCACTGTCGTGCAGATGCGGCTCATCGGGTTGCTGTAGTTGAAGATGGTCGCCTCGGGGCAAATCTTCACAGCGTCGGCGCAGATGTCCAGAATGGGCGGGATGATGCGCAGCGAGTGGAACAGGCCGCCCGGCCCGCCGTTCTCGCCGTACACCTGGCGCACGCCGTACTGCTGGGGAATGCGCCAGTCCTGCTCCCACAAGTCAAAGCGATTGCCAACTTCAATTGAGTTGATGAGGAAATCTGCGCCTTCAAAAGCCTGGGCGCGATTGGTAGTGGCCGACACGGTGAAGGGCAGCTTGTGCGCCTCGATGAAGGCCTGGGCGTTCTTTGCCACCACGCCCAGCGAGTCGGGGTTGATGTCGTGCAGGACGATATGGCTGCCTTCGAGCACTTTGCTCTGGAGGATGTCGCCGATGGTGCCGTAGCCGAACTGGGCGCTGCCGGCGCCGATGAGGACAATTCGTTTTTGCATGGGATGCTCCTGTTTGAGTGTGGTCTGGCGTTTCAATAATACATCCTTTTCAACTTTGCGCAGAAAAGCAGCGGAGCAAAAGCCAGGGCGCCGCAGCGTCACATGGCCATGAGCTGGCTGATACCCATTTGCCAAACATGCCCTCATAATTGACGGCACGCCGCAGGTGTTTCACTATACCGGTTGCGTGCCAGGGAATGGCTCGTCATGCAGGAGCGCAAGATGGAACTCAGCAATGGACTCTTGAGTATCGAGTTCGACGACAATACGGGCAGCGTGACGCAGATCACGGATCTGCATACGGGCAGGCGATACCTGAACGACCCGCGCGCGCAGCGCCTGGCCAAGGTAATCATTCAAACGCCCGAGCACCCAACCCGGCCGCTGTATTCGCACGAGGCTGGGCGTCCGACCTTCGCGCGTGAAGGCGATACGCTCGTGATCACCTTCCCCGAGTTGAAATATCGCGGCGCCCCGGCGGGGGTGCATCTGACTGTGCGTGTGCGGCTGCCGGCGGGCAACGCAGAGGCGTTGTTCTCTGCGCATATCCGCAACGAGAGCCCGCACCGCGTGCATGAATTGTGGTTCCCGTGGCTGGGTGGGCGCACGGGTCAGCCCGGCGCGACGCGCGATGTTCTTACGACCAGCAAAAGCACAGAGCGCGACATCTACGGCCGGCTGCGCAGCGCCGGCGCGCTCACGCATACCTTCGGCCACCACCATCTGCGTTTGTCGTCCGACGGCATCCACATGCTGCCGATGATGGATTTGAGCGACGATGCCGGCGGCCTGTCATACATCAAGTACGAGCGGCGCCCATCGCCGGCCGTCCTCGTCTACGAGAGTCCACTGTACGAGCGCGCACAGCCATGTCTGACGTGGTCGTGGGCCACGTTCGTATTCGCCGAACCGGGGCAGTCGTGGGACAGCTGCGAGTATGGCGTGGGTGTGCACCAGGGCGACTGGCATGCCACAGCCGACCGGTTGCGGCAGTGGCTGCAAACCTGGTGGACGCCGCCCGAAACGCCGCCGGATGTGCGCGAGCGAATCGGGCTGTTCCATATCCACATGGATCATTTCTCAGGCGAGCGCTTCCACGAGTTCAAGGAGCTGCCGGCCATCGCGCGCGACGCGCTGGACTACGGCGTGCGAGATCTGATGATCTGGGACAACACAGCCTCGGTCTACATGCGGCCGGACAAGGGCGACTTCTGGGAGATGCCGCCGGCGCGCGAGGCAGTGTTGCGCCAGGCGCTGGCGGATGTGCGGGCGCTGGGATGTTCCATCAGCTCGTTCGTGAATCTGCGGCTCGCAGTTGAGTACAACTCGACCTGGAACGATCTGAAGCCGCTGGCGCAGGAGGGCATTTTCGGCGTCGAGCTGTTCGGCTTCCCGTGCGGCACCATGGACGGCGGTTTCTACAACGAGGCCGGCCAGGAGATGGGATCGCATGCGGTGTGCTGCGGCGCGGATGGCTTTCTGCCCTACGCGCGCAAGGTGCTGGACCGCACCTTCGACCTGGGCTTCGACGTGTTCGCGCTGGACCAGGGCATGGAGTGGAACTATTGCGTCTCGCAACGGCACGGGCACGCCTCACCCTGGGAGGCGTGGGCGCGCACTTACAACTGGTTCGCCGAAGTGACGCGCGCCACGCGGGCGCGCGCGCCCGCTGCCTACACGGTCGCGGAACTGCCCGACCTGTACAACACGCAGCACATCGACATCTGGTGGAACTGGATGTGGCGCGACGGCGCATGGGCCAACGCGGCTGTGTATCGCTACGCGCTGCCGTCCTTCATTCCGTGCTGGTGCATCGACGAGAACCAGCGCGATGTGATCGCCGAGGCGTTTGCTGTGGGCGCCTTCTTCGCCATCGCTACGCGTGACATGACCGGGTTGCTGTCGCAGGCGCCGGAGCTGGCCGCGCAGGTGAAGCGGCTGGCCGAGTTGCGCAAGGCGACGGCATCGTTCGTCAGCCATGGGCGGTTCATGGACAACCGCGGGCTGCGGGTTGAGGCCGGCAAAGGTTTCATCTACACATCGGCGCGCGGGCTGGCCGTCACGCTGGCGAACGGCGCGCCGGAGACCAGGACGCTGCGCGTGTCGCTCGACGCGAGGCTGTATCGGGGCCTGGGCAACTCGCCGTGCAATTTGCTCGTCGAGGGCGCTGCGGCGCGATCAATCATGCCCGAATACCGCGACGGCGCATGGATCGTCGAGGCTGCGCTGCCTGCTTATGCAGCTGGAGTGCTGACCTTCGAAGGTGAGCCAGGTGACCACGGAACTGCGTGAAAGGGCGGAAGAGGAGTCTGTTCTGCAGCAAACGGTCATTTCTCCGCCGGGGCGAGCGCCGGGGCGAGCGCCGGGGCGAGTGCCAGCGCCGTGTCGACAGCCTGCTCCAGGGTCATCGTGCGACCCGCTGCCCACGCAGCCTTGAACGCCGCCTCGTCCATACGCTCGCGCAGCAGAGATATGTTGCGGGCAACCTGATTGGCATCGCTGATCATCAGCGGCGTGTGAGTCACCTGGGTAATCGCTTCGGACGCTCCAAACAACCGCGCGGCTTGGGCGAGGTCGCCCCGAGCCAGTGCCAGCGCGCCGAACCCGGCAACACACGCAGCGACAGCCTGTTTCATTCCCATGGCCCGGTTGTCGATCAGGCTTTCTCGCAGCCGCGTTGCCGCTTCAACGTCGTTGCCCAAGTACAACAACACATAGCCCAGGTTCCGCGTCATAGTTGATATCGAATTGATGTCGGACGGGTCCAGTAAGGACAGGTGCCGTGTCCACTGACGTAGCGCTTCAGGGTAATCCTGCTCAGCAAAGGCCATAGTGCCGAGCACGAAACTTTCTGCCATGGCCAGGCCCCTGTCGTCAAGCACATTGCCGGCGACAACGAGTTCTCGCCATTGCTCGTAGTGCGATCGCGCTTCGGCAGGCTGGCTCCGCATCAGCGCGGTTGTCGCCCGCAACATTTCGACCTCGCATCGGAGACCCGGATCATCGAGCGCGAGCGCGATAACTTCGGCCTGATCCAGAGCTGCACCGGCCTGATCGAACTCACCCTGCCGGAGATGCACGTCGGCGACACGGATCACGACCGCTGCCTGCGAGGGAAAACCTACCCCGCTGGCTCCTCGCGCGAGCAGATTGCGCGCCCGGGCCAGCCATTCCCCTTGAAGGTCACACAGGATGAACGCGACAGCCCAGGCGCCGGCCATCTTGCAGGCCTCCTCGAACCGTCCGGCCTCGGCCGCCCATTCCAGCGCGCGGCGCGCATTGTCCAGTTCTACGGCCGCCTGTTTGGCCAGATAGACCTGGTTGGCCGGCGTGTATTCGTCGAAACTCTGCGCCACATGCTGGCCGATTCTGAGGTAATAGCCGAGATGGCGTTCGCGCACATGCGCTTCTTCATCGGTCTCGGCCAGTTTCTCCAGCGCATACTGTCGGATCGTCTCCAGCAGATAGTAGCGCGTCTCCACGCCGCCCTCGTCCACTACCACCAGTGATTGGTCGACCAGCCGTATGAGAGCGTCCAACACCTGAGAAGGGTGCAGGACGAATGACGCAGGATGAACGCCGGCCATCCCTCCGGCTTCATCCGCGCAGATCTGCCGCGCGGCGTCGAGCGTCCAGCCGCCGGCGAACACCGCCAGCCGGCGTAACAGCACACGCTCGGGTTCTGTCAGCAAGTCGTAGCTCCAGTCGACACACGCGCGCAGCGTGCGATGGCGGGGCAACGCGGCGCGGTTGCCGGATGTCAACAAATGAAAACGGTCATCCAGATGAGCGGCGATATCCCGCGCCGTCAGGGCATTCAGGCGCGCAGCGGCCAGTTCGAGGGCAAGCGGAATGCCGTCCAAGTGCGTCACGATTTGTTGAACCGCCGGCCCCTCGGCGGGGGTCAGCGTAAAGCCAGGTTGAACCCACTGCGCCCGATCCACGAACAACCGCACAGCCTCGTAGCCGGCCAGCTTCTCTGGCGCGAGGGGGTCATCGGCAGCCGGCGTGCTGAGCGAGGGCACGCGCCAGGTCAACTCGCCCGGCACGCCCAGCCTCTCCCGGCTGGTTGCCAGCAGGCGCAGCCCTTCACCGGCGCGCAGAACAGCGTCGGCAAACTGCGCGCAGGCGTCGAGCAGATGCTCGCAGTTGTCCAGGATCAGCAGCAGGCGCTTGTCGCGCAGCCATGTCAGCAGAGAGGCCAGCAGCGGCTGGGCCGGTTCCTCGCGCACCCCCAACACCGTGGCGACGGCGCGCGGGATATGGGCCGGATCGGGCACGGGCGCCAGTTCGATCCACCATACGCCGTCGGGGAAAGGGGTTGGCGACTGCTCCCATGATGCTTCTGCCTGAGCCAGGCGCGTCGCAAGCTCGATCGCCAGACGGGTCTTGCCCGCCCCGCCAGCGCCGGTCAGGGTCAACAAACGTGTGCCGCTCAACAGACGCAGCAACTCGTCCAGTTCGTGCTCGCGCCCGATGAAGCTGGTGACGCGCGCTGGCAGGTTGTTGGGGATGCGAGCGGCCGTTGCATCTGTGTCCGGCAACGCGGCACGCCCACCGTCATATGTGCTGCCGTGGGCGACCTCAGCGAGATCGCATAGCCGGGTTGCCATCTCAGGCGCATCGCGCAACCCCAGCGCCTCGGCGAAGCGCGCGCGCACGATGCCCGGATCCGGCGCGCGTTGACCACTCTCCAGCCGCGCCACATGCGCGCGCGAGTAGCCCACGGCAAGCCCAAGCTCGTCCTGGGTCAGCCGGGCGCGTTGGCGAAGATGGCGAAGCAGACTGCCAAAGTGAGTGAAGGACTGGGGCGAATTGTGCGCCATGTGGCCCTCCCGTCCCTGATCGAGATTGTACCCCTCTCATGCCGGCCAGACACACGTTGACACGCCCACAGTCACACAATGTCGCCTTTTCGCAACACTGAAGGTCTAGCCTGTGATGCGTAACCAGCGGCTGATCAAGGCAGCAAAGGAGGCAAATCCGATGAAAGCGAATCTGAAGCAAGTGGCTGTTTTGGCTGCCCTGTGCGGGTGCATGGCTGCGGCGCATGTCTATGCTGCGACGCCTGTCGCATCGTCCCATCTTTTCCAGACTGACGGCGAGACCAGCGTGGCGCCACCCGGTCCCGAGGCCGATCTGTACCTGCAACACTACCAGGGCACGCCCAGCGTTCGATACGCCGAGCAGTATTGGAACGTCCACAGACTGAACGGGCAAGACCCAGCCCACGTGAGCCTTTTCCCGCCCGGCCCCGAAGCCGATCTGTACCTGCAACACTACCAGGGCACGCCCAGCGTTCGATACGCCGCGCCTTACTGGAGCGAGCATGCGCTGAACGGACAAGACCTGGAACAGGTGAGTGTGGCGCCGCCCGGCCCCGAGGCCGACCTATACCTGCAGCACTACCACGGGACGCCCAGCGTCCGGTACGGCCAGCCGGGGGTGCTGACAGCCAAGGCTGTCGTCGCCAATCCGTGACATCCGGCGCTAATCGTCCTCTGACTCTGAGGCATGGGCGAACGCTCGCTCACGCTTCTTGCCGTCTGGGGCGGTATTGCAGCGCCTCAGCCAGATGGGCGGTGCTGATGCGCTCGCTGCCGGCCAGATCGGCGATCGTGCGGGCCAGCTTCAGCACACGGTGGAACGCCCGCGCGCTCATCTGCAACTGGTTCATCGCTGCTTTCATCAGGCTGCGCCCGGCGTCGTCCAGTTGGCAATGCGCCCGCACGTGGCCGACGGTCATGTCGGCGTTGCACGTGGGAACACGTCCGGCCGGCTCTACTGGATCGGCTGGCGCCGGCTGCGCTGCAAAACGCGCTGCCTGGCGGTCTCGCGCGGCCTGCACCCGCCGCCGGATGGCTTCCGAACACTCGCCGGTCCGCACATCGGAGAGCTTCTCGTAGTCCACACGCGACACCTCCAGATGGATGTCGATGCGATCGAGGAGGGGGCCGGAGATGCGTTTCTGATATTGGCTGATGCTGGCCGGCGAACATGTGCATGGCTTGACCGGGTCGCCATACCAACCACAGCGGCAGGGATTCATCGCAGCGACGAGCTGGAAGCTGGCGGGGAAGGTGAGCGAGCCGGAGGCGCGGCTGATTGTCACCAGCTTGTCTTCCATCGGCTGGCGCAGCACCTCGAGCGAGCGCGTGTCGAACTCGGGCAGTTCGTCCAGAAAGAGCACGCCGCGATGCGACAGGCTGACCTCGCCTGGCCTGGGCACTTTGCCGCCACCGATCAGGCCAGCGTGGCTGATGGTATGGTGCGGGGCGCGAAACGGGCGGGTGGTCACCATTGGAGTGCCCGGCGGTAGCATGTCGGCCACGCTGTAGATGCGCGTGACGTCCAGCGCCTCTTCCAGCGTCATGTCGGGCAGGATGCCGGGCAGCGCGCGCGCCAGCATCGTCTTGCCAGAGCCGGGGCTGCCGGACATGAGCACGTTGTGCCCGCCGGCGGCAGCCACCTCCAGCGCGCGTTTGGCAACTTCCTGACCCTTGATCTCCCTGAAATCCGTGGTGGGGACAGTTGGCAGCAGCGGCGCATGAAACCCGCCCGCCTCGCTGCGCGCGACGATGGGCAGCTCGGTCAGGCCGTTCAGCGCGCTTGCCAGTTCGGCCAGCGACTGCACAGCGACCACTTCGATGCCGGGGATAAGCGCCGCTTCAGCTGCGTCGGCCAGCGGGACAAAGATGCGCTTGAACCCCCGATCGCGGGCAAATGCCGTCATGGGCAAGATGCCGCGCACGTGTCGCACAGTGCCATCCAGCGCCAGCTCACCGACCACCAGCGCATCCTGTAGCGCGCCGCTCGACACCTGTTCGGAAGCGACCAGCATCCCCAGCGCGATGGGCAGATCGTAGGCCGGCCCCACCTTTTTCAGATCGGCCGGCGCCAGATTGACTGTGATGCGGTTGGATGGGAAATGCAGGCCGGAATTGCGGATAGCAGCCCGCACGCGCTCGGCGCTTTCTTTGACTGCCGCGTCTGGCAAGCCCACTAATGTGAAAGAAGCAAGCCCCCGGCCAGAATCCACTTCGACTTCGACGACAGTCCCTTCGAGACCAATGACAGCGCATGAGAGTACTTTGGCCAACATAGGCTCTACCTTACTGCCGGTCGCGCCTTTTGACAATCATTCGACGCAGCCACAGTCATCCTCGCTGTTACTTGCTCAACCAACGCCATGCTGGATCGCATAGAATAGGCCCATCTCAATTTGCAGCTGCATGGAGGTGCACAATGAAAATGATCTTGGCAATCGTCCAGGCGGATGACGCGCCAAAAATCATGCAGGCACTGATCGAGGCAGGGCATCGCGTCACACGCATCGCCACTGAAGGCGGCTGGCTGCGGCGCGAGAATGTGACGCTGTTGTTGGGCGCGGAAGACGAAAAGGTCAACGATGTGCTCGGCGTGCTCCAACGCACAGGCCGGCGGCGCACATCCTACATCAGCGTCCCACGCGAGATGCCGGGGGCGCTCAACGCGCAGGTCATCGATGTCGAAATCGGCGGCGCAACCGTGTTCGTGCTCAACGTCGAGCGATTCGAGCACTTCTAGCCGGACGTCTCAGTCCTCGATCCCTAGCGCCCGATACTCCTCGCTGCTGCGAATGGGGCGCCGTTGAACCGCCGGCGAGGGCGCGCGCAGGTTGAAGGCAAAAATCTCGGCATTGAGTTCCTGAACGACAGCGTCAAACCGGGCGCGAGCGCGCTGCCACTCGCCATTGATCCACGCTCGCTCAGACAGATCAACCGTCTGGGCGAGCTTCTGTTTTCGCCATGCCCACGATCGCGCCAGGGCCGTGCGCGCATCATGCAGTTCCTGGCGTATATGCTTGTCCTGCTCGATCCAATCGGGCGTCAGCGCCTGCGATTTCAACATCCGCAGCGCAAGCCGCATATCTTCGGGAATGCCGCTCTCGTCCTCGAATTCCAACTGACCTTTGCGCGTCAGATGGTCAAAGACACCCTGCTGCTGCGCTTCACGGATTTTGTTTTCGGCCAGCGTGTCAAAATCCATCGCCATCACATCTTTGCTTCACGTCGATCACTGCGAGCGCCCATCATACCCGGCAACACAGCCGGCGCCCGGCGCGCGTGATGCGCAGACCCGTTGTATCATCGGGCCGAGTCGCCTTATGCGAGAAACCAGCGCGCTATCCGAGTCCATCCAGGACTATCTCAAAACAATCTTTACCCTGCGCATGAACAGCGACCGCGTCACCACCAACGCGATTGCGGCAAGCCTGGATGTGGCGGCAGCGTCTGTCACCGGCATGTTGTAGAAGCTGGCCGGCATGCATCTGGTGGAAAACGAGCGATACCAGGGTGTG
>DAOUDB010000006.1:0-13256 GCA_034431495.1 Thermoflexales bacterium
CGAGTTGGCTTGGGCATGGCTTACTTATCCTTGTTGAAGCAAGATGGACACAAGTTTGCCATGTCCCAAGCCGCCTTTCGTGATCTACTGATACCGCGTTATCGAGCGGAGGCAATACGACATCCAGAGATGCAGTCGCAGGATCGGCAACTTCCAGTGCGCGCGCCGGCAATGTGCCGAACGACGGGTGGGCAACCGAAAGCGTCGCGCTGCCGGTTGCGCTAATGAAAGTCGTGAATTCGCCCGTCCAGTTTGACCACGCGCGGTCCAAACCCAAGGGGGCCAACTGCGCGCCGGCCGCAACAACCGGCTGGCCGCGATTGCCCCTGACCCGTCCCGTCATAGCAGCCAGCGGCGTATTAGCAGTGATACCCGCCGCAGGCATCGCCTCAACATTGCCAGCGCGGTCTCTGGCGCGGGCGCGAAATTCGTAGATTCGTCCCAGTTGTCCTTGAAAGACAGATCGGGTGCGTTGTGTGTGAGTCAGCCAGGGCGTCCACGTGGCGTCGATCGCGTCGCGCGTTTCGATATCGTAGCTCAGCACACCAGAGGCCAGGTCAGCGCCAGACCAACTCACGAGGATGTTGGGGGTAAGGGAACGCTGAGGCGCGGTAATGATCGTCACAGGCGGGGTCAGGTCAACCAGCGTCGAAACGTTGCCGCTGGTGAAGGGCGACAAGTTGCCGGCGCGATCACGTGCGCGAACACGGAAGGCGTGCGTTTTGCCGTCCGTGCCGGTGTAAACGGCGGTTGTGATGAACGATGGCACATTGCTCAACCAGTTTGTCCAGGCCATGGTCGGGCTTGAGCGTGTCTGGATGTCGTAGGACAAGATGCCCGTGCCACTGTCGCTGCCAGACCAGGTCACAGTAAATGAACTCTGGTTGACAATGGCGGGGGCTGTGATGATCGCAGAGGGCGCCACAGCGTCAACCGTGGTTGAAACCACGGGACCCGGCGTGTAGTTTCCCGCGCGATCGCCAGCATTAACGATGATCCAGTAGGTCACCCCATGTTGCCCGTGGAAAGTTGCGCTGTTGTCCGATGTGAGCGAGATCCAACTTTGCCAACCAGGAAATGGTCCCACCGTGGAGTAAGAGGCGCGGTAGCCGGCAATGCCGGACAGCGCATCGACTGCCGACCAGGAAACAACAAAGTCAGTGCGCGTGGAATACAGGCTCGACGTGACCACAAAGGAATGTGGCGGTTCGATATCCACGGTGGTCATCAGATTCCCGTTCGGATGGCTCGTAAATGGCCCGGCATTGCCGGCCTGATCAACGGCGCGCACACGCAGATAGTACGTCTGGCCATGCTGTCCGATGTACACCATGCCCCACGTGCCAAAACTCGAAGAGTAGTACGGCAAAAACCGTTGCCACGCTCCCTGTTGCGTCCTGATGTCTACGTCTACGCCAAACACCCCCGAACCGCCCTGATCTGCGGCATCGCCCTCCACCTTGAATGCGCCGAGAGGGTAATTGAACTCTTCGAGGTCCATGTCATATCCCGACCATCTTCTCGGAAGCGTGAACGTTGCGACAGGGGCCGTCACATCGGGAGAACGCCAGACCGGCCACCAATCCATGCCGGTGTCTTGCAATTGTCCGACCACACCGTTGCACCAACAGGTCATCTGAGCAGACTGCCAGTACAGTTGGCCCTGATAGAGCACATAGCCAATGTCCGAGAAAGCAATATGCGTTCCCAGGCCGCTGGCCACCGGAGCCCAGGTTGGGGACAGGTGGTCATGGAATGCGGGCGCCATGCCCAGTGGCATTGAATGTCCTGTGCCGTCCGCATTGATGATGGCAAGTTCGAGCCAGCCGTCATTGTTGGCATCAACGCTGTACGCGATTTGCGTGCCATCGGTTGACCAGTCAGGGAAGGCCGCGTAGGGCATGTTGGGAGACAGTTGTTGCGGGGATGTGCCGTCGGCGTTCATTGTCCACAGCGCCCAGGCGCCGCTGCGATCCGACGCGAAGACGATTTTCGCGCCGTCGGGCGACCAGGAGGGGGTGATGTCATTGGCCGAATGGGCAGTTAGCCGGCGCACATTTTCACCGCTGGCGTTCATTACGTAGATCTCACGATTGCCGTCCCGATCTGAATAGAAGGCCAGATCGGCACCGTTCGGAGACCACTGGGGGCGCAGGTCGTTTGCCGGGTGTGTAGTGAGACGGCTTTGGCCCGTCCCATCGGCATTCATGAGATAAATTTCCGGGTTGCCGTCACGATAGGAAACAAAGGCAATCTGGGATTGCCCGGCCTAAAATCTGGTTGTATGTCAACCGCGCTATTCCAGGTCAACCGCGCGCGCCCATATCCGGATGATCCTGCGCGATAGATCTCGTAGTTGTTGTCCTGGTAAGAGGCAAAGACAAGGTCAACCCAGGGAAAAACCATCAACGGCGCATTCACGCTCAATCCGGACGTCTCTGGTTGCTGTATCACTGCCGGCCAGCGCGCGATACCAGCACGTGAGAGCAGGGTTTCCAGTCGCCCATCTGGATGTAGATCGACCAGCGTCCTGCCGGCTCGCGCTTTCTGTACAGACATTGTGAAAATAAGCAGGTTGCCGCACAGCGCAAGGCACAACACAACGGCAGAAAATACATACGAGCGACGAAATCGCATAGGTTGAACTCCTGTGAGACTGACTTACATCCACAGCTAGCCTGGTCTGAAAATACCTGGCGGCCCTCCTGTACCTGGATTATAGGGTGCGCCGCGGATGGAGCTGCCGGCTTGATGAACTTTGGACACGCCCTGCATGCAGATAATTCACACACCCGCTCTGATATTTCGCAGCCTCGTTGAGATACTATGATTTGCAAGAGGGTCGATCCCACATCACTACGGGAACGAAAGATGGAAGATCACAGCGACGAATCCAAAACTGAGTTGATGACTGCCGACGGGCTTGAGCGCCTGAAGCAAAAGCTGGCGCAACTCGAGCAGAAGCTGGCAGACCTGCGCCTGCATAAGGGGCAGGAGGCCATACACGCCGGAGAGTATGTGGCATGACAACCCGGTGCTTTACGGGGTCGAGGCCGAAGAGCGCATCCTGATGCGCGAAGTGGCCCTGACGCGCCAGAAGATCCGCAACGCAAGGATTATTGTCCCCGCCGTTGATGAAACATCGCGGGTCACATTAGGGGCCGAGGTGAGCGTTCGATTTTCCGACGGATTCGAGGCATCCTTCAAAGCGCTCGGTGACGCCGATTCTGATCCCTCGGCAGGGATCGTGTCGCACAAGAGTCCACTCGGCCAGGCCGTGCTGGGCAGGCAAGTTGGCGACAAAGCGGTATATTTCGCCGGGGGCACTTTCGAGACAGTTGATATCCTGAAAATCACTTTCCACACACCAAGAGATGACCAGCAAGAGACGCAAGCACCGGCATAAGCAATCTCTCACCAGCACGGCCCCCCCCCCGGACACAGGCACCCGTTTCGCCGCGTAGCCCCTCCTCGGCGCTGATGATCCCCGAAACAATCATCGCCGCCACGGCGGTCGAACGGGAAGCGTTCGCGTAGCTACGCAGGTGCCTGCCGGCCAGCTGCGTGGTCTGGTATCGGACGGCGCTTGAGCTGAACGACGAAGCGCTTCCGCCATTGCTGGGCATGGCGGAGGAAGCCGGCATATTTACGATCCACCCGTTCGAATGCGCGGTCGCAGACATGGGACAGAACGGGCGTCTCAGGACGGATGTCCAGGCCAGGTTCGACGCGGCGAGAAGCAAACATCGGGCGCTTCTCGCCGACCTGCGGGGTTCGCAGTTGCCGGAATTGGTGAACGCCGGCCAGTTAAGGCCGGCCACGCACATGGTCGCGCTGCTGATGCGTGTGTCGGGGTCCGACATTCATCGCCGGCAACTCTACAGCGCGCTGCCCAACACGTTACTGCTGGGCCACGACCAGATTAATCAGCTTTACGACATTCTCAAGTCGCACACCCCGCGTGACCGGCAACTCAGCAGCGAGCAGTTCAACGCCGCGCGGTTGATCATCTCGCCGTCCTCAGAGATCAAACTACCACAGCGCTCGAACCCGATCGTCGCCGGCGAGTTTCGGGCAGATGACGACAGCAGCCGCGCCCGGCCACTGCCCCTTCTGGTAGACGTGAAGCAGGAACAGATCATCACGGAGTTGCCGTATCTGATCGACGAATTCGATTGGATTCGTGACATGGGGATTCGCGATTGGGACACCTATGCCAACGTCGAGCGGCGTGGCCGTAAACAAAGCTACGTCGAAGCCCAGCGCGCCCGCGCCTGGGAGCTGCTGCAAGCCTACCGCCAGGAGATGCGGAACAAAAACGTGTTTGACTGGTCGGAGATTCCGCTCCGCGTGCTCGAGGCCATGGAGGCAGGACGAATCAACGCCGGGCAGTACCATGCGGTGCTCATCGACGAGGCTCAGGACTTCGGCGCGGTCTGGTTCACGATCTTGCAGAGGGTGCTGAGGCCGTCGAGCAACTTGATGTTCATTGTCGCGGATGGCGCTCAGAAAATATACGGCCGCTCGTTCTCCTGGAAGTCGCTTGGGATTGACGTGACGGGCAACCGCAGCCGGGTGCTGAACCGCAGCTACCGGAACACGTATGAGATCCTTCGCACCGCGTATGAGGTCGTGAAGGGGGATCCCGCAACGATTGCGGAGCTGCAAAGTCTCGGCGATATCCTGATCCAGCCTGACCTGGACAGCCACTTCATGCGCCACGGCCCTTTGCCGATCATCTGGTCCCTCACGCACGCCGCCGAAGAGGCGACGCAAATCGCGAACGAGATCAAGAAGCTGCACGATGGCGGCTATGCCTGGGAAGAGTTTGGCGTTTTCGGGCGGGATAAGTCAACCGTCGAAATCCTCGGGCGAGTCCTGAAGGAGCGCGAAATCCCCGTGCAAGTCGCTGCCGCGGGGCAGAACATCCGAATGGCTGCCGACGAGGTGAAGGCGCTGACACTCCACTCCAGCAAGGGGTTGGAATTTTCCGTGGTCTTCATCGCGGGCGCCGACAAGCTGCAACCGCGCGCCGGCCTTTCCGCCGAAGAACTGGCCGAGGCGACGGCCGCGGAGCGCCGCCTGCTGTATGTCGGCATGACGCGCGCCCGCGACCGGTTACATTTGACCCACACTGGCTCGCTCCCGATATGGGCGACGAATGCGTTGAGCATGGTCGAGCGTCGGGGCTGAGCTCCTGAGGGTTGCACATTCACTCGATCAAGGGAGCGCGCATGTCCTTCTCCTACGGCACCGTTCAGGTAGTCCATCCAGACGGCGGGGTCAGCATTCGCTTCGACGGCGGCCGGGACCTCCTGGTGTCCGCGGCCAGTCTGGGGCAGTACAAACTCCCACCTCTGCGCGCCGGCGCGAGGCTGCGTGTCAAACTCGAGAATGACGCGGTGACAGGACTCATTCTCTTGTCGCAAGGTGGTGATGCGAACGACGCCGGCGCCAGCCAGGCGGAACGCATTCCCGCCCACATCACCGCCATGTTCCCTGGTGAGAAGCGGATTCGGATCGAATCGGAGCAGGGCGCGGGTGAATACAGCCGGGTCGATCTCGCCCCCGAGCGATGGGCGTCGTTGCGCGTGGGCAGCCCGGTGTTCCTGCTGCGACTCCCGGATGGCAAGGTTCGGCTGGAGCTTCCCCATGCGGAAGCTGCACCCGGCGTGGGCGTCGCGGTTGCCCACCCGGGCGACAGCGTGGACGACCCGCCCCGCACTGGCGTGATCTCACACCTGGGCGCCTTCCACGGCGTGGTGAAGGGCGATGATGTGCTGTCGGCCATTCGCCGATCCGAGCCACGCTTTCAGGACCTGTTCCACCACCAGCCGAGGCCCTTGCGGCGCTGCAGAACGGCCAGCACGTCCTGGTACAGACCCCCACGGCCAGCGGGAAGACGTTCTGCTACAACCCCGCCGTCTTCGCGGCGCTACAGAAGGATCCTTCGACGCGGGCCCTGTACGTCTTCCCGTTGAACGCGTTGTTGATGGATCAGATCAAAAAGCTGGAGGACATGGCGCGCGCGTTCAGCCTGTCAGGCGACCCGCTGCGCGTGGGCAAGCTGATCGGGAAGATGCTGACGCGGGAGCAGCGTGACGAGCTGGTGGAGAATCCGCCCCACATCATCGCCACGAACCCAGAAATGCTCATCTGGCTGCTGGAGCGCAATTCCCAGGGAGGCGTGCCCGCGTTCTTCCGGCGGCTGCGCTACGTTGTGTTGGATGAGGCGCACTCGTATCGTAGCCTGCTCGGGCTGCACACGGCGGCGCTGATCCGGCGCCTGCTGGTGGTCTGCCACCGCCAGGCCAACCCGGGGCCGCAGTTCGTGCTCAGTTCGGCCACGATCGGCGATGCCGAATCGCTGGCGTCGCGACTGACCGCGCAGCCAGCAGCCCGCTTCCGATTCATCGGCGAGGATGAAGATGGCTCGGAGCACCAGCAGCGCCACTGGATGGTCCTGAACCCGTCCACCGGCACGGACGGGAACATCTTCACCCAGCACCTGCAGCAGGCGGCGTTGACGCTGGTCGATGCGCTGACCGCCTCCAAGATGGAGCCGCTGAAAACCATCCTCTTCGTCCGCAGCTTTCGGGAGCTTCACTACGTGGGTCGCGAGGTCAAGAGGCTCCTGGTCGACCGCGGGCGCGCCGATCTGGCTCCGAAGGTCGAGATGTTCGCAGGCGGCCTGCTTTCACCCAAGCAGAAGCAGGAGACGTTTGAAAAGTTGAAGAAGGGTGACTTTGCCGCGGTCATCGCGACCAACGCGCTCGAGGCGGGCGTCGACATCGGCGCGCTGGACGTGTGCATCATGGCGGGCTTCCCCTATCACGTGGCGCGCATGCGCCAGATGGCCGGCCGGGCCGGGCGCAAGAAGGAGGGCGCCGTCATCTACATCCCGGACGCCCGGCGACCCGTGGACCACTACTACGCCGAGCACCCGGAACGCCTGCTAACCCAGCCGCCCGAAGCGTTCGTCATCGACCATGAAAACCCTTACATCGCCCGGCGGCACGTCGTGGCCGCCGCGGCCAGCATGCCGGGCGGCGTTCTCGAGAGCGAGTTACAGCACTTTGGCAGACACCTGAACCGGATGGTCGGCGAGGCCCGCGAGGCCGGCGTCCTTGAGGTTGTGAAAGGCGCGCTTGGGGATCGGACGTTTACGGCCCGGCAGCAGGCTGCCAGTGGCAAGTGGGCTATCGGCAACATCCGCGCCGCGGCCCAGGACCCTTACGTGCTCTGCACCGCTCCCGGCGGCCTGAGCGCATGCGCCGCACGCGGGTGCCTGGCGAGTGCCCGGCAGTCCGACGAGGCGGTCGAGCCGTGCCCGAACCAGGTTCAGATACTCGACCGGGGGTACGTGTACCGCGAGGCGCACTCGGTGCGCGCGCCACATGGCCTCATCCAGCCATCCAACCCGATGCGAATGGAATGGCGGCAGCCTTCGAGGCAGCGGCTGCGCGCCGGGCAAGTGACTACGGGGCAGGTGTTCAATGCGCCGGACATCTTGACCTCAAAACGAGCGCCGGATGCCAAAACATAGACGCGCCGGGCATAGGGCGAGCGCTCGTCCGTGATCGAGGCAGCTCTGGGCCGTAGTGTCTCTTCCAGATGATCGAGCGGGACAAACAGCGCATCATCGCCCGGCAGTGTAGGGATGAGATCAAACGCTTTGATCGTCATGCCCCCATAGCAACAGGATAGCGCCTCAAAGGCGTCGATCTCATCCTGGTTCCATGCCTGATAAAGCATGTTCAGCTTGACCCGCAGACCGGCGGCGTAGGCGCGCTCGATGCCAGCCAGGGCGTCGTCAAGGCGGTCATGCTGGGCGTACCGTGTGTACCCTGCGCGGGTGAGCGAGTTCAGGCTAACCGTGACGCTATCCAGCCCAGCCGCCTTGAGGCCGGCAGCCATGTCGCTCAGCCGCAGGCCGTTTGTCGTGAGGCCGACCTTCACAACCTGGGGAACGGCTTTGCAGCGTCGCACCAGGTCGATCAGTTCATCTCCGGTGAGCGTAGGCTCGCCATCGCCAGCGATTCTGACCTCCACCTCGGCAGCCGGCGTGGCTGTGATCACGCGCTTCAGAGCGCGGACGAGGACGCCGTTGGTAATGGCCACGAAACCATCATGGGAGAAGTAGTCATGATGGCGCCACACGCATGCAAGGTTACAAACCCTCCCGCTCACTCTACTGCCTGCACGCGCCGTCTTGTCGAGTCGAAAACGCAACTTCATCGATAGCTGCCTCCCTGTCAGCAGTGCAACCATAGGGGAGGGCAGCTCTGAAATGTGCGCAACGCGATGCGGAGATTTCCTAGCGCGGCTCTATCAAGACACAAATGCAGCGTAAGTGCCCGGCGTTTTCTGGCGTTATTGGCTACGCAGTATTCCGCGTAGCCTTGGCCTCAGCAGCTTCTTTCAACAACTGCTCGGCGCCGTGCCGGCCTGTCTTGCCCGATGTGCCGAGCATCTGGGCCAGTTCCTCCAGCCTGTCCTCGCGCTTCAGCCGGCGCACATTGGTGACAGTGCGTTGGGCGCCGGCCCCATCATCGCGCAGGGCCTTTTCCACCTTGAAATGCGTATCGGCGAAGCCGGCCAGTTGCGGCAAGTGGGTGATGCACAATACCTGGTGCGAGCCGGTCAAGCCCCACAGTTTCTGTCCCACGATCGTGCCCACGCGCCCGCCGATGCCCTGATCGATCTCGTCGAAGATCAGCGTCGGCGTGCGATCGGCGCGGCTCAGCACCGCTTTCAGCGCCAGCATCAGCCGGGCCGTCTCGCCGCCGGAAGCGATCTTTGCCAGCGGCTTCAACCCCTCGCCCACGTTGGGCGCGATCATGAACTCGACGCGGTCGATGCCGGTGGCGTCATAGCGGATTTTGGATCTGGAATTTTGGATTTCGGATTCTGGTTGGGTCGCCGGGGTGTCGCCAGAGTCAGCGGGGGGATCGATGCCATCATCGCTCGGCTCGTGGGTGATGCTGACAGCAAAACGGGCGCCGGACATGCGCAGGTCCTGCAACTCGGCTTCCACGCCGCGCGCCAGTTCAATTGCCGCCGCGCGCCGCCGGGCAGACAACTCGCCGGCCAGCGTGGCATACTCGTCCATCAGGCCGGCCAGTTGCTCCTCAAGCTGCTCGATCCGTTCGGCGCTGTTTTCGATCTGCGCCAGCTCGGTCTCGGCCTGATCGGCAAAGGCAAGCATGGCTTCGATCGTGTCGCCATATTTGCGTTTGAGTTTCTTGATTAGCTCCAGCCGGCTCTCGACCTGCTCCAGCCGGCGCGGGTTGAATTCGATGGCCTCGCGGTAGTCGCGCAGGCTGCGCGCCACTTCTTCCACAATTGCGGTGGCCTCGGCCATTTGCCTGCCGTACTCTTCGAACTGACTATCGAAGCGCGCCAGGTGCTCGATGGCCCGCGCGGCCTGCGCCATTTGGTCCAGAGCTGCCGGCTGGCTGCGCGTGGATTCGTACAGCAGGCCGTAAGCTTCCTCGGCATAGGCAGCCAGCGCCTCGGCATTGGCGAGCCGGGAATGCTCTTCTTGCAGCGTGGCTTCTTCGTTGGGTTTCAGTTTGGCCGAGCGAATTTCCTCGAGCTGGAACTTGAGCATATCGACGCGCCGGGCGCGCTCGCGAGCGTTGTGAGTGAGCTGGTCGATCTCGCGGCGCACGGCGCGCAGTTCGTGGTATTTGGCGGCCACGTGTTGGCGCAACTCCCACAGGCCGGCGTAGCGATCCAGCAGGTTGATGTGTTCTCTGACCCGCAGCAGCGAGACGTGCTCGGACTGACCGTGCACATCAACCAGCAATTCGCCCAGATCGCGCAGCACACTCTGGCTGACCGACCGGCCATTCACCCGGCACAGGCTGCGGCCATTGGCCCGCACCTCTCGGCCGAGAATGAGTTGCCCCGGCTCGTCCGACTCCAGGCCCTGTTCGGCCAGCAGCGCCTCCACAAGTTGGCGCGATTCGTCATCGAGGGTAAACACCCCTTCGATCAAGGCGCGCTCGGCGCCGGCGCGCACCATGTTCGGCTCGGCACGGTCGCCGAGCAGCAGGGCAATGGAGTCCACGATGATGCTCTTGCCGGCGCCGGTCTCGCCGGTGAGGACATTCAGGCCCGCGCCCATCTCCACATCGAGGGCGTCGATGATGGCAAAATCGCGCACGCGAAGCTCGGTCAACATGGTGATGATTCCTCGCTCAGTTATTGCCGGTCTGGGATCCCGTAGAACAAATATTCTACCTGATCGAGGCATGGGGCGGGGAGGCATCGCGATACGCGACCTTATCGTGACGCGCTGTGTGAGGGGCGCCCGAGAATTACAGTTATCGCGTGGGGGCGCGACTTGCGCGCCATTTGTGGGGTATTCGCGCCCTATCGGTTCAGGCCGGTCAGGACAATGCCGCGAATGAAATAACGCTGGGCCACAAAGAACAGGACAATCATGGGAATGGTCATGAGGGTAGACATGGCCATGAGATATTGCATTTGCGCACCGTACAGGCCCTTGAACAGATTCAAGCCCAGGGCCAGGGTATAGTTGTCCTGGCTGCGCAAGTAAACCAGCGGGCCATAGAAATCATTCCAGGTCGCCTGGAAGGTGAAGATGGCAATTGTCAGAATGGCCGGGACAGATAGCGGCAGGAAGATGTTCCACCAGATGCGAAAACGCCCGGCGCCATCAATCAACGCAGCGTCCTCCAACTCCATTGGAATGCCCATGAAAAACTGGCGCAGGAGGAAGATGTTGATCGCGCCGCCGCCAAACCAGGCCGGCACAATCAGGGGATTGAACGTGTCAAGCCAGCCAATACGGAAGAAGAGAATGTAGAGGGGAATCATCGTCACCTGGGCCGGCAACATCGTAGACGCCAGCGTGGCCATGAACCAGAAGTTGCGCCCCGGGAAGCGCAGGCGGGCAAAGCCATAGGCGCACAGCGACGACGTCAACAGGACGCCCACCATCACCATGACAGTGATAAACAGCGTGTGCATGGTCCAGCGCGGGAACTGCATGCCGGGATAGTTCCACGCGTCGGGATAATTGACCAGTTGCACGCTCTGGGGAATCAAAGTGGGCGGATACAAATAGGCTTCAGCGTTAGTTTTGACAGAAGTCACCACCATCCAGTAGAGCGGGACCATGAACACCACAGACAGGGTGACCAGGATGGCATAGAGGAACACCTTGCGCGCGGCACTGCGCAATCTGCGGCTGCGGTGGCTGGGCACAGCGCGCACAGTCGCTTGAGGCAAACTGCCTGGAGCAGAAGTCGTTTGAATCTGCGCGCTCATTTTTGCACCTCGTAGTACACCCAGGCGTCAGAGCTGCGGAAGGTAACTAGCGTCAGCACAAAGATGATGGCGAATAACACCCAGGCCATGGCAGACGCGAGACCCATGAAGAGCCACTTGAAAGCCTTGTCGTACAAATTGAGATTATAGCAATATGTGGCGAAGAGTGGGCCGCCGGTGCCCCCAGTCATCAGATAGGCGGTGCCGAAGTATTGGAGGGCGCCAATCATGCCAGTGACCAGAATGAAGAAAATGGTGGGCGATAGCTGGGGCAGCGTAATACGCCAGAACATCTGCCAGTCATTGGCCCCGTCGATCTTGGCAGCTTCATAGAGGGATTCAGGAATGCTTTGCAGGCCGGCCAGGAAAATCACCATACTTCCGCCAATGCTCCATAGCCCAACCAGGACGAGCGTGATCAGCGCCGTCTCTGGCTCGGCCATCCAGCGCGGCGGATTGGCAATGCCGATCTGGCGCAAGACCGAATTGAGAATGCCGAATTCCGGTTGCAACAACCAGCTCCACATGAAGGCCGAGGCCACTGCCGGCACGATGGTGGGCAAGTAAAACGTGGTGCGAAAGACAGCCATCCCCCGCAGTTTCTGGTTCAGCAACACGGCCGCTCCCAGCGCCAGCGCGATACCCAGGGGCAAAGACAGGGCGGCATAGACGGCGGTGATCTGCAACGAATGCACGACCTTCAGCTCCTCGGTGCGCGTGAAGATGTCGATGTAGTTTTGCAGCCCAACCCATTTAGGCGACTGAAGCAGAGGGTAATCGGTGAAACTGATGATCAGAGAAGCCACCATTGGCCCGAATGTCCAGATCAACAGACCCAGCACCACCGGGCCAATGAAAAGATACCCCTGAATCGTGTCTCGCCAGAATCGTCGATTGAAACGCCGGGACTTGCTGACAGTCATGTGTGACTCCGAGTCTTTGATTTGAGTAGCGACATCGATCGGCCCAGGCCGGCGCAGTCGCCTGGATGCAAACCGGCCTCGCAGGCCTGGAAGACAGGCCCACGAGACCGGATGCCATCGTTAACATCGCCGGATGCTATCGGCCAGCCATCGCAAGGACGATCTTTCGCCCAGGATTATCCCGCACTCATTGGCTGTTTTCGTCGATGCACTTTTGGATGGTGGCATCGGCTTTAGCAGCCGCTTCCTGCACCGGCTCTTTGCCACGTTGAATCGTTTCCAACATGGCGTTGATCGTCTGATTCACCAGGCCGGCGTACAGACTGCCGCACTTGGCCGGATACTCTTGGCGCGGGAAGATGCCGATGTCGCCGCCTTTGACGAACGCCTTGATGTTGGCCGGTGGCGGCTGCAACTCACCGAACACCGGATCATCGGCCATCGACTTGAGCAGTGGAATGCCGGTGTAATTCTTCAACTGGATGCGTTGCCCTTCCACTGAGGCCATCATCTTGACAAAGTTCCAAGCTTCCTGGGGGTGTTTGGTGTTCTTGGCGATAGAGAAGCCATAGGTGCCCATGCCGGTGAACTGCCCCATAGGATGCTTGGGCATGGCGACGACATCCCACTCGAAAGTGGCCTTCTCACGGAATGTCTTCATAAAGCCGGGGATGTGGAACCAGGTGACCAGCCGTTGCGAGAGGAACGGATCAGGGCCAAGATCAACGCCGGGGGGTGGCGCGACCTGATGCTTGGTCCACAGCTCAGCCCAGGCCGTGAGGCCGGCCACCGATTCAGGCGTGCTCAGGGTTGACTTCTTGCCTTCCTTATCCAGCACATCTCCGCCATAGCCACGCAGGAATGGCACGAAGTGCGCCCACCAACCACTCTCGTTGATGCAATACACTCCTTCGACCTTCTCTTGGATGGTCTTGCAGACGCTGATCCACTGATCCCATGTCCAGTCATCCTTGGGCATGTCAACGCCGGCCTTCTTGAAAATGTCCACGTTGTAGTAGACCTGCACAGTAT
>DAOUDB010000007.1:0-1814 GCA_034431495.1 Thermoflexales bacterium
CCATTTCGAGCCGCGCAAACGTAAAATCCGGCTCGCCATCTACGAGCCGGACGTGAGGACTGGACGTTAGCGGCGCCTAGCGCTGTAGCAGCCGGCGCGTCTCGACCAGCCGGGCTGAGGGGCCGGGCGCCAGCGATGGCGCTTCCCGCTCGACGATGCCGAAGCTGGCCGCAACCGCCAACAGCGCGGCCCGGAAGCCGTTTCGAAATGCGGTCTGTTCTGCATCGGACAAGCCGTTCACTGTCTGGGCCGAGGCGAATTCGATGCCGACGAGCACGTTGCGGATGTCGTCCTTGAAGTACATGTCGAGGTTCATGCTTTTCCTCCACGGGTTGATGGAAGATAAGAATAGCACAGGTGTTCGAGCAATGCAAATTCAGGACACGATAGGGCAATCGCGTCTTATTTTTGGACACAGAACCGAAATGGATTATGGTTACGGCATCATGTCCATTGGAGGTTCAGCGATGTGTTTACATCCACTCGTCACTGCGCAGCCGGGTAGCAGTATCTCGGCTCATTTTGCCGACTTGCGCGATCCCCGGCTTGAGCGCACGAAAGCGCACGATCTGATGACGATTCTGGTGATTGCCATCTGCGCCAGCATTGCCGGCGCCAATGATTGGGTGGCTGTCGCCGAGTTTGGCCGTAGCAAACAGGCCTGGTTTGCGACGTTTCTCGATTTGCCGAACGGGATTCCTTCGCACGACACGATTTGGCGCGTGTTCCGGGCCCTCGACCCCGATCAGTTCCAGACGTGCTTTGTGAACTGGATCCGCGCCACCAGCCCGCTGATCGGCGGCCAAGTGATCGCGATCGATGGTAAGCAGGTGCGGCGCTCGCACGACAAGGGCCTCGGGCGCAATGCGATCTACATGGTGAGCGCCTGGGCCACCGCCAATCACCTGGTGCTGGGGCAACGGAAGGTAGCTGAGAAATCGAACGAAATCACGGCCATCCCCGAGCTGTTGCGGGCGCTCGACTTGGCGGGCTGCTTGGTCACCATTGACGCCATTGGCTGCCAAACGGCGATTGCGCAACTCATCATCGAGCAAGGCGCCGACTATCTGCTGGCGCTTAAGGCCAATCAAGGCCAACTGTATGAGGATGTGGCGCGGCTCTTTACGGATCTGGCCGCCAGCCAGCACCGGGCTTATGCGTACGATTACGCCAAAACGTGGAATAAAGGCCACGGCCGCCTCGAACTGCGTGAAGCCTGGACCATCAACGATCCCAAGGTCATCAGGCACTTGCGCCATGCCCATGCGTTCGCCGGCTTGACGACGGTCATGATGGTGCGGCATGAACGGCGTTGCGGCGCCGAGTGCTCGGTCGAGACACGCTACTACATATCCAGCACCGATACGAGCGCCGCCCACCTGCTGCGCAGCAAACGACGGCACTGGCGCATTGAGAATTCGCTGCACTGGATTCTGGATATCGCCTTTCGCGAGGATGAGTCACGCGTACGCAAGGATCACGGCGCCCAAAACATGGCCATCCTGCGCCACATCGCCCTGAATCTGCTCAAACAGGAAACGACCTGCAAGGTAGGCATCTTCAACAAACGACTCAAAGCCGCCTGGGACCTCGACTACATGCGAACCGTACTGGCAACGCTGTTCAAATAAGACGCGATTGCCCTAAGGACACGACCTACGAGATAAGGGTTTGACCGGGCAATCTCTGAACAAAGGAGTTTTGATGGCTGAGAATGTAATCTCGACGGAGCACCAAAACCCTGCGCACCAGGAGCGCTTGCTTCAGACTTACTATGATCGTTTAAAGGAAATTGACGAAAATAATCGTTCTCT
>DAOUDB010000008.1:0-4957 GCA_034431495.1 Thermoflexales bacterium
CCCGCCGCCCGGCCCCAAAAAACAGGCGCCCCCGGCCGGGTGGGCCGGGCGCGCTCTGCGCCTCTTCTCGCAGCAGTCGCCAGTTTGCAGGTTTACTGCTTCATCACGATGATGAGGAACACGCGATGGATTTCGATGCTGACATCCAGCGCGACCGCGCTGTTGAGACTCGTCGCCGTCGCCGTGTTCATGATATTGCCCACGCGACTCAACGGGTCCACCAGCCAGGTGAGGGTGCAGGTCTGCCCCGGCGCCATGTCGAACGGCGGACTGGTGTGGAAGTAGCTCACGCCATTGCTCGATCCACCGACAAACAACAAATCGCTGACGGGCGGGTCACAAACGATGGACGGATAGTTCGGCCAGCCAACCGACACGGTGTTGGTCGGGATGTAGCCGGTGATCACCACACCCAGCTCCGGCCCGATGCCGGTATTCGTCAGTCTGAGCGTGTACGAGATGCGCGCGCCGAAGACAGCATTGAGTGAACCCATCAACCCGTTCTGCGCGACCAACTGGATCGTGGCTGTGACCGTGCCGCCGTTCAGCGTGGCCGTCACCACAGCCGTGCCCGGCCAGTTGCCGGCGGTGAATGTGGAGGTTGCCACGCCGTTGGCATCCAGCGTGACCGGGTTCGGCTGCATGCCCAGCGCGCTGCACAACCAGCACTCCAACGTCACGTCGGCGCCGCTCAACGGGTTGCCAAATGCGTCCGCAGCAAAGACGGTGATAAGCGACGTGCTGATGCCGTTGGCCGCCAGCACATCCGGCGCAGCAGTGATGGTGAACACAGCCATCGACCCCGCCGTCAACGTCACCGGCGCAACGCCGACCACACCGAACCCGGCGTGCGTGACCGAGATCACCGCATCACCCATGACCGAGCCGGCCGACGCAGTCCATGTGCCGTAGATGGCGCCCCAAACATCGGTCGTTCCGCCCAGCGACAGGGCGCCCGGCGTGGCCGATGTGCCCGGCACAATCTCCCCACTGAGGTCCAGCCCCGGCAGCCGATTGCCCTGCCCATCCACGATGGTGGCCGTCACAACGGCTGTCTGCCCACTGCCGGCCACCAGCGTGTCCGGTGACACAACCACCGTGATCGTAGCCGGCAGACCGCTCAGCACAGTGATCGGCGCGCTGCCGGTCAGGTAGCCCGTCGTCACCGTCAGCGCGTCGTGACCCGACACCGGGCCGGGCGTCCACACGCCCAACGCCTGGCCGATGGCGTCTGTGGCCGGCGCCAGTGTCACATTGCCCAGGCCCGCCATCGCTGCTACCGGCACACCGGCCATCGGGTTGTGATTGTCATCGGCCACTGTGACCGTGACCAGCGACGTCGGGCCGCCGGCCGGCTGCGTGTCTGGATCGACCGTGACAGTGATGAAGGCCGGCGCGCTGACCGTGAAGGTGACTTTGTTGGTCACCGTTACCTCGGCAGGCGATGAGGCATTGCTGACCCAGGCCTGATTCTCGATCTCGTATGCGCCGGGGCCGCCGGGCAACACCTGCACGCGGAAGGTCAGTGTCGCCGTCTGGCCGGCGCCCAGCATCGGCAGCGTCATGCTCAGCGGATCTGGCCCGCTCACCGCCGCGCTGCCAGAAGCGCTGCCGGGCACGTAGGCCGTGTTGAGCGGAATCGCGTCGGTCACGACCACATTCGCCAGCGCGTTGAACATCGGAGCCGTCACCAGCACCGTGTAGGTGACGGTGCTGCCCGGATAGACGTTGCCAGACGGCAGTGACACCTGTTTCGACACGGTTGGCTCCTGGGCCGCCTCGAACGTGACCATCACATCGTTCGACAGCGGGTTCAGGAACAGCGGCGAGGGCGGCATCACCATGACCCAGCCTTCCACCACCGTTGTGCCCGGCGTGGATGACGTGATGTGGATGACACTCTGACCGGCTGCATTCAACGGCGATACGCCGCTGGCCGGGTTGAGCACACCCAAGACCGGCGTCTGGTCGTAACCCACGTTGCGCCCGGCCACACCGGCCACTTCCAACAGGCCAGAGATCTGCGCAGTCACCGTCACTGGCGACACACCATCTGCCACCTGCACCGCCGGCGTCGCCGACAGGGTGATGGTGTAGTAGTCCACCTCCGCCAGCGCCCCATTGTCTGCGACATGCCAGATGCTGTTCTCGATGCCCGGCAAGTCATCCAGGCCACTCAGCCAATCGTTGTAGTAAGCGTTCATGGAGGGCGCGCCGGCCGGCACGCCGATAACACGAACGTTGCACACGCCGGCTGCCCCCGAGCAATTGAACCCGCCACCATTGTTGCGGAAGGTGTTGAACTGCGCCGGATCACCGCCGATTGTGACCGTCATCGCGTTGTTGCCGCTGATCACCACGCCGGCCAACAGACTGCCGCTGATGAGGTTGTTGGTGGCCGTCATGGCGGCCATGCCCAGCGCGCGCGCGCCGATGCCGTTGCCCGTTAGGGTATTGCCGGCCAGCGTCACGCCGCCGAACGCGGCATTGTCCCGATCGAAGTAGGCTGTGCCCTGCTGGTTCAGCGAGGGATTGCCGCCCTGCGCCTGGACGCCCACATCGCTGCCGGCCACCACGTTGTCGCGCACCGTGTGGTTGTCACCCGCCACAACAATGCCGAAGCCATCGCCGGTGCCGCCCGCCTGGCGCACATAGCCGCTCACCGTGTTGCTGATGATCACGATACCAGCCGGCTGATCGGGGTTGCCGGCCGCGGGATAGCGACGGATCACCGCGACACCGGCATAGTCGCGCGCATCTGTGGCCGGCGCGGTGCGCTCGACCCGGTTCTGCATCACTACCACGCGGTTCGGCCCGTCCAGGGTGCCATCACCAACCGAGTTCTTCACTTCAATGCCGAATCGACCATTGTTTAACAGTGTATTGCTGTAGACCAGCGCGTTCCGGCCATCGATGAAACCAATCCCGGCGTCGCGATTGTCCTGTACCAGGTTGTTGGTGATCGTCAGGCCGGTGACGCTGCCATCGCTGATGTCGATACCCACCAGGCCGTTGCCCACAAACACACCATCTTCGATCACGATGTTCGACTTGTCGCCATTTATCAACCAGATGCCGCGCCCGCCGTTGCCGCCGGCTGCGTTGTTATACGAGGCATTTACGCGCCGGAAGGTCACGTTGTGCTCGGCCCACGCTTCGCTGTAGAAACCGTGGAAGGTATTGCTGACCAGCGCCGCATCCTGAATCAGGATATTGCGCAACGGGCCGCCACTGTAGGGGCCGCGAATACCGTACTGGAAGTTGCGCACGGTGAGCTGTGTGACCGTCACGCCATCGGAGTTGTCCGGCAAGTAGATGCCAATGCCGCTGTTCGAGCCGGCGATCGTCGTCTCGTTCACGCCGGCGCCCTGCAGGGTGAGCGGCTGCTTGACCGGCGGGAGGGTCACCGATTCGGCGTACAGGCCGGGTGTGGCGCTGATCACGTGGCCGGCCCCGTTGCCGGCATCATTCACTGCTGCCTGAATCGTCAGATACCACTGGCCGGTGTTCACGTTCACCACACGCCCCAGCGCATGCGTCACGGGGGCGGTAGTTGTGGGCGAGGTCGCCGATCCCAGCGCGGTCGCCGTGTTAGTGATAACAGGATTGAGGCTGGCGCTGGCCGGCGCGCGTACGCGGAAAGTCAAGGTTGCCACCTCGCCCGGCGCAAGAGCGGTCTGCGTCATCTGCATCGGGTTGCCTTCGGTGACGCTGCCGCTGCCGCTCGCACTGCCAGCCACGTAGGTCGCGCCGGCGGGGATGCTATCCACGATGGTCACATCGGGCAATCCCTCATCCGGGGCGGTGACCGCGATCGTGTAGGTGATCTCGCTATCCGGCCCGACGACGGCGCCAGCGGGCGGATCAGCCTGCTTGGATACCGCCGGCGGCAGCGTGGAGGTGAACGTGGCCGTCAACACCACCACTTCGCTGCCCGAGGTCACGGTGATTGTGGCGACGCCACTGACAACCGAGGTGAACGCCATCTGCGCATTGCCATCCACATCCGTCGTCGCCGTTGGCGCGGCGGGAATGGCAATGTCACTGGCAAAGGCCACCACGCTGCCGGCCCCGGCCCCGATGAAGCCGGTGACATTGGCAGTCACGGTCACCGCCGCCAGACCATTGGCAGCTGCCGTGGCCGGCGCCACCGTCGCCGTCAGGGTCATATAGTCAGTCTGCTTCAGCGCGCTGTGGTCATAGTGGTGATAGATGCTGTTCTCGATGGCATCTGCCTGATACACGCCCCAGTCATTCCACAGCGCATTGACGTTCGGCGGGGCGTAGGGGGCGGTGGTGGTGATGTTCACCGCATTACCGGACCATGTGTTGGCGAGAGCGGGATGCCCGCTGAACGTTGCCGTGATCACCCCTGTGCCCTCGATCAGCGCGCCCGCCACACTGCTGCCGCTGATGGTGTTGTTGACAGCGGTGAATCCCAGCGCCGCTGTCGTGCCGCTGCTGTTCACGCCGTACTGGTTCGCGGTCAGGGTGTTGCCCTGCGCCAGCACATCGAGCGGCGCATTGACGCGCAGGCCGCTGTGAAAGCCGGCGACCGTGTTGCTGATGATCTGAACCGACAGACTGGCCGGCAGGGTCGCGCGCAACCGCACGCCGGCGCTCAGGCTGCCTTTGGCGTTGCCGCGCAAGTCATTCTGCTCGATGGTCAACAGGCCGGCAGACGCGCTGCCCGCCGCGTCCACAGCGTGCATGAAGCTCGACGTGACCGCGCCGGTCAGCTCGACCGTGTTGCCGCGAATCGCCGAGTCGCCGGTGACATTGCCGAAGTAGATCGCGGAGAGACTGGTCGCCCCGTCGGTGATGGTAATGGCGTTGTCCGCGGCAACCACCGTTCGGATGGCGCTGACATCCACCACACCGGCTGGAATGCGGTGATGGCGTGGGATGGCGGTTCCCAGCCGGTGCATGCCGGCTGGCTGATTGCCCGCAACATCGC
>DAOUDB010000009.1:0-13358 GCA_034431495.1 Thermoflexales bacterium
TGAGACGATGTCCAGTGGTACGATGTATCTGCCTGTCTATCCCCATATGTGGCGTCTGTTCGTGACAGGAAAAACGTCATAAGGTGCGCCCTGCTGTGCATGGGCTGTGGACAACGGAATGCGCCGAGAGTGTTGACGTGATGCAAGGTGTCATCCGCGCATGGCGCGCTGTTGCAGGGTTTGGCCGTTGTGTCCTGCCCAAGATCATCGTGGGGGGGCTGCTGCTCATCACGCTGAACTACGATGTGCCGCTGCCATCTGATCGATCCTATGTCATGGATCGGTTGCTGGCCGGCTATCACTTCGATTTCGTTACCTGGATTGCCGGGGCGGCTATCGGGAAACTTGGGTACGAGTTCATTCGGCCGCACGATGGCATGACCGATGCAGATCAGGTGGCCTTTGTGCGTGACTATATGACCCGCATGGCCGAATATCAACGTCTGGAAAGCGAGATTCGTCGCATCTACGTTGATCCAGATATCACGGATCATGAAGCTGCTTCAGCGGAATTGCGCGCGCAGCGCGATCAGCGCCGGCAAGAGATCAACGCGCATCAGTACGTGGCCGAGGCAATCATCCAGGAACAGGTCGAAGCCATTCTGCGTGAAGAGGGATTTGCGCTGGGGGGCCAGGTGATGCCGCCGCTGCGTTTCCGTTTCACGCCCTTGCCATACATCCTCATCGTCTCACCGCGCGATCGGATCGTGACCATCGACCAGCGTGGACTGCAAACCGGCTTGACGGTGGACGAGCAAGACCGTATCGAGCGCATGGTGGCTGAGCGATTCAATGTTTCGACACTGGTGACGCCGATCGGCGGCCTGGCAGCGTATCCGACCATGCTGCCTGAGACTTCCTCATTGCGTTTCGCTATCAGCACCGGCGCCCACGAGTGGGCGCACAACTATCTCATGGTTGCCCTGGCGCCGGTGGCGCTGCGATATCTGGATGATCCGGTGTCGCGCGTAATCAATGAAACAGCGGCCAGTATCTTCGAGGATGAAATCGCCGAGCGGGTATTCCGGCGTTTCTATCCCGAATTGGCGCGCCCCGATCAGCCGGCGCCAGTTGCGCCGCAGCCACCCACACCGCCCGGCCCGGATGAACCGCCGGCCTTCGATTTTCGCGCCGAGATGCGCGAAACGCGCTTGCGCGTGGATGATCTGCTGGCCGCCGGCAAAATCGAAGAAGCCGAGGCGTATATGGAAGAGCGCCGCAGGCTGTTTGTTAAAAATGGCTATGCGATCCGCAAATTGAACCAGGCTTACTTTGCTTTTCACGGCGCGTACAACGCTGTTCCGGGTGGCTCACCCACCGCCGGTCGTGATCCCATCGGGCCGGCGGTTCAGGCGTTGCGCCAGCGCAGTCGCTCTGTCGGCGAGTTCCTGCGTGCCATCAGCCGGGTAACAACGCTCGACGATGTTGAGCGCGCGCTGCAGCAAGACCATCTTCAGGCCGGATCCGTGGCATCTCCCACGGATGCGTTTCACAGCAGGGGCAATATGCCGATTCATGCGCGCCCGTAGGGGCGAGCGCGCCCGTAGGGGCGAGTCACTGACTCGCCCCTAAAAGTCCGGCAATTGCCCCACATGGAAATTCGCCCTCTTTCACCGCCTATAATCGAGCGCATGTCAGAACATGACCAACACGCTTCTGCCGCGCACGACTCTGAGTCTGAGCAGGAGCGACTGGACACGTGGCTGCGAATGGGGAATGAGCGGCAATTCCGCCAGCAATTGCGCGTCGGCACGCGCCTGTTGCAGCAGGGCAAAGCGAAAGAAGCGCTGCCCCTGCTCAAACGCGCCCACGAAATCCGGCCCGATGACGCAGATGCGGCGCTGAATCTTGGTGGTGCATACCTGATGTCGGGCCGGCATCGCGACGCCATCCCCGTGCTGGAACGCGCGGTGCAACAGGCGCCGGATAGCGCGCGATTGTGGATCAGCTTGGGCGCGGCGTATCTGGGCAATCCAATTCTGGCCGGCGAAGAACAGCAGTTGAAGGCTCTATCGGCATTTCAGCAGGCGTTGAAGATCGATCCGTTTGCGCCGAGCGCGGCCTACAATATCGGCCTGGTGCACCGCGACCGGGGAGAGATCGACCTGGCGATTGCCGCTTTCCGCCGGGCGATCAAGTCCGATCCTGGGGATCGGGATGCAAAGCGTCTCTTGGAGCGACTGGAACGGGGGAGTTGAAATCTGCTGGATGCTCTGGCGCCTCACTTGGCCGCTGTGTCCAGCTCCAGCCACTCTTCGGCGACAGGCCGGGCAATCACGATCAGCCGGTGCGAGTTGTCTGTTGGCGGCCAGCACGTGACCAGCGTCAGCCGCGTGTCCTCGGTGGGCATGATCCATTGAGCGTTCTCGATCCGCACCGCCAAAGGCTGACCGCGCTCGAGCAGCAATTTGCGCTCCACGACCTCGTAGGTCACTTTGCGTCGCTCGCCGATGACGATGATCTGGTCCAGCGGCTGTAAATCCTTGACGCGCGCAAAGACGCGGCCACGAATGTTGTGATGTCCGTTCAACACCAGGTTGCCCGGCTCGCCCAGGCGCGCTGATGTGCTGTGCCAGCCCGACGTCCGGCCCGCAGGCACACCCCACTCGGCAGTGCGGCCATTCCGGCTGACGATGAGTTTGACCGGCTGCACCGGCGCGTCAAGGTTGATGGCGGGGATGATGATGCGGAGCGGGATTTCAGGCGCTCTGTCAGGCGCGGCCGGCTCCGGCGCTGTGGGGGAAGTCGTGGGTACGCGCGCGGGCGAAGATGTTGCCGGCGCCGCATCTCTGGCTGGCGCACTTGCGGGGGCAATCGGGCGGGTTGCGAGCGGATTAGTTTGCGTCTGCGCGCGGGTCGCAACCGGCGACGTCTGTGGCGGATGTGACAGCGCAAAGTTCGCCGGTTGCGAGGGGGTAGGTTGCTCGGCGGACACGGTCATCACCAGGCCGGCCAGGATGAGCAACAACCCGACGAGCAGAGCGAGCAAGGCGATGACGCGCCGCAACCAGATTCGCTGATCCATCGGGAGTCAGTATACCCTCCCGCAGGTGCGTGGTGCGTCCTGTGACCTGGACTGCGGGAGGGGGAATGGAGATATCGCCGCTTATCATTTTCACATGACGGCACTGTAAAATATTCTTTGCCCGGGCTGGCGCAAGCGCGTTGAGGCGACGCAGCCGGGTATGGACTGGCTGCATCCATGCGGCCAGGGAAAGCAATCAGGTGTGATGTGAGATTTTCGAAGGATGAGTTGCCTGCAAGATGGCGTGTGGATCGACCGGCGATTCGCGCTGTGGAGCCGCTCTCAGATGTCGGCGAAGCAATCGGCGCTGCATTGGCGCGGCCGATTTCATCGCTGCCCCTGGCTATGCGGTGCCATCCGGGCAGCCGTGTGACGCTCGTATGCGCCGATCCTAACTACGATCCCGATGGGTTGGATGGGATTTTGGCGCCGGCGCTCATTCGCGAACTGAAAGCCGCCGGCGTCCATGATGAAGACATCACGATTCTATCTGCCACGGGGTTGCGCCGGCGGAGCAGCGACGCGGAGATTTATCTGCAATTGGGCGGCGCGGTGGTTGGGCGTTACCCCGTCTTCAATCACGACCCTCATGACGTGCGCGAGAACGACGACCTGGGCATGTTTGAAAACGTGCCGGTGAGCGTGAACTATCACGCAGTCGAGGCCGATATGCTGGTGGCCACCGGCGTGGTGCGGCCCCATGTGTATGCGGGATACACCGGCGGCAGCAAGGTTGTGGCTGTGGGATGCGCCGGCGCCGCCACCATCAACGAGCTTTACAGCCCCCGCTTCCTGGACGATCCATCGGTGTTGGCCGGCAACGTGAACGAAAACGCCTGCCAGCGCGCCATCCGTGAGATCGGGCAGCGGGCCGGTCTGGTGTTTGTGCTGAACGCCGTCGTCGATCCCAACGGCAATGTGGTGGCGGTTGCCGCCGGCGCGCCCAATGCCGTACATGACCGGCTGGTTGAGTTCGCCCGCGATGTTTACGAGGTCGAGGCGCCCCGCGAGACGTACAACGTCATTATCGCTCCACCCGCCGAACCCGGCCGCGATTTGTACTGCGTAAGCTGCGACAGCGCTTTCATCACCATGTCGCGCAACGGCGTGCTGGTGAAGGGCGGGGTTCTGGTGCTCCCGCTCGGAGAGCCGGTTGCAAACAGGGCCGGCGGGCATAGCGCAGATCGGCAGCAGTTTCTCGACATTCTGGCAGACGCAACCGATATGGACAGCATCCTCCACCAGTTGCGCCGACAGGGCATTCGCGATGGCGAGCATTGCGCGTATACACTGGCGCGAGGCATCGTCGAGAATGGTTATCGGGTCATTGTGGTGGGAGACGACAGCGCGAGTGTGATAGGCCGGAGCGGATTGATCGCTGCGCGCAACATGGCCGAGGCGGCCGAACTGGCTGAGGCCTTTGTGGGCAGCCGCCCGTATGCGTTGGTAATGCCGTCCGGACGCCGGCTAATGCCCAGCTACACGGGCGTGAAGCAGTTTGGGCGCGCTCCGATTGACGATCCGTCTGGAATTGAGGATACTCGATGGGCTGTGCGGCAGTTAAGGGCTGATCTGGAGCGTGACTTCGACTCACTGCTGCCTGAGAGCGGCTTGTACTCGGAAAACTGACACTGCTGAAGGAAGGTGCACTTCATGAAAGTCTCGTGTCTGCAGGAAAATCTGGCGAAGGGCTTGAACATCGTCGGCCGGGCTGTGGCAGCGCGCACGGCCACGCTGCCGGTGCTGACCCACGTGCTGCTGGCAACCGACAGCGGCCGGATGAAGATCGCCGCAACCAATCTCGAACTGGGCATCAATTGCTGGGTCGGCGCAAAGGTGGAGGATGAAGGCGCCATCACTGTGCCGGCCCGCACCTTCACCGAACTGGTCGCTTTGCTCCCGCCAGACCGCGTCGATCTGGAACTCAACATTCGCACGCAGACACTCCGCGTCACCTCCAGCCGCACCGACAACAACATCAAAGGCATCGATGCCCAGGAATTCCCGATCATCCCGACCTTTGAGGCCGATGGCGCGGCCTACATCGACGCCGGCGCGCTCAAGAGCATCATCAACAAGGTGGTCTTCGCTGCTGCTACAGACGAGAGCCGGCCCATGCTGACCGGGGTGCTGACAAAGCTGGAAGGCGACAGGATCACCATGGCGGCTTCAGACGGCTTCCGCTTGAGCGTATGCAGCACCACGCTGAAAGAGCCGGTGGCTGAGGCGCGCACCATTCTCATTCCGTCCAGGGCGGTGTCCGAGGTGGCGCGCATTGTGGGCGATCAGGAAGAGCCGGTGGCGATCAGCGTGACGCCCTCACGCGGCCAGGTGCTCTTCCACATGGCCAACGTCGATCTGGTGGCGCAGTTGATCGATCAGCGCTATCCAGACTACGAGCCGATCATTCCCAGGAAGACCGAGACGCGCATGGTGATCAACACCGCCGATCTGCTGAAAGCGTGCCGCCAGGCCAGCATCTTCGCGCGCGACGCCTCCGACACGATGCGCTTGCAGATCAAACCGGGCGAGGACCTGGAGCCGGGGTCGGTGCGGATCATGGCCCGCGCAGACGAGACAGGCGACAATCAGAGCCAGTTGGAGGCGAGCGTTACCGGGCCGGAAATGGAAATCGCCTTCAACGTGAAGTACATGATCGACGTTCTGTCTGTGATGTCCACGCCGCAGGTCGCCTTTGAGAGCAACGGGGCGCGCAGCCCCGGTATGTTCAAGCCGGTGGGCGAGGACAACTTCCTGCACGTGGTCATGCCGATGCACATGCCGAAGTAACGGGTTCGCAGGTTCTTGAAGTTCGCAAAGCGCGAGGGGGATGCCAACAGCATCCCCCTCGATGTTGCCCCGCTGAGTTTCGGCAAGTTGATCGGCGCTTTATACGCGTGTCACGTACTGGCCGGTGCGCGTGTCGATGCGCAGCATGTCATCCTGGTTCACGAACAGTGGCGCCGTCACCTTCAGGCCGGTCTCCAGCGTCACGACTTTGGTGCCCCCACCGGCGGCAGTGTCTCCGGCGATATCGCGCGGGGCATCGACCACCCGCAGATCGACGGTCACCGGCAGTTCCACATCCAGCGGCTCGCCCTCCAACGACACTAGCTTCAGGTGCAGGCCTTCCTTCAAGTAGGCGGCCTGTTCGCCGAGCAGCTTTTCGCCCAGCGCGAACTGCTCGTATGTTTCTGTGTCCATGAAGTTGTAGAAATCGCCGTCGTGATACAGAAACTGCACCGGCCGCTTGTCCAGTTCGACGTCTTCCACGCGGTTGCCGGATTGGAACGTGCGCTCGAATTGCGCCCCGCTGCGCAAATTGACGATCTTGACGCGGATGGTGGCGTTGCCGCGGCCGGGTTTGTTGTGGGTGTACTCCAGCACCTTGAAAATCTCCCCGTCGAGCAGGAAGCAGGCGCCTTTGCGCAAGTCGTTGACATCAATCATGGGAATGCTGATTGTACTAAACTTAACCCGATCTTCACATTTGGATTTATGAGCACTGATGAACAGGCAACTCGACCCAGACGACATTCGATTCTTTGCCGGCCGGTCCCATCCAAAGCTGGCCGCCGACATCACAGCGCACCTCGGTATTGAGCTTGACCCTTCTCACACCTCGCGCTTCAACAACGACAACCTCTATGTGCAGCTCGGCACCCAGGTGCGCGGCCGCACGGTTTTCATCCTGCAATCGCTCATCCCCCCGGTCAGCGACGCGCTGCTCGAATTGCTGATGATGTGTGACATTGCCCGCAGCGCCGCCGCGCGCGAAGTGCACGCCATCATTCCATACTACTCGTACGCCCGCTCGGACAAGAAGGATGCCCCTCGCATTTCGATCACCGCGAAACTGGTGGCCGATCTGCTGAAGACATCCGGCGCCACGCACGTCATGACCATGACGTTGCATTCGCCCCAGGTGCATGGCTTCTTCAGCCTGCCAACCGACCCGCTGACATCGCGCCCGTTGTTCGTGAAGTACTTCCGCGAACGAGATCTCAATCCGAATGAGACCATTGTTGTCGCGCCCGATCTTGGCCGGGCCAAGCCCACGGCCCGTTTCGCAGCCGAACTTGGGCTTAACGTGGCCACAGCCGACAAGGCGCGTGTTTCGGACACCGAAGTTGTCATCCGGGGACTGGTGGGCAAACAGGTCAAGGGTTTCAAACAAGCCCTGATCTACGACGATGAGATCGCCACCGGCGGCTCGGTCGTGGAACTGAGCAAGGTGCTCGTCACCAATGGGGTGGAACACATCACTGTGATTTGCACGCATGGCCTGTTCGTCGGCCCGGCGCTGGAGCGGCTGGCGGCGATCCCGCAGATCAAGGAGATTGTGTGCACCGACACGGTGCCGGTCCCGCCCGAAAAGCGGCTGCCGAACATGACCGTCCTGTCGGTCGCGCCGATTTTTGGCGAGGCCATTCTGCGCAATTACCTGCGCGAGTCACTCAGCGGCCTGTTCGCCTATGCGGAGGATTAGCCGCCCCGGCGGCATGTGAATGTTCCGATGGATCAGACCCACGACACGCGCCCCCTGCTCGCCATTACGATGGGCGACCCGGCCGGCATCGGCCCCGAGATCATCCTCAAAGCCCTGTCGCGTGATTCGGTGTATGACGATTGCCGGCCGCTGGTGATCGGCGATCACCGCATCTTGCAACGCGCAGCAACATGTCTGGCCCAGCCCTGTCCCCCCATCGAAGTCGTGAGCGTGCCGGGCGAGGGGCGCTATGCGCCCGAGCATCTCACCCTGCTCGATCTCGCCAACGCCGCGCCAGCGCAATGCCCGCTCGGCCAGATCGGCGCGCCAGCCGGCCGGGCGGCTGTTGAGTATGTCTTCAAGGCGTGCGATCTCGCGCTTGCCGGCGACGTAGACGGCATTGTCACAGCCCCCTTGAACAAGGCGGCCATGAATCTGGCCGGCTTCGAGTACGCCGGCCATACCGAGCTGCTGGCGCAGCGCACCGGGGCCGGCAAGGTCAGCATGTTGCTGGTCGGCCCCAGCCTGCGCGTCGTTCACGTCAGCACGCACGTCTCCCTCGAAGAGGCCGTGCGCCGCGTGACGCAGCAGCGCGTGGGCGAGGTGATCGATCTGGCGTATCAATCATGCCGCGCCCTGGGCATCGAGCAGCCGCGCATCGCCGTGGCCGGCCTGAATCCGCACGCTGGCGAAGGCGGATTGTTTGGCGACCAGGAGGCCCGCGAGATCGCCCCGGCCGTGCGCCAGGCCCGCGCGCGCGGACTGAACGTGAGCGAACCGCAACCGCCCGACACCGTCTTTCTGCGCGCGGTGAAAGGTGAGTTCGACATTGTTGTGGCCATGTACCACGACCAGGGCCACATCCCCATGAAGCTTCTGGCGTTCGACGACGGCGTGAACGTGAGCATCGGCCTGCCGATCATTCGCGCGTCGGTGGATCACGGCACCGCCTTCGATATTGCCGGCACAGGCAAGGCCAGCGACAGCAGCCTGTTGGCGGCTATTCGCGTTGCCGCTCAAATGGTTCGCGCGCGCCGGCGCGGTTTGTAACCGGCAACTTCACCCATGCGTCAGACGGTCTCCATTCCTTACGGCGACGGCCAGCTCGTGGCGCGAATTCCTGCGAGTAACCTGCTGGCGGTTGCCTCTCCCCGCGACGTTGCGCCGGCGGCTGACCCGGCCGCCGAAATCTGCCGGGCGATCGACGCGCCGATCGGCGCGCCGCCTCTGCGTCATGCAGCGCGCGGCGCCAGGCGAGCCGTGCTTGTGGCCGATGATATGACGCGCCAGACGCCGGTGCGTCTTATCCTGCCCATCCTGTTGGATGAGTTGAACCGGGCCGGCGTGGATGACGATTGTGTGACCGTCCTGATCGCTCTGGGCACGCACCGGCCGATGACTGACTCGGAGATTGCGCGCCATTTTGGCGATGAAGTCAGTCGCCGGGTGCGCGTCGTCAATAGCCCGTGGCAGGATCCGGCGCAGTTGGCCGACCTGGGGCGCACGCCGAATGGCACGCCGGTGCAGGTCTGCCGGCTGGCATTGGAAGCAGACTTCCTGATGGGCGTGGGCAGTATCGTGCCGCATCATATTCCCGGTTTCTCCGGCGGCGCGAAGATCATTCAGCCCGGCATCTCTGGCGCCGCGACCACGGGCGCAACACACTATCTCAGCACGCGCGCCTCGCCTTCCTATCTGGGCCAGGTCGAGAACCCCGTGCGTGATGAGATCGAGCGCATTGCGGCGCGGGTGGGACTGAAGGCGATTCTGAACGTTGTGCTCGATCGCGCCGGCCGGCTGGCGCGGGCGGTCTACGGCGAACCGCATCTGGCGCATCGCGCCGGTGTTGCCTTTGCGCGCGATGTCTATGGCGTGCCGTTGCCCAGCCCGGCCGATATCGTCATTGCCGGTTCGCATCCCTGCGACATCGAATTCTGGCAGGCGCACAAATCGCTCTATCCGGCAGAGCGAGCGGTGAAAGCCGGCGGCGAGATCATTGTGGTGACGCCCAGCCCGGAAGGCGTGTCGGTCACGCACCGCAACATGCTGGCATTCACCGCGCTGCCGGCTGAACGCATCGAGCGCATGATCGCGCTAGGCGACATCGGTGATCTCGTTTCAGGCGCGCTGGCGCTGGCCTGGGCCAAAGTGCGGCAGCGCGCAGCCGTGTCGCTGGTCAGTCACGGCATTCCACATGAGGATGCGCGCGCGCTGGGATTCGCGCCATTCTCCAGTCTCGACGATGCCCTCGAAGCAGCGCTGCGCCGGCAAGGGCCAGATGCTACGATCAGCGTGCTCACTCATGCCCCCGAGACGCTTCCAATTCTGACGGCCAGCCATGCATAAGCGCGCGCCTCTTCAGCTTGCCATCATCGCCGATGATCTGACCGGCGCCTGTGACACTGCTGCCTGTTTCGCCGGCAGCGGCCTCAAAACCATTGTCGCTCTGACCTCTGACTATCTAACCGACCAGATGCCGCCGGCTCAGGTGGTGGCCGTGAGCACAGAGAGCCGTCACGGATCAGCGGATGCCGCGATGGAAGCGACCCGGCGCGCTGCTGAGGTGACCCTGTCGCAGGGCAGGCCGACGCTGATCTACAAGAAGATAGACTCGACCTTGCGCGGCCATGCCGGTCCCGAATTGCGCGCTGTCGCCCAGGCGTGCGGGGCTGGCCGCATTCTGGTTGCGCCGGCCTTCCCGGATCAGGGCCGCACCACGGTGAATGGCTGGCAGTATGTGCAGGGCCGGTCGCTCGAGTTGGCCGGCTTTGGCGCGGAGACGCCTGTGGCCGGTCTACGGGCGCTGTTCGAACCCTACATGACCGGGCGCGTGCACACTCTATCGCTCGCGCAGGTCCGCGCAGGCGAAGATCCGCTCGCTCGGTTCATGTTGCATTCTGAGCCGGCCCTCTTCCTGGCCGATGCCGAGACGAACGATGATCTGGCTGCGCTGGCGGGCGCTGCCTGGCGCGCCGGCCTGCCGCTGTTGTGCGGGTCGGCCGGGCTGGCCCGCGCGGTCGCGGAACGGATGCAGATGGGCCGACAGTCAGAGCCAGCGGCGTGTGCTGCGTGCGGTGGCGGTGATTGCCCGGCCCTGGTCGTGGTCGGCAGCCAGCATTCAGTGGCGGCCGATCAGGTTGACTATGCGGGCCGGTGCGGTATTGAGGTCTTGCGCGTGGCGATGGATGGCGTGTTGCCGGCCGATCGGCGCGCGTTGGTGGCGGATGCCAGGGCAGCGCTCGTGGCCGGGCAGTCGGTGGTGGTGAGTGTGGCCGGGTCGCAGCCTTGCGTGCAAGGGCCAGGCGGCGTGGCGCGTTTCCTGGCAGATACGGCGAACGATATCCTGGCTTCTCGTGTCGCAGTCGCCGGCGTGGTGTTGACGGGCGGCGATATCGCGGCGGCTGCCTGCCGGGCCTTCGGTGCGCGCTGGCTCGAGCTGGATGGCGAAGTCCTTCCCGGCATTCCGATCGGGCAACTGGCGGATGGGCCGCATGCCGGGCTGGGCATGGTGACCAAGGCGGGCGGGTTTGGCCGGCCGGATGCGCTGGTGCTTGCCGTGCGCGCGCTGACGGTTCGTTGCTGAGGGCTGGCCTCCTCTCTGAGCGTCAGCCAAAAGTCATGTCGGCGGAATTTGCGCGGGTATAATCTTTCGAGATTCGGAATCGACACAAATTTGCCCGCGCTTTGACACGCCTGTACAGCCGGGCCGACAACGATAACTCGGAGGTTTCAGTTCATGGCTTCTCTCCTTGAAAAGGTGCAAACCCTGATTTCAGCCAACCTGCATTCGCTGGTGGACAATGCGCTGAAAGCGAACTCGATGGCCGTCATCGACCAGTACATCCGTGACGTGGACAACAACCTGGATGCGCTGGAAGATGCCGCTGCAACCGTGGGTGGGCAGGTCAAGACGCTGCAGCGAAAGCGCGATGAATACGCCAAGCAGATCGCCGAACTGGACAAGAACATCGATATGTTCCTAACCCAGAACAAAGAGGATCTGGCCCGCGCGGCGCAGGCTAAGCTGAACTCGGTCAAGGATCTGTACGAGACGTTTCAGGGGCAACTGGAGCGCCAGGAGCGCGAGTACAAGTCTCTGCTCGACGCGCGTCTGAAGTTGCAGGCCAAGCTAACCACGATTCGCCAGCAGCGCGAGGAAATGGCCGCTCTGCTCGAACTGGCCAAGGCCAAGGAGATCACCACCCGCGCCATTCGATCGCTCGATGATCTGGCCGGGGTGGGCGATGTGGATGTGGCCCGCATGGCTGACAGCATTCGTAGCCGGCTCGACAAGGCCAGCGCCGAGGCGGAAATCCGCGCCAGCAACCTCGATCAGCAGATGGATGAGGCGCTGGGTCGCGGCCAACTGGACGCCCAACTCGAAGAGCGCAAGCGCCGGCTGGGTATCGGCCAGAGCTGATCCCGATTTTGGATTTGGGATTGTGGCGTGTGAATAGCGCGTGACGCAACTCGGTTCCGGGCCCAAAGCTCGCAATCCTGAGCCAACCCCATGGGTGATCTGAAGCAACGGGCATTCTGGACCATGGTCCAGAATGCCATTCTCAGCCCGGCAAGCGCATTGGTGATCGCAGCGGCCATATTGCTGGTCGGGCTGGGGGTGCGCGTGCCGCTGGTGGACGCCCCGCCTGTGGCGTGGCTGGCTGCGCTGACGCCGGTGTGGCTGGCAGTGGTTGGGGCTGGCCTGGCGAACCGCGAGGCCAATGCTCAGGCCGCCTCACAGGTCTTCCGCGAGCAGTTCAATCTCGGCGCGTTGAACGATTCGCATCTGCGGATGATGGTCGGCCAAGCCATCGCATACCGCGAGCGCATCGACGTCGCGATGGGCAAGACGGCTGATTCTACGTTGCGCCTTCGGCTGCAGGACGTGGCCGATCAGGTGCAGGACTGGGTCGGGCGCATCTATGCGCTGGCGCGGAGGCTGGACGCTTATCGCAGCGACACGATTCTTGCGAACGATCGCAAGGCCGCCGAACAGTCGATTCGCCAGTTGCGCGAACGGCTGGCTCGCGAGAGCGACCCGGCCATCCAGGCTGAAATCCGCGACACCATTGCGCGCCGGCAGGCGCAAGTGGCTTCGCTGGACAAGCTGTCTGACACGATGGACCGGGCCGAGCTCCAGATCGAGAATACGCTCACGGCGCTGGGCACGGTGTACTCGCAGATGTTGCTAATCGACGCGCGCGATGTCAACAGCGCCAAGACGCAGCGGCTACGCGACAGCATCGTCGACCAGGTCAATTCGCTGCAAGACGTGCTTGCGTCGATCGAAGAAGTGTATGGCGACCAGCAGGTCGCCACGCAGTCGAGCGCCAGGTCGTGAGTCCCCAGCTCTGCGCATCGAGAGCTGGACACAGCGCTCGACGGCAGGAGCACAGCCATGGACATCGGTCAGGCTATCTTCAACACAATCGCCAATCCAGACGTCGCTTATATCTTGTTGATCCTGGGGTTGCTTTCGCTGGTCGTGGCAGCCGGCGCGCCTGGAACCGGATTTGCCGAGATCGCAGCGGGACTGTGCCTGGCGCTGGCCTTGATCGGCCTGATACGCCTGCCGGTGAACTGGGCCGGCCTGTTGCTCATTCTCGGCGGGTTTGGTCTGCTCATCCTGGACCTGAAGTTGCAGACATGGGCTGTAGCCGTGGGTGGCGCCGTGGCGTTGGCGATTGGCTCGGTGTTTCTGTTTCATGTCACAGAACAGGCGGCGCGCGTTTCGTTGTGGCTGATCGCCGCATCGACAGCCGGTTCGCTGGCTTTTTTTGGCTTTGCGGTGAACCGGGTCATCCGGGCCATGCGCCAGCCGCCCCGCGTCAACCCGCAGACGAT
>DAOUDB010000010.1:0-4136 GCA_034431495.1 Thermoflexales bacterium
GTCCAGGCCAGATAGCCGGAAAGGATGTAGATGTTGTAATGGGGCTTGTCGGCAGGGCCTTTGTTGATGATGACGAAGGCGAACGTCAGAACGGCCATCATGCCCAGCGGCTGCAGGAACGACCAGAGGATGCCAAATGCGGAGTTCTTGTAGCGCGCTTTCAGGTCTCGCACGACGAGCATTCTCAGCAAGTGTCGGTAGCGCCAGATTTCGGCGAACTCAGATGTGATCGTGCTCATACGTTGTGTTGCGAATCGTGTCAGATTGGGAGAGGGGGCGCCGTGAAAAACGGTCAAGCACCTGCTGGTAGTAGCCGGCCAGCAACAGGCCGGTTTTCTGCCAGCTGAAGGATTGCTCGGCTCGTTCGCGCAGCAGCCGGCCTATGGTGCGCCGGCGTTCTGGCTGGTCGATCAATTCAGCGACCCTGGCGGCCAGTTGTTCCTGGTTGCCCACGTCGGCGTACAGTCCCAGGCTGCCCAGATATTGCGTCTGCCCCGGCGTGTTGTATGCGACCGTCGGCAGGCCCATGGCCATGTAGTTCAGCACTTTGCCACTGCCTTCGGTGAGCGAGAGCTTGGGGGCGATGGCGATGTCGCCCAGCGCCAGCATGCGCGGCGCGTCGGGATAGGGCACGCGGCCCGTGAACACCACTTCCTGTGAGACGCCCCGGCCGGCTGCGCGTTGCCGCCAGCGCTCCACGCCGGGATAGCCCATCACCAGCCAGCGTGTCTGGCGTCCCTGCGATTTGAGCCGGGCGGCTGCGTCGATGATGTGCTCGATGCCCTGATGCTGCGCCAGCAAGCCGAGGAACACGATGACGGTCTCGGTTTCACCGATGCCCCATGCCGCGCGCAAGGCGGCGCGTTCAGATGAGGAGAGCACATCCGGCCGGAACGTGTCTGTGTTGACTGCGTCGACCAGGGGGTAGATCGGTTTGCGCGGGCCTAGCTCAGCGCGCAATATCTCGGCCGCGCGCAGCGTGCTGGTGAAAATGGCGTCGGGAAGGCGATTGGCCAGCCCCTCGATCCACCGCCAAAAGCGCAGCACCGCCGGATTGTTGTCGCGCATGAATCCGTGCTGGGTCATCTCATCGGTCAGGCTGCCCTGGTAGTCGAAGCAGACGGGAATGCCCCACGGTTTGCCAAGCACGCTCCCGATCAGCGCGCCCTCGTGCAGGTGCGCATGAATCAGGTCGAAGCGGTTGCGTGCCAGCACGCGCAGCAGGCGAATCGACAGCAGCGCATCGAACGCATATTTGTGCCGGGACGAGCCAACTTCGTAGTTGGCGTGCCAGGGCGTGGGCGCGGTGCGAATGATGCGGAAGCCCGGAACGTCCTGGCCTTTGAAGTAGGTCAGAATGGTTACGTCGTGTCCGTGCGCTTTGAGCGCCTGAGCCTCCTCCAGGATGCGCACGTGACACCCGTAGTCTCCGAAGAAGGAGGTTGGGGCAAGGCTGAGGATGCGCAGTTGCTGCACGGATTTGGCCGGCGTCTGGGCAGGCAAGCTCGATTGTGGCGTTCCGGTCGAAACGTTCATGGATGCAGTTGCGCGCCGGGAGCCGGCTAGGCTTGCTTGCCGCCCTTTGAGTCGGGGTCTGACGCCGGGTTCTGCAGACGGGAGGCCAGCCGTGTTCCGATCAATGAACCGAGCAGACTGGGTTTCTCGACCGGCACTCTGGTCCCGCCATCATCGCGGCCGCGATGCCAGTCGGTCAGCCATTGCAGCCGTTGTTCGCGGGCCTGGGCCAGCATGGCTTTCACGGCGCTGGCGTCGCCATTTCGCGCAGCGTCGCGCAGCGCCACCATCTGCATGATGAGCTGGTTCAGCCAATATTCAGCCGACTCTGGCTGGGAGAGCAGGGCGTTGGTGAGTTCGATATCTTGCATCGACTCGATCTGGCTGGTCATGCGCTCGAAGGCTGTGCCGGCCATCCATTTGCGCTCCCGCCAGGCTTCGTCGCCGCTGACGGTCAGCATGAGTGCGCTGCTCAACGCAAAGGGCAGTGCTTCGACTGATAGCCTGAGCCCATCATGCTCCACCGCGTCCATGAAGATGGGTGTCGCGCCGAGGGTCTGGGCCAGGCCGGCCATCGTGTCGATCTCGCGTGGTTGCGTGCCGGCGCGCGGCGTCAGCGTCCAGACCGCGCCTTTGAACACGTCGGGCGTGAGGGTTTCCAGATTGGCCAGTGCTGCGGCGCGCTCTGGGGCAAACACGATATCGCTGCTGATGTATGCGGCGTGGGCCGGCGTCGCGTGAGCGGCCTTGTCAAGGATGGGCGTTTTCAACGCGCTGGTGTCGGTCACAATGGCGCCCTCGATCAGATCGGGCGCGATCGCTTTCAGGGTTGGCTCGATAGCGTCCTGAGGGATGGCCAGAATGACCAGTTGGGCTTTCTCGCAGGCCGAGGGCAGGTTCCAGTTGCTGCGATCGATGGCCTTGAGTTTTTCGGCCCGACGCGCGGCCGATCCGTCCTTGTCGTGGCCGATGATCTCGATGTCCTTGGCTGCGCCGCGAATGGCGATGCCGAGCGCGGTGCCAATGGCGCCGCAGCCGACGATTGTGATGCGTGTCTTGCTCATGCAGGTGTGCCCCTCCGGGCGTGTAGCCGGGCTAATAGCCGAGCAGAAAGCCGGCGATGGTGTTGGCCGGCTGCGCGATCACGGGTCCCATCAACTGGGGCGAAAGCGCGAAGAGCGCCATCAGGATGAACACCCCATATCGCTCCAGTTGATCGAAGATCGGCGTCGCCGAGTCCGGCAACACTGCCGCCAGAATGCGCGAGCCGTCCAGCGGCGGCACCGGGATCAGGTTGAACAATGCCAGATACAGATTCAGAATGACTGCCAGATAGGCCGCGATGTCGATGAGACGGGCGATATCGTAAGGCAGCCCCGGCAATAGCGTGGCATTCAGGGCGCGGTAGATCAGCCCAAATAGCGCGGCCAGCGCCAGATTGGAGAGCGGCCCTGCCAGCGCCACCAGGCCGTGGCTGACTTTGATGCTGCCCGTGAGCCGGTAGAGGCTCACAGGCACTGGTCTGGCCCAGCCGAATCCGAAAAGCAGAAATACGATCGAACCCACCGGGTCGAGGTGGGCAAACGGGTTCAGGGTGATGCGCCCCAGTTTCTGCGCGGTGTCGTCGCCGAGCCGGTATGCCACAATCGCGTGCGCCAGCTCGTGAATCGGAAAGCAGATAAACAACAAAATCAGCGCAACCAGGAGCGCCGCGACGAAAACAATCGGCTCCCCGCTGGAGATGGCCTGGAGCATTTGAAGTAAGGGACCATTCATGTTGCGCGGGCATTATAGCCGTTTCATTTCGCCGGCTTTCGCCTCCAGCCGGTCTACGATACGCGACAACACGTCGAACGCCGCTTCGACCGGCTCGGGCGTGGTCAGATCGACGCCGGCCTGTCGCAGCGCGTCGAGCGGATACAGCGAGCTGCCGGCTTTGAGGAAGTCCAGGTAATCTTCCGCGGCGCGGGGCGTGCCGGACAAAATGCGCCGGGCCAATGCATTCGCGCCCGAGATGCCGGTGGCGTATTGATAAACGTAGTAGTCCACGTACAGGTGACCAAAGGTGGCCCAGGTGATGCCCACCCGCTCGCGGTCAACGCTCATTTCGCCGCCGTAGGCCTCGCTGAACAGATCGGCCATCAAGCTGTTCAAGTCATCGGCGGTGAGCGACTGGCTGCGTTCGGCGCGCTGATGCGTCTCCAGCTCGAAGCGCGCCAGGGTGGGCATGATGAAGAAGTAGCGGTGGAAGTTGGACATGGCCTCTTCCACCAGATTGACCTGGAATGCCGGGTCGGTGTGGTGTTCAAACAGATAGGCGCGCACCATGGCCTGATGGAAGTTAGAAGCGACCTCGGCGGCGAACAACGAGTAGCCGGCGTACACCGGCGGCTGATGTTCGCTGGCCAACAGCGTGTGCATCGAGTGGCCCAGCTCGTGCGCCAGTGTGCTCATGCTGAACAGGTCATCGTTGTAGCTCATCAGGATGAAGGGCGGCGCGCCCAGGCCGCCGCATGAGAATGCGCCGGCTGTCTTGCCGGCGTTGGGATACACATCTACCCAGCGATCTTCCTGGCAGCCTTTGCGCAGCCGGCGGGTATAGGCTTCGCCCAGCGGGGTCA
>DAOUDB010000011.1:0-11498 GCA_034431495.1 Thermoflexales bacterium
GCCGGCACACTTCCAACGCCTCCTGCAATGGCTCGATCGCCTGCGCTGTGCGATCGCGCAGCATCAGGTGAGCGGCCTTTTCCACCAGAAAGCCGGCGGCGCGATTAAGATCACCGGCCTGTCGTGCCGCGTGAATGCCCTGATCGAAGCGGCGCACAGCGTCGTCGGTGGCGTCGGCCGGGAAGAGAATGGTGCTATAGGTGGCCACGGCTTGCGCGATCAGCGTCAGGTTCGCCCAGTCCTGCAAGTCTTCTGCCATGTCCAAAGCAGCCAGCAGGTTGAACCGCTCGTGGGCAATGGTTGACTCGGCGGCCGGCGACGGCGCGATGGCCGCTTGGGCGAACTGCGCGTACCAGGCGACGAAGCGCTGTCGAAACGCGCGGGCCAGCGCAGGGTCGGCGGCAAGCTGATCTGTCGCGCGCTGCCAGGCAGGACCGGTTAGCGCAAACCGATCGCTGTTGAAGGGCACGATTTGCTGCTGCTCACGCAACTGGTTGATTACGGCGCCGGCTTGTTGCGGGTCGTCCAACAGGCCGGCGATGTGCCACACCGCCTGCTGTGTGGCTGGCGCAGGGAACAGACTGAGCGCCAGAATGGTCGCCTGGCCCGTCTCAAGCGCCGATGCTTCTGACGCGATATCGCTCAAGCGGACGAACTGTGCCGCGACATAGCCAGCTTGTCCATCCGGCGCGCGCACGTTCAGCCACTTGCCGGGCTGACCCACATCGGCGGTGTTGGCGGGATCGAGCAACTCCAGCCGGTCGCCGGGGCCAACGGCCCCAATGATCTGCGCGTCGATGGCCGGCCCGGCGCGCAGACTGATGCCGGCCGATTCTATGTCATCGACAATGAGGGTGACAGGCGCGGGAGGCGCAGCCGGTGCTTTGTCGGCGGTGGAGGGGGGAAAGAGCGGCAAAAGCGCCACTTCGTCGCTGCCATAGAGCGCCGGCAAAGCCCAGTCCGGTCTGTCCGGGCCGGTGGCTGCCAGGATAGCCTGCCGGCCTTCCATGACCGCATCCTCGATCGGCGCTGCATCGAGCAGTGCAGTGTAGAAAGCGCGGTAAAAGGCAATTGTTGCGCCGCCAGCCATTTCCATCGGCATCACAAGCACCACGGTGACGCCAAGCTCAATCAGTCGAACGGCAACCTGTGCCACGACCTCCTGCGCGCTGTCGGGTGGTTGGTTCAGGATCACCAGACGCGCCCGGCTTGCTCGCCAGTCAAACCGGCCGATGTCTGCGAACTCGATCAACCCGTCGGCGGTGTTGAGCGTCAGCGCCGGCGATTCCGGCGCAAGCGTGGCCCCTGCCGGATCGTTGGTGTAACTGGCACTCAGAGGGCAGACAAGCTGAACAATTTCGGCCGGCTTGCTGAGCGCATCGGCCAGTTGGCGAGGGGTGGCGTTCTGGATTGACTCGAGCGCGATGCCGGGCACGCCTTCCAGGCTTTGCTGCAAGAGTTTCTCGACTTCCAACGTGTTGAGGCGGGGTGTCTCGGCCGGGCTGGACAACACGGCGACCATTCTGAGGGGACGACGGCCGGCCAGGCTGAGTGCCGACACCCTGCTGTTGGGGGCGCAGCGCATCAAAGAGATGCGGCGATCCTGCAACAGAAAACCTTCATCGGACACGCGCAGCACTTCCCACGGCCAGCCAAGCAGTCCGAAGTCTGCGCTGTGTAGATGGATGCGCAGCACATCGCGCTCGCCCAGCATGGCGCGACATTGATCGAACAGGCTGCGCGTGCGCGGTGGGAACAGTGTGTCACCCAGCGCGCGACCGGCGGCCAGTGTCTCGCTCGGATCGAATCCTGCTGTCCGCGAGCGCAGACTGCGCCCCAGCACGCGCGCAATGTCGAGCAGGGCTACCCGCTCGGCCTCGTTTTCGCTCATCTCGCCGGCCGGCGACCCAACAACGCGCACGGCGATCTCGTTGCCGGCGGGTATTGCCGACTGAACTGCTGTTTGTGCGAAACTCATAGCAGCGGCCTGAATCACGCGCAGCTCGATGCCGAATCTGAGGTAGCGGCGGGTGACGACCTCTGCTGGGGCGGTTGTCTGCCAGAGCGCTGATCGGGCCACGGGCGGCAGGGCGTTGGTGAGCTGCGCGCGATACGGCGCCAGAGGCGTGGAGAGTGTGTCGATCAACGCATACAGACGCAGCGTCTCGGCCAGCGCATCGGGCTGGTCGCTGTTGGGAATGTGCTGCGCAGCGTCGAGCAACGCGCCGGCGGCTGCATCGGCATTGACGTATGCCAGCGCCGTCCAGTGTTGTGACTCGGCAAATGCTCTTTCATCCGGGTCCTCGCTGTTGCGCTGGCGGGCAAAGTACTGGCGCACGAATTCTGACAACTGAGTGATGCGCTCTGCTCCGAACAAAGACATCAGTTCCTGCAACAGGACATCACGCACGGCTGAGTCCATGGCATACAACTCGTAGCCGCATTCCTGGCACAGCCGCGACAAGAGCAGATCGGCCACGGCTGTCCAGGGCGCATCGGGAATGAATCTGGCCCAGATTTGATAGACCAGTTCGGGGGTCAGGGCAATTGGCAGCGCGGCGTGACAGGCCAGTGCCAGATATGACTCGGCGTGTTCGCTGTGCTCCTGCACAAAGCCGGCCACGCGATCCAGCGCGATCTCGCGTTTGCGTCGCTCTGTCGGGTTGCGTTCTGGCGTGCCTGTGCCCATGACGCCTCACAGGTTGATTTTCTCGTCGGCGTAGCGGCCGCGTAAGGCGTTGACGGCTGCATCGAGGCCGGTCCGGCTCATCTCGAACATCGGCACGAAGCGGGCGATTTGCCCGGCGCTGGTGTTTGCCCAGCGGCTGCGCGGCATGGGATTGAGCCAGGCGCAGTGCCGCACGCGTTGTCGAAGTTGATTGATGAAAGCGTGTGTGCGTGCGATGCGCTGCGCTTCATCGCGCCCGCGCGCGGCCCCGGCGTCGCTGACGATCAACACGCCGGCGCGCTCATCGAGCTCTGCCAGCACATCGGCAATTGGCGCGGCCTGCCGGCGGGCCGGGTCGAGATAGAGCGATTCGTCGGGATAGTCATGAAAGTAGAAGACGTTGGTCTGGCGCAGTCGGCCACCGCGCTGGGCCGTCTCCAGCAGTTGCCGGGTCAGGCCGTGAAACGGGACCATCGAGCCATCGCGGTCGATCAGGATCACCAGGCCGGCGCGGTTGATCCGGCGGGGCCGGAGCACGGGGGTGTCGAGCACGCCGGCGCGGCTCACCTTTTCGACGGTGGCCGGCACGTCCAGTTCGACCGCCGGCCCTTCGCGCACGCGCCGGCGCAAATGCCGCCAGCTCTGCTTCATCTGCCGCACGGTGACCGGGAAGTAGTCGGTGCGCAGGTGGAAGCCGGGCGCTTCGACCACGTCGTCGGCGCCGGCGTCGTAGCGCAGCGCGCGCACCACTTCGGTCAGCGCGTCGGCGTCCGGGTCAAAGACAGGCCGGGGGGCGCGGAGACGCTCGGCGCGCGTCTCGCCAGCTTGCGCCGGCTGTTGAGGGCCGGGCCTGGCGGGTGGGGAAGGGGGCGCCGGTTGGCCGGCCGGTTGTGTCCCTGTTGCAGCCGCTTGCGCGCCAACCTGATCGAGCCAGGCGCTCAGGATGCGCCGGACATGGCGGGCTTCGTCGGGCGACTTGGCCCACAGCGCGCAACACAGATCGGCCAGCGCCTCGCGGTCGTCAATGCCGAAGCCGGCTTGTAACGCCCGGATCAGCGCCATGTAGTCGTCCACGCCGAGCGGGAAGCCTTGCCCGCGCAGCGTGTCGAATACAGCATAGAGCGGCAGATCGGTCAGGGTCATGGTGTCAGTAACCAGCAGTCAGTGTGCTGCAAGATAGGACTCGTGCACCGGCCACAGCTTGAGCAGCACTTCGGGGAAGGGCAGCTCGCCGTTGAGCATTGCCAGCGCCTCATCTTCCGGGTAGCGGCGCAACACGTTGAACCAGTCGAGCAATTCGCTGGTGCTGACTTTCTTGCCAGCTTTGCCGGCCATCTGGTCCCGCAAACGCTGGAATCGTTTGACCGCCTCGAACACCACGTTGGGGGCTGATTTTGGACAATGCGCGTCGATGATGGACACCAATTGCGAGGGTCGGGGAAATTCGATGAAGTAGAACAGGCAGCGTCGCAGGAAGGCGTCGGGCAGGTCTTTCTCGTCGTTGCTGGTGATGAACACGATGGGCGGCTGTCGGGCGGCGATTGTTTTGCCGGTCTCTTCTACGATGAAGTATTGCTCATCAAGCTCGAGCAACAGGTCGTTGGGGAAGTCGATATCGGCCTTGTCGATCTCGTCGATCAACAGCACGGTGCGCTGGCGGTTAGTGAAGGCGCGGCCCAGCGGACCCAGCTTGACGTAGTTGGAGGGGGTGTCCACCTTGCGGCGCAACGTGGGGATGCGGGAGGCCAGTTGCGCGTCTTGCAGCCGGCCCACCGCGTCGAAGGTGTATAGGCCGTCGCGTGCCCGTGAAGTTGATTTGACCGGCCAGAACTCGAACGGCAACCCCAGTTCGGCGGCGACGGCGCGCGCCAGTTGTGTCTTGCCGCAGCCCGGTTCGCCTTTGAGCAGAAGGGGGCGTTTTTGCAGGTAGATCGCCAGATTGACCACATCGACCAGTCTGGCCGAAGGGATGTAGGGCGGGGCGGCCGGCTTTGCGCTTGTCTGTTTGCCCGCGCGCCGGCGGAGCACGGGCAAGCCGGTGTACTTCAACTCGCGCGTCATTGCAGCCATTTTGTCAGTTCTCCTTCCCAGTTCAGCCCGCAGTGTGCGCAGATGCGCTCGAACACCAGGGCCGGCAATCCGTTCTCCGTTTCGGCAAGCAGATCCTGGGCTGTCAGGTCAGTTTCCAGGGGGAGTGCATCCAACGCAAAGTTCAACCAGTCGCTGATATCCTTTTCGGTGAAGCAGCGCGCTGGTGGCAACGGCAGGGGGTACAACGGGTAGGTTGGCTGGTCGTCGGTCTGCGCCCAGGGAATTGACCAGCCGGGCACGACGCCCCGGTAATCGACGAGCAACAGCAGCAGTCGGGTAGTGCGGGCGCCGCCGCCCAACCCCTTCTGGGCGGCAGTCACGATGGGCTGCCAGAAATCGGTGATCCAGGCCGACAGAAGATCGGGCCCAATGTAATCCACCATGTGAAAGACGAAGATCACATCCTTGTCCTGCCACCATTCAAAGACGCGCTCTGCAATCTCGGCCGGCGAGGGCGCGGCGTTGCCATTGGGGGTGATCTCCAGGCTCTTCAGCACTTCGCGCCACAATGCGCGCCGGCTGACTCCTACACCGGGCTGTCCGGCGTTGACGCGGATGATTCTGGCAGTGTCAGCTTTGCTGCACAGACGCAGCAGCCGGTAGGTCAGCACCTCTTGCGCGCATTCAGGTTCACCGGATATCAGGAAGGCGCTGATCGGGCGCGCACGGATGATCTTGTGCGCTTCTCGGATGGGGTCAGAAAAGTCCAGTTGGAGCAGAAATTGATACAACTCCTGGTTCAGCTTTGGATCGTGGACAATTAGCCTGGGGTTGAGTTCAGCCGTAACTGCGTTGCCCAGGGCGCGCAGTTCATCTCGCAGCGCGTCGCCCTGATGATATTTGTCGCACAGGGCCTCGATGAACACCGGCAGGACGGGCTGCCCGCCGGCCAGGCGCTTGCCCAGCAGGTATTCGATGCACAGGTCGATGCGCTCGGCGCTACTGGCTGCATCGGGCAGGCCCAGCCGGAAAGGCACGAGTTGCTGGGTCACAAACACCGAGCGGAGCAGTGTGTGGCTGCCGAACTCGCTGCACTGGGCGAATATCGTGCGACAGCGGTTGGTGAGCGCGACGGATAGTGACTCTGACATGACCTTGCATCGGCATGGCAGCCGGCGTCGCGCTGGGTCGTTGGTGAGTGTCAGAGCCGGTCTGCGTATCGGTTGTATTGCGCTGGGTTCAACTCCTGGACTTTGCTCAGCAATGCCGCCATCTGGCCCTGGCGCGCGCAGTGTTCGATGAGCCTCTGGATTTTGTCCGGCTTGCTCATGCTGCTGCTGAACTGATCGTACACGGCCGGGTAATAGTCGAAACACAATGTGGTCAGTTCGCCGTCGCTGAATGCGTCATTGAGCAGGGCGCGCACGGTGGCGGTGTTGGGGCCGGCTGGCGGCGCAGGTGGCGGGTTGCCCGGCCCAGCGGGTGACAGGGCGGCGCTGATCTCGCCGTGCAGGGCATCCAACTCCTCGCGGATGGCGTCCCCCGTCTGGTATCTGTCGCGCAGGGCGGCCACGAAGAAAAGCAGCGCCGGCTGGCCGGAGCGGTGCTTCCTGGTGAGGAGGTATTCCAGCGCCAGCGCAATGCGCTGGTCCAGCGCGCCGGCGGAAGGCAGTCCGAGCCGGAAAGGCGCCAGCTCGTCGGTGACAAAAACGCTGCGCAACAGCGCGTCGCTGGTGAACTCCGCGCATTGCTCAAACGCGGCGCGGCACCGTACCAGTGTTTGTTGCGAGAGTGCGTTTGTCATGGCTGGCAGTGCCGACATTGTAGCGCACTGCGGTCAGTATGCGCCCAGTTCCTCCAGCCGGTCGTCGTCGATGCCGAAGTAATGCGCGATTTCGTGCCGCACGGTGATCGCCACTTCCGCCTTCAACTCGTCGAGCGTGTCGCACGCTTCTTCGTGCGGGCGCTGGAAGATGGTGATCAGGTCGGGCAGCACGAGGTCGTAGGACGATCCGCGCTCGGTCAGCGGGATGCCGCGATACAGGCCGAACAACGTCTCGTCGTCGGGCACTGCGTCGCCGGATTCGGTGGCGTAGTCGAAGTCCTCGCGGGTGGGGGCCGGCCTGATCTCGATCTCCACATTGTGGATGGCCTCGCGCAGGTGCTGCGGCAGGTTTTCAATCACATCCAGCACGATCTGCTCGAACTGTCGCCGGCTGAGACGAATCATGGCAGCCCTCGCTTTGCGCTGGTTGAGGTGGTCAAGCTAGAACGGCAGGCCCAGCGCCTCGGTCAGCGCGGCGCGGGCGATGACGATCAGCATGATCTCGGTGAAGGTAAAGAACACGCCGGCCACGATCGGCAATGTCAGCTCCGACCATCGCCCAATACGCGCCTCTTTGCGCATCAGCAGCACCACCAGCAGCATGTTGACCACGACCAGCAGAAAGATGACGCCCAGGCTGCTGATGATGGCAATCGGGCCGTACAGGAAGGCCGGCTGCCACAAGACCACGCCGATCACAATGCCGGCGACGATCAGCAGCCGGGCCACATCGCGCCACGAGGCCACACTGGGTTGCGCCGCGCTCAGGTCGGGCCGCCACACGGCAGAGTTAAACAGAGGCACGACGAAAGACGAGAGCGTCACCCCCATCAACGCGCCGGTGACGAGGCGCAGCCAGTTCTGCGGCATGTACAGGAACACCTCGCCGCGCGCCAGCAGCAGATACGAGTTCACGCCGTCGAAGGCCCAGGCCAGGAAGAAGCCGGCCAGCACAAACAGCCAGGGCCGGCCCGGGAACTGATTGACCCGCCGGGGCTGAACGACGATGAAGCTCAACACGCCCAGCAGGGCTGCGCTGAACATGCCGGTGTCGCGCGCGCACAAGGGTAATTGCGAGCCGGCGATGATGAACGATCGATCGGGGATGCGATGGCACACCGCATAGCCGACCAGATCGAATGCGTGAACCACCGAGGCCGGCAGCAGCGCGGCGATGGCAATCACAATCAGCAGCGCATAGATCGGCCACCAGGTCAATTCAGATGCGCGGTGTTCGGCAGTCGTGGACATGGGTCAGAGTAGTGAGTGCTGAGTGGTGAGTGCTGAGTGGTGAGTGATGAGTGCTGAGTGGTGAGTGCTGAGTAGTGAGTGATGAGTACTGAGTGATGAGTAGTGAGTGCTGAGTGCTGAGTGCTGAGTGCTGAGTGATGAGTGGCAATCGCTCAATCGTCAATCCAAAATCCAAAATCGATCAGGGTCCGCCCGGCCTGGTTACCAGCACCACAATCAAGAGAATGATGACTGTCCAGAGCAGGGCGCTGCCACCTTCCAGAACCGGGAATATACGGCTGAGCGGCAGACTCAGCCGGTTCATGGCGCCATCGAGAATGGTGTGAAGCCAGCTCAGGCCGATCACGTCGTAGATGCGCTGTCGCGCCGGCGCAAGCAGGCCGGCCCAGCGCCCCTCGAACCACCATGCGCCGGCGGCGATCAGGGTCGGCAATACTGACACAAGCCAGCCCGTGAGGCCGTGCCTGCCGAGCGCATCGGCCAGGTCGGGGGCACCGGTCAGGGTGGGGGCCAGCCCAAATGCCAGCACGTGCACACCCAGAACGGCGATCACGAAGATCGACAGCGCGACGCTCAGATTCAGCGGGCCGGCGGACGGCAGGGGGGCGCTGTAGGCTGTGACGGCAGTGGGCGCAAATGTGATGCGCAGCACTGCCAGAGTCAGCAGCGCCTGAGCCAGCGCGAAGCCGGCGATCAGCACCGCCCCGCCCGGCGTGTCGTCGGCCCACAGGGCTGCCACGCCCGCGCGCCCGACGAATCCCGCCGTCAGAGGCAGGCCGATCAGGCACAGCGCGCCGATCAAGCGCCCGAATAACGCGGTTCGCCGGCCAATGGTCGTGTCGTCGCGCGGAGAGAGGGCCACCAGTTGATTGCCGGCCAGCCAGCCCAGGGTGGCCGCGGCGATGATGCCGGGCTGTTGCAGCGCGGCCGAGCAGATTGCCATGCCCAGCGCGATGCCGCTGATAGCTGAACGCAGCAAGGTGCGGCGCCGTGTGAGAGCGCCGATCAGACCGGTCAATATCGCCGTCAGCAGGGCAAGCCCGTAGAACCAGATAGGCAACTCCGGCGCGCTCAACAGCGGCAGCTTGGCGAGCACGATCAACCCGGAGATTGCGCCGGCCTCATTCGTCCAGTGTGGGTCATGAAACTGGCCGGCCACAGCGCGCAGGGGCATCAGCCCGAAGCGTAACGCGAGCGAGAGCGTAATAAAAGGCATCAGGCGCTCGGGCAACGCGGCGAGCGGAATGTACAGGCTGTTGCCCGTGGCCACGTACAGGGCGAGCGCAATGACCAATAAGGCTGAGGATGCGCCGCGAAACATGGCATCGGCGATGACGCGGTGGTGATCGCGGCTGCGCTGAATGCCGGCCACAACTGACAGAATGTCCACCAGCCCTATGCCGACGACGAGCGTCATCAGTGTGTTAGACAACGCGACCAATGTGAGCGCGCCAAACAACAGCGCTGCGGTCGTGTGGTCTGGGCGCAGGTCAGCTTCGCGCGGATGCAGGCTGGTAGCGAGTTGCGCGGCAGCGACTGCGATGATGATGGCGGTCGCGGGCAGGCTGCCGGCCAGAACGAGCGGCGCGCCGGTGACAGACACCGGCATCCAGTCGCCAAACGTCATCTCGAAGGGAAGAGCGTGCGTCCCCCACGCGGCCAATAGGGTGAGCATGGCCGAGAGTGACAGGGGTAGCCAGGCAAACGCGCGCGCGCGCGGCATCTGCGACAGCACCGAGGCAACCAGGACTCCCAGCAGGGGCAGTCCCATCAGCGCGATGACGACGAAATATGGCACGCGATGAGTTTATCATGGCCGGCATGGACAAGGTGTTCTTTGCGCTGGGAGCTGCGGCAGCCGGCCTGGCCGTGGCGCTGGGAGCGTTTGGCGCGCACGGGTTGCGCGGGGCCATTTCAGCAGACATGCTGGCCAACTTCGAGACCGGCGTGCGCTATCACATGTATCACGCGCTTGGGCTGCTGGCGGTGGCGTTTGCCGTCACACGCTGGCCGGCGTCGTCGCTGCCGGTGGTTGCCGGCTGGTTGTTTGTGGCCGGCATCGTTCTGTTCGCCGGCAGTCTGTATGTGATGGCGCTCACGGGCTGGCGCTGGCTGGGGGCGATCACGCCGCTGGGCGGGGTGGCGTTTGTGGCCGGGTGGGTCTGTTTGTGCATCGCGGCTGCGCGCGGCGCGTAAAAAAGACCGCGCCCGGCGGTTGATGAAAGGGCCGGTCTGGAGTAGAATATCGCCCGCGTCCGAGCCGGCTCTGTGATCGACACTGTCCAGCCGGCAACGACCCGGTCAGTATGAATCCATGCCGCGCCTGGGCGCGGATACGCAGCGATAAGCAGATAGAGAGGCATTCGTGGCAAATACACAATCCGCAAAGGAACGCATTCGCAATAGCGCCCGCAAGGCGACTTACAACCGCGTGCATCGCTCGCGCGCGCGCACGCATGTCAAGAAAGTCCGCGCGCTGGTGGGGCAAAAGCAGTTGCCGGCGGCGCGCGAGGAAATTCTCAAGGCAATCAGCGCGCTGGATCGCGCCGCAGGCAAGGGCGTCATCCATCCGAACAACGCGGCGCGCCGCAAGTCGCGGCTCGTCAAGCTGCTCAACAAGGCTTCTGCGAAGAGCTGAAGCCGGCTGCAAACCGCCAACACAATCAGACACAGATCTTCAAACGCCGGTCATGGCCAGTGACGCCGCAAGCGCGCACTCAACCATGATCGGCGTTTTCCGTTCCCGCCGAGATGGCCCCTTCGCCTGACCCTCGCACCTCGCGCCCTCAGCGCCGCTTTATGCGTCCCCTGGCGCGCTATTCTCCGTTCATCTCTGTGGGTGTGATCGCGGTCGCAGTACTGGTCGTGTACTGGCCAAGTGTGCGGTTGCCGCTGGCGTTCGACGATGCCTGGTCGGTGCGTCTGGTCGACGGTTACACGTTACTCGACGCATTCCTGCGCACCGAGAACTTCGGCTACTACCGGCCGCTGTATCTGCTGGGCTATATGCTGGCGCGTGCGCTGGGGCCGGCCGGTCCGCTTGCGTTGCACGCGCTGTGCCTGATTGTCCATATCACCAATGCGGTGTTGTTGACCCGCCTGGCGCGGGCCCTTGCCGGCAGGTCAGACACCGGCATGGAACTGGCAGTCGGCCTGCTCTACGCACTCAATCCGTTCGTCTTTCAGGCCGTGGCGCTGCCAGCGGGATTGAACCATCTGCTCGCCTGCCTGTTCACATTGGGCGCGACGTTGTCGTATGTGGCGGCGCGGCAATCGGGTGGCAGACGCTACTGGGTGATGTGTTTCGGCATGGCTGCGCTGGCCTTTCTCTCCAACGAGATCGGCGTGGTGGCAGCTGGCTTCTGCCTGGTGTACGAGATCAGCCGCGCATTGCGTTTGCGCCGTTGGGAGCGACACGCCTGGTCGTTCATCGCAGTGGCGGCGCTGGGCGTTGTGTATCTGCTTGTCTATCCGTTCATCCCCAAAGGCGCTCCGCCAGAGGCCGTTCAGACCTTTTCCGACTTTCTGCAACGCGCATTGTACGCGGCGCAGATGTTGGCCTGGCCGTTCGTGGCACTGGCAAAGCCGGTTGTGCCGGGTGATGACGCAGCGGTTGTGGTGGCGGTGGGCATGACGGTGGCGGTCTTTGTCTCAGCCGTCGTGGCGCGCAGTCGATGGAACGTGTTGCTTCTGGCCGGCCTGTTGATTTTCGCCGGCGCGTCT
>DAOUDB010000012.1:0-48514 GCA_034431495.1 Thermoflexales bacterium
CGTAGAGGGCATCGCGCTCACCGGCATCAAGGGTTGAATTTCTCGGCTGAGGCCGGCGCAGAGGACGCGCAGATCACGGATCAATCGACCATCGTTCTGTGATCTGCGCGTTCGATTGTGCGGGGCGGTTATACGACAACGGGCTGTGAGCCGGCCAGCGTGATCGTTCTGCGCGTCCCGTCCTCGAACACTGCCACGATCTCCCGGCTAGCCGCGTTGCTGGCGTCGCGCAGCGTGTAGCCATCTCCGACGCGCTCAACTGCAACACTGTCGATACCGAACGCCTGGCCACGCGCCCGGTCGATGTACACGTCGCCGTAGTGATCGTGGATCCGGTTGCGCCCTTCGGCGGCCGCTCCGTTGCCCCAGTCGTAAATAGTGAACTCGCCGATGCCTTCGCCTTCGGCGCTCACCCGGCCGATGTGGCCGTAGTTCTCCATCGTGAAGCCGTAGTCGGCCGGCCCGAAGAACGGCCACACCTTCTCCCACAGCGCTTTGGCCTCGGGGTTCTCCGGGCAGTACATCATCACAAACGACGACTTGAGCGCCGCGATGCCGCGCTCGAACAGGTGCGGGTCGCCTGTCTCGCGGTAGTAATCCATGAACAGCTCGGCAAACAGGCACTGGCGCGAGTCGTTCCATTCGCCGTCGAAGTTCATCACCCCGAAGCCGCCCAGCGCCGGGATGTAGATGAACGGTGGCTGCCACACCTGCTGGGTCATCGACATTTCATCCAGCGTGCGTCGGCCCCACTTCAGATATTCGTCCTTGCCGGTCAACCGGTAACATGCCAGCAGCGCTTCGGCTGTCCAGAACATGGAGAAGTTGCACTGCTTGTACATGCCGCTGCGCGGGATACGCTTGCCCAGGTATTCCTCTTTGCCAAATGAGCAGCACGACCAGTAAGTTTCGAAATCCTCCCACCGGCCATTCGGCACGGCCTCGACCAGCACAGCCTCCATCGCCCGCAACGCCGCCGTGCGGTACCGCGCGTCGCCCGTAATGGCGGCCAGCTTGAGCAGGAAAGTGACGCTCATGCTCGTCTCGGGCGACTGGCTCATGACCGGCGTCGGCTTCAGCGTGTCGGGGTGCAGCCAGCCGGGAAAGAAGCCCTGCGCGTCCTGCAAAGCGAGCAGCTTATCTGCATAGGTTCTGGCGTAGTCGAGCAGTCTCGGATCGGCTTCCAGTTCCTCATACCAGCGCAACATCAACAGCGCCGTCCAGCTTGCGTCGAGTACGTGGAACCAGGCGTCGGTGATGCCACGCTCGCGCGGGCTGCGGTTCGAGTTGGTCCAGTAACCGGTGTCCCACCCTTCGCTGCGGCTGTAATCCTTGCCGGCGATGTTGACTTTGGTCATTTTCGTGCGGTAGACGGCGGGGAAGATGCCGTCGCGCATCGGCGCGGCCAGGGCGAATTCTTTGGTCAAATTCGCGCGCCGCAGCAGATCGGTGTTGCCAGCGCGCCGGGCATAGCGATACACACCGGTTGCGCCGCGCAGCGACGAGAACCACGCCTGGTTCCAGATCGACAGGAACTCGCGCAGATTGACCTCGCCCGGGTAGTTGGGCGATTCGGTGACATTGACAATGAACGCCGGCGCGCCCACTCGCCGGCCGGCGAGGTCGAACTCCTGCCACACGGCCTTCTCCCACGTGTCGAAGGCCCAGCGATAGACGTGCTCGACGTAGCGATCCATCGGCACGGTTAGCGGTTTGCCCTGCGCGAAGAGCGGCCGGCCATAGCGCTCCCACAGGAACCGGGTGACGCGCGCCCAGGGATTGGCCGGCTGCATGTCGTCATCATATGCGATGACGAAGAAGCCCAGCTCCACGACGCCGGGCGCCAGCGTCATGCCCGGCGTCTTCTGGTATTCGACGTGGCGCTTGAGCGCGGCTTCGGTCATGCCGATCCACCACTTGCGCGCCGGCGCGTCCACATCCATGAACCACGGCGCGTCCTTGCGCTGCCCGCACATGTCCAGATCCGGCACAATCGTCAGTTGGCGCGCGCCCTGCCGGGCGATCAATGCTGGCGAACGAAACACGTGCTGCGCGATACAGTCGTCTGGCTCTGGCGCGAGGTGCGGCGCCCACCAGAAGTCGGGCGCGAAGTCCAAGTCGAATGCGACCGACAGTTCATCCTGTTGAACTGGCTGGTCGAGCTGCCAGGTCAGGCGGACGCGCTGCCAGCCGTCGTAGGCATCGCTGACCGCGATTTGCGGCGCGGCGCCGGCGAGAGTGGGGATGGTGAAACGGGCCAGTGTCTGCCCCTCCAAGTGAATGGCGAAGCCGTTTGGTGATTGGGTCAGTGACATGGTATTCCTTTCATTATCGCAGGGGTGACGGATTGGGCCGGGGTTCGGCCAGGGTTGGCGGATTCGGTAGGGGCGACCGATACGGTTGCCCCTACATTGGTTGCCCGCGTATCGGCCGCCCATACAATTGGGCCATGTTGTCGAGACAGATCCTGGGTTGGTTTGTTTTGTTCGCTGTGTTGATCGGATCAGGTTGTGTTGCGCCGGCTACGCCGCCGGCATCGCGCATGGCGGTCGCTACCCCCGGCCCGCTGCCGCCAAATGCCGAACTCAACGGGCGGGCATGGGGGCCGGCCAATGCGCCGATTCAGGTGCTCAAGTTCATCGATTACCAGTGCCGCACCTGCGGCAGGTACTCCAGCGAGTATGACCCCGGCATCGCTGAGGCGTTCGCCGCGACCGGCAAGGTGCGTTTCGAAGTGCGCATCCTCACTTTCATCGGCGGCGAGTCGCTCGATGCCGGCATGGCGGCGCTGTGTGCTGCCGACCAGAACGCCTTCTGGCGCATGCACCGCTCGCTGTTCATCAATCAGCCGTTCGACGGGCGTGAAAACACGGGAGTGTTCACATGGGACAATCTGCGCGATATCGCAGCGCAGATCGAGCTGGACATGCCGGCTTTCGATGAATGCCTTCGCTCGCAGCGACACAAGGCGGCGCTGGATCAGGATCGCGCCGATGCGCAACGCTTCGGGGTGTCGCTGGTGCCGGCGCTGGTTGTGAATGGCAAGCTCTACCGCGGCGCGAAAAGCGCCGACGACTTGCGGGCAATATTCGCCGATAGTGCGCCGGATGTGACGTTTGAGTAGGCCCAGCCCCCTGCTTCATCGATCACCGCGCAACCCGGACTTTCGACAGGTCGATGTTCACGATGACGTACTGGGCCATTACCCAGCCCTGCGTGCCGTCCGGGGTTCTTACCTGAAGCCAGGTGTTGTTGATCGACCGCGCCACGATGGTCAAGGGGGTATTGGCTGCCAGGCGGGTGAGGATGCGCCCCGACGTGCTGGGGGTCTGGCGCAGGCGCAGGTTGCCGCCGGTCGGTGAGACGCGCGCATCCGGCGTGGCCGTCGCTTTCGGCGCTGCCGATGGCGGTTTGCCGCCCACGGGAATGTTGATCGTGTCGCCCGGCCGTATGCGGTCGGGGTTGATTCCCGGATTGGCGGCGATCAGCGCGTCTAGTGACAATCCGTACTGGACGGCGATGCCCCATAGCGTGTCGCCGGTTGTTACGGTGTGCCGGGCGGCGATGGCAAGCGGGGTCGGTTGAGGCGTCTGGGTGGGCGCGCTCGTGGGAGGGGCGGCAGCCGGTTCCGCTGGTTCTTCCGCCGGCTTGTCCGCGGGCGCCGACAATGGAGTCATCTCCGGGCCGGGCGCAGCTGGCGTCGCATCGATCGATGTCGCCGGGGGTGTGACCGGCGTTGTGGGGCCGACACGGCTGAGCACGAATACCACGACGAGGAGACCCGCGCCGGCTAATAGGGCGATGGCCAGGATGGCCCGTGTTTCCAGCCCGCGCATGTCGTTCATTCTAGCGTAACTGGCCGCGCTTTTCGGCAACTTGTGTATGATTGCAGTCGATCCGAAAAATGCTCAGGCCCCTCCCGGCCCCGCCGGGCGCCACGCCTTGAACGCAAATCACAAACTGGAGAATAGCAACCATGATCGTTACGACCGCTCAACTCTTCAAGGCCGCCTATGGCAAATACGCCATCGGCGCGTACAACATCAACAACCTCGAGCAGGCCATCGGCCTTTTCAACGGCAACATCGAGTCGCAGGCGCCGTTCATCATCCAGATCTCGAAGGGCGCGCGCAAGTATGCCGGCGTCAGGATGCTCGAAGGCCTGATCCGCGCCTGCGACGAGTCATTTCCCGACGCGGTGTTCGCCGTCCATCTCGACCACGGCGACGAGAAGACCTGTATCGACTGCATCAACTCCGGCTTCTACTCATCGGTGATGATCGACGCCTCGCACGAGACGTTCGAGAAGAACATCGAGATCAGCAAGCGCATCGCTGACCTGGCCCACGCCAAAGGGCTGGTCGTCGAGGCGGAACTGGGCATGCTGGGCGGCGTCGAAGAGCACGTCAAAGTCGACGAGGCCAATGCCAAGCTGACCAACCCCGATCAGGCCAAAGAGTTCGTCGAGCGCACCGGCGTGGACTCGCTGGCGTGCGCGATCGGCACCAGCCACGGCGCGTTCAAGTTCAGCGGCAGCCAGGGCCTGCACTTCGATGTGCTCGAAGAGATCCAGAAGCGCCTGCCCGGCTTCCCGCTGGTCATGCACGGTTCCAGCTCGGTGCCCGAAGAGGAGGTGGCCCGTATCAACGCAGCCGGCGGCAACATCAAGGGCGCCAAGGGCGTCAACGAGAAAGAGTTCGCCCGCGCCGCGCTGCTGGGTGTGACCAAAGTTAACATCGACACCGACGGCCGCCTGGTTTGGACGCGCGTGCACCGCGAGTTTTTCCGTGATCACCCGGAGAAGTTCGACCTGCGCGAGCCGGGCGAGATTTTCAAGAAGGAATACGCCGCGTTCATCAAGCACAAGAACGAGATGCTCGGCTCGGCCGGCAAGCTGGCCGAAGTGCGCGCCATGATCGGCAAGTAACTCGCCAGTGTTTCGCCGAAGCCTGATTTTGCGAGACCCGAGGGATGGCGCGTCATCCTTCGGGTCTTCGTCTATGCTGACATGACAGAACATTCCACAAACGGACGCAAGCCAGGAGGTGAACAAATGCCCGAAGAATCCAGGCCAAACGCGCTGGCCGCCTTTCAGACCATGATGGCCTTTCTGGAAGAAGATGGCTGGCATCCTCAACGCATCGAAGACAAGTTCGTGTGCCGGATGACCGTCAACGGCGACCATGCGCGCATTGTTTGTTTCGCCCAGATTCGCGTCGATCTCGAACAATTCTTCTTCTATGCCGTGGCGCCGATCAAGATACTGGAGGCCGCGCGTTCGGCTGCTTCCGAGTTTCTGACGCGCGCCAACTATGGCCTGCGCATCGGCAACTTCGAGTTGGACTTTGGCGATGGCGAAGTGCGCTACAAAAGCGCGCTGGATTTCGAGGGCGAGACGTTGACGCCCACATGGATCAAGAACGCCATTTATCCCGCCGTCAACACGCTGGATCGCTACATGCCCGGCCTGATGGCTGTTGCCTTTGGCAACACGCCGCCGGCGCAGGCCATCGAAGAGATCGAAGGCAAATAGCCGCTCTGCCAATCCCCTCTGCGCCCGAAGCGAGGCTACAATCTGACAGACAGGCGCGACATTCATCCGCAGGAGGATTCTGGCATGGGCAAGTACATCGGCATTCTGACAGCCGGCGGAGACAGCCCCGGCTTGAATGCAGCCATTCGCGGTGTGGGCAAGGCGGCCGGCGGCTTCTACGGCATGCAGGTGATCGGCTTCCGTGATGGCTTTCGCGGTTTCATGGAGAACCGCACCATGGAGCTGGACAGCAACACGTTGTCGGGCATCCTGACTCAGGGCGGCACGATCCTCGGCACCAGCCGCGACAAGCCGCATCGTATGCCGGTCGGCGGCAAGCTGCTCGACATGACCGAGGTGATGGTCGAGAACTTCCACAAGCACAATCTGGACGTGCTGGTCTGTCTGGGCGGCGGCGGCACGCAGAAGAACGCGCTGCGCCTCGCTGAGAAAGGCTTGCCGATCATCACGCTGCCCAAGACGATCGACAACGACGTGGCCATGACCGACATCACCTTCGGATTCGACACGGCGTTGACGGTGGCGACGGAGGCCATCGACCGGCTGCACAGCACGGCGCACAGCCACCACCGCATCATCGTCGTCGAGATCATGGGCAACCGTGTCGGCTGGCTGGCGCTGGGAGCGGGCATCGCCGGCGGCGCCGACGTCATCCTCATTCCTGAAATTCCCTACGATGTCGAGATCGTGGCCGAGGCAATCCGCCGACGCAGCCACAGCGGCAAACGCTTCAGCATCGTGGCCGTGGCCGAAGGCGCTGTGTCGAAGGAAGAGGCGGCGGCGGTTCACGCGGCAGAGAAGAAACTGGCCGGCGCCAAATCCAAATCCGCTTTGCAGAAAGCCGAGGCGGAGCTGGAGCAACTGGCCGTCCAACATGCCGGCAACACGCTGCGCCTGGCCGGCCAGCTCGAACAACTGACCCGACTGGAATCGCGCCTGACCATCCTCGGCCATTTGCAGCGCGGCGGCACGCCATCGGCCGCCGATCGATTACTCGCAACCCGGCTGGGCACGGCCTGCGCGGATCTCATTCACAAGGGCAAGTACGGCGTGATGGTGGCGGCGCGCGGTGACGGCACCGAACCGGTGCCGTTGGAAGAAGTGGCCGGCAAGCTCAAGCGCGTCCCACTCGATCATCCCTGGGTTGCCAGCGCGCGCCGGGTGGGCACCTGCCTGGGTGATTGAGATTCCTGCCAATCGTTCATCAACAATCGTCTATCGTCAATCCACAAGCGTCAATCGACAAGGGAGCAGTCATCATGATTCGATTAGGGATCATCGGCACCGGCGGCATGGCCAACCATCAGGCCAGCCAGTTCAGTAAGATCGAGGGCGTTCAGATCACGGCATGTTGCGACGTGTCGGCCGAGCGGCGAGCGGCGTTTGCCGAAAAGCACGGCGTGCCGGCTGTGTATGCCGACTACCGCGAGATGCTCGCAAAAGAGCAGCTCGATGGCGTGACGAATGTGACGCCCGACGCGATGCACGCTGAAGTCTCGATTGCCGTGTTGGAAAAGCGCATCCCCATCCTGTGCGAGAAGCCCATGGCGACCACACTGGATGACGCCAGACGCATGCTGGATGCGGCCGAGAAAGCCGGCGTGATCAACATGATCAACTTCTCGTATCGCAACTCGTCGGGCTTGCAGGCGGCGGCGGAGGCCGTGCGCGCCGGTGCGATCGGCGAACTGCGCCACGTCGAGTCCAGCTATTTGCAGAGCTGGCTGGTGAGCAAAGGATGGGGCAACTGGCGCGAGTCGCCGGGCCTGTTGTGGCGCCTGTCGACCAAACACGGCAGCGCCGGCGACCTGGGCGACATCGGCGTGCATATCTACGACCTCACCAGTTTCCTGTGCGGCGACATTGCTGAGATCTACTGCAAGCTGATGACTTTCGATAAGGGCGTGCCCGGCAACCAGATCGGCGAATATGTGCTGGATGCCAACGACAGCTTTGTCTCGACGGTGGCATTCGCCGGCGGCGCAATCGGCGCGATCCACTCTTCGCGCTGGGCGGTCGGGCACCAGAACAGTCTACGCGCGCGCGTCTATGGCACAGCCGGCGCCATCGAAGTCGATCTCGACCGCGCGTATGACGAATACCGCATCTGCGCCGGCGAGGAGAATATGAAGACGTTTCAGTGGGAAACGGTGAAGTGCCCGCCCACCCCCAGCAACTACGAACGCTTCATTGAGGGCATTCGCACGGGCAAGCAGGACCCATCCAGCTTTGCCAACGGCGTCAAGATTCAGGCTTACCTGCACTACAGCTTCGAGTCGGATCGACTGGGCCGGCCCGTGCGGGTGGATCTGTAGAGACAGCAGAGCACAGATAACAGACTAAAGACAACAGAGCGCAGAGCGCGCAACTCGCAATACGAGATACGCAATGCGCAATAGGCAATACCCCATGCTCAAGACACTTCAAACTCCTGGCGACACCAGTTGGTTCACGCACGATCGTTTCGGCATGTTCATCCATTGGGGCCTGTACGCGCTGCCGGCGCGACACGAATGGGTGAAACAGCGCGAGGAAATTCCCGACGAGGTCTACGACCGCTACTTCAAGCGCTTCGACCCCGACCTGTACGATCCCAACCTGTGGGCGGCGGCGGCGGCCGGCGCCGGCATGAAGTACTTCGTCATCACCACCAAGCACCACGAAGGCTTCTGCCTGTGGGACAGCAAGCTCACCGATTACAAGGCGACCAACACGCCCTATGGCAAAGACCTGCTGCATCCCATGGTGGACGCCTTCCGCGCCCGCAACGTGCGCCCCGGCTTCTATCACTCGATCATCGACTGGCATCATCCGCACTTCGTCATTGACGACGTGCATGCGATGCGCAACCACCCCGATCGCGCCAAGCTGAACGCGCAGCGCGACCAGCGCAAGTACGCCGAGTATTTGCGCGGCCAGGTGCGCGAATTGCTGACCGAGTTCGGCAAGATCGACATCCTGTGGTGCGACTTCAGCTATCCCAGCCGGCCCGGCTTTGTGGGCAAGGGCCGCGACGACTGGCAGAGCGAGACCCTGTATCAGATGATCCGCGAGTTGCAGCCGCACATCATCCTCAACGACAGGCTCGATCTGGACGAGGGCTGGGACATCAAGACCCCCGAGCAGTTCCAGCCGCGCACGTGGGTGACGTTCAACGGCCAGCCGGTGGTGTGGGAGGCCTGCCAGACCTTCTCCGGCTCGTGGGGCTACCACCGCGACGAGTCGAGCTGGAAGAGTATCGATCAGCTGGTGCAGATGCTGGTCGACACGGTGAGCAAGGGCGGCAATCTGCTGCTCAACGTCGGGCCGACCGGGCGCGGCGAATTCGACGAGCGGGCGCTGGACCGGCTGGCCGGCATGGGCGAGTGGATGAAGCGTCACAGCCGGTCGATCTACGGCTGCACGCAGGCGCCGCCGGAGTTCAAGGCGCCGGCGGATTGCCGGCTGACGTACAACCCGACGACGAATCGCATGTACGTGCACGTGTTCGCCTGGCCGTACATCCATCTGCACCTGGACGGTTTCGCCGGCAAGGTGGAGTACGCGCAACTGCTGAACGACGCCTCAGAGATTCGCATGACCGGCCTGGAGCCGTGGCAGGCCGCGCACTGGGCCGACCAGTTCAAGGACACCCTGACGCTCAATCTGCCGGTGCAGAAGCCGAACGTCACGGTGCCGGTGATCGAGCTGTTCATGAAGTGAGTCTTCTCATTCGAGGCGCGCTCGCTAACCCCCGGCCATATTGAGACGCCGGGGGTTCTGTTTGATGGTTGCGGCCTGTCAGGAAACACCCGTCGTCATGGGTTATAAATGGGTCCATGAGCCTGCCCATGACCACCCCCGTGATCGGCTGGGAGCGCGAGACGCCCGTCCCCAACCATGTCTTCAATGATTACCTGAGCGCGCGTAATGGCCGGCTGTTCTATGACGACCTCGACCTGGCCGGCCTGATGATGCCCGGCGCAGACAACCAGGGACTGGCGCAGACGCTGCCCAGTCCCCTGGAGATCGTCTATCTGCCGATGATTCGCCGGCGCATCGATCAACTGCGGCGCGCGTTTGCCGACGCGGCGAAGGAAGTGGGCTACCCCGGCCGGTTCCACTACGCCTACGCTTCCAAAGCCAACACGGCGGAAGAGGTGGTGCGCACGGTGCTGCTGGCCGGCGCGCATTACGAGATGTCGTCGGTGACCGACATCAACATTGCCACGCTGATGCGCGCCGCCGGCTACATCACGCCGGAGCGCATGGTGATTGCGAATGGCTTCAAGCCGGCCGGCACAGACTATGCCCGCTATCTGCTGCGCTTTCGCGCCATGCACGATGCGTTGATCCCTGTGGTCGAGGACTTTGCCGAACTGCCCCCGTTGATCGGGTCCGGCCTGCCGTTCGATGTGGGATTGCGGCAGAAAACATATGGCCAGCACGCCAGCGCCGCCGAAATGGATGCTGCCAACTCTCGCTTCGGCTTCGATACCGACGGCATCCTTCGCGCGGCGGAGATGATCGCGTCTGCGCCCAATCTGCGTCTGAAGATGCACCATGCCATGATCGGCAGCCAGTTGCTCGACCCGCGCGGGTTTGTGGCCGGCCTGACCCCGGCCGCGCAGGTCTACGCCCGGCTGCGCCAGCGCCATCCCGACCTGAGCATTTTCAATTTCGGAGGCGGGATGCCGGTGGCCATGACGCTGGACTTTCAATTCGATTACCGCCAGTTTGCGCGCCAACTCATGCTCATGCTGCGCGATGTGTGCGCTGCGCATGGGGTGCCGCCGCCCGACATCATGGGCGAGATGGGCCGCTACACCACGGCCGAGCACGGCGCGCACCTGTTCAAAATCGCGTCGGTGAAAGAGAATGGTTCTCCGCTACCGTGGTACCTGATCGACGGCTCGATCATGTCGGCCTTCCCGGATACCTGGGCGTTGAGCGAACACTTCATCGTGCTGCCGCTCAATCATCTGGATAAGCCGTTCCGCCGCGTGCAACTGGGCGGGATGACCTGCGACAGCGACGATGTGTATCCGCCCAAGCCGAGCCGGTCGGCGCTGTACTTGCCGGTGGAGACCAACGATCTGTACATCGGCTTCTTTGGCGTGGGCGCCTACCAGGAGATGCTGGGCGGTGTGCGCGGCAGCAAGCACTGCTCGCTGCCTGAGGCGTATGAATTGATCGTCGATCGCCGCGACGACGGGCGCTACCAGTTCGAGGTGATGCCGGGGCAGACCACCGCCGATGTGATGCGCAACCTCGGCTACGTCGTGTCGGCGGTCGAGCCGGGCGCATTGTGATTCTGCGGCGCGGTGAGCCTGTCGAACCGCGCAGCATGGTTCCGGCCATGCTGACTTGCGCTATCATGGCACAGAGATGGACCTGCGCCGGCACGCTCGAGTAACACCATGAATCAGCAACCTGTGAGCGAGCAGATGAAAGAGCAGGTTCGCAAGTCGATCCTGTCCTATGCCATCTTCCGCCCGGAGAGCGCCCTGGTCATCGCGCTGACGATGGGCATGGTTGCGCTGTCTCTGTTCAACTTCCCCTGGTTCCCCGGCGAGTGGTGGATGTGGGCGCTGTTCGGTGTGGCCGGCGAAGGCGCCATTATCCTCAGCACCCTCCGCGACAGCAAGTTTCACCGCTATGTGCTGGACAAGATGTTCTACGACCAATACGACGTGAAGAAGCTGCGCAACCCCGAACTGCGCCAGAAGCTGTCCAAAGCGCTGGAATACCGCGAGTTGCTGATCAAGGAGATCGAGCGCAAGGACGATCCTGTATTGGACGACTATCTGATGGACATGACCCGCAAGCTGGAGGACTGGATCGCCCAGGTGTACCAGCTCGCGCAGCGGCTCGACGCCTATGAGCAGGACGCCATCATCGCCCGCGATCTGGAGGCAGTGCCGCGCGATCTGGAGAAATTCAAGGCGCTGCTTGTCAGGGAACGGGAAGCCGTGGTTCGGGCAGAACTGGAAAAGACGATTAGCATCAAACAGACGCAATGGGACACGCTGCGCAATCTGCGCGACACCATGGCGACGGCCCGGCTGCAACTCGAGAATACGCTGTCGACCATCGGCACGGTGTATATGCAGGTGGTGCTGATCGGCTCGAAGGATGTCAAGAGTTCGCGCGCGCAGCGGTTGCAGGCCGATATGACCGAACAGGTTCGGGCGTTGCAGGACACCAGCGCCGCCATGGAAGAGGTGTACGAGTATTCAGCCAGGCTGGCGAGACAGGGCGGTCGGGCGACCGGGTGACTGGGTGACAAGGCGACAAGGCGACAAGATTGATCGCCTTGCCGGGAGTAATGAGTCGATGCGGATGAATCAAACCCGTGTGATTTTCTTCTTGATCGTCGGCGTGGCGCTCATCGTGCTGTGCGCGGCGATCGTCTTCAATCAGTTTATAGGGCCGGTGCTCACGGCAACGCCCACGCCGGCGGTGGCCGGCGGCACACGGTCGCCGCAGACGCCTTCCATGCCCCAGATCACTTCGCCGGACGCGATCTATGGCCCTGCGCCGGATGGCAAGGCCGACCTGCCCACCTATATCTGCGGCGCAGACGCATTTGGCAGCTACTTCACCCTTCAGCAGATGCAGATGTCCGGCAAGGATATCGAGCATGGTTTCCGGCTGGGCATCGTGCCCTTCCAGCTCGACAGCATGCCCGAATACAACATCGCAGAGGAACAGCGCGCTGCGCTGCTTGAGAGCGGGCAGTGGGACTGTCTGCTCACCACGCTGGATGCAGTGGCGCTGGGCAGCCCCGGCATTGTCACCGCCATCGTCGATGAAAGCGCGGGCGCAGATCAGTTCTGGGTGCGCGGCATTAATACCATCAACGATCTGAAAGGCAAGCGCATCACCTTCTCGCGCGGCAGCATCGGCGAATATTTCGTCTACTATGTGCTGTCAATTGCCCGCCTGAATCCCCGTTTTGACGTGACGCTGGTGCCGCGCGACAGCGTGGCAGAGGCAGTGCAGGCTTTCAACGACGGTCAGGCCGACGCCGTGTCTGGCTGGGAACCGGATATCTACGAAGCGAAGAACAGCGGGGGCGTGCCGTTGCTCAGTTCCGCCCAGTTGCGCATCGGCATCGATGTGATCGTGACCTCGCGTCAGTCCATCTCCGCGCGGGCCGATCAGGTGCAGGCATTTCACGACGCCTGGTTCGATACGCTCAAGGCGCAGGTCGAAAACTTCGACGCTGCTGCGGCGCATATCGCGCGATGGGGGCACAACGACTGGACTCTGATTTACCCGGACACAGCCGCCGCCGATCTGCGGGGTTGGCTAACCAGCATCGCGCAGGCCGATCTGGGCGACAACGCCTTCGTCATGCGTGACCCGGCCCCATTGATCAGCCGGCTCGACATCGCCCGGCGCGTGTGGGCGGCAGCCGGCGCAAACGTGCCCAAGGACAATGTGGGAGATCTGATCAACACCGGCTTTGTCGCCCGCTCCGCCGCCCAGCCGAAGTTGCAAGCCAATGGCAACCCCATCAACAACACCTTTTCCATTTCCGCGAAGCTCGATCTGTCCGGCGTGGATACCAGCGACACCGAGACACTGGCGGTGTTGCCGTGCCGGCGCTTTTCTTTTGTGCCCGAGTCAACTGAACTGACCCTCGAATCACGCCGCATCCTGGATGACTGTGTGGTGCCGACGTTGCAGCAGAGCGTCGGCCTGTATTTGCGCGTGAAAGGTTCGGCGGCCTGGCCGGGTCCGAAAGGCACGTATACCAAAGAGGACATTTTGCAATTTGCCGAGGCGCGCGCGCAATCGGTGGTGGATTACCTGGTCTCGCAGAACATCGACCGCACCCGCTTCATCGTCGAGGCAACTTTGCCACCCGAAGCGCACTGGGAGACCGAAGACGCTGAACTGCAAGCCGAAGATCGCTACGTGGAAATGACGCTGATCACGGTTGGCCGCTGATGGGGTTGCGAGGTGTGAACGATGCGAGTGAAATTGCTTGCGGGGGCGCTGCTGATCCTTGCGCTCGTGGGGTGCGACTTGCGCGACCGCGAAGGTGTGCCGCTGAATGCGGTCGTCGTCGAGGTGCGGGCCAATACCAGTTTGAGCGCCTGGCTAGGCGTGGCGGCCGGCCGTTTCAACGAAGCCGGCGTCAAGGTGACGACAGGCCGGCCGGTGTTTGTCAGGCTGTCGTTTGTCGAAGCCGGGCAGGCGGTCAGCGATATGGCTGCGGGCGATCTGCCGCACCTGTGGATCCCCGATAGCGACATCTGGGTCGATGTGCTGGCGCGCAACGGCAAGACAGGTTTTCAGGGCAACTGCCAGAGCGTGGCCATCAGCCCTCTGGTGATTGCCATGTGGCGGCCGGTTGCCGAGGCGCTGGGCTGGCCGGGCCGCACCATCGGCTGGCTCGATATCAGCAGTCTCGCAGCCGATCCAACCGCGTGGGCGTATTACAGCGGCGGGCAGTTCGGCGCGTCGCTGCGGCTGGGGCACACCCATCCCGGCCTGTCTGGCAGCGGCGCCAGCACGCTGCTGGCCGTGGTGCACGCGGCGCGCAACAACCCAGCCACCGTCTCCGCAGAGATGCTGCGCCAGCCGATCGTGCAAGCGTCGGTGGCGTCGTTTGAGAGCACGGTGTCGTGGTTCAGTCCCACAACCGAGCAACTGGGCAGGACCATGCGCGAGCGCGGCGCGGGCTACCTGGGGGCAGCCATCGTGTACGAGAATATCGCCCTCCAGTTCGCCGACGGCGACCCTTCCATCGTGCCGGTGTATCCATTTGAAGGCACGTTCGTTGCAACGCACCCGGCCTGCATTGATGGCGCGGCAGACGCGGAGTTTCAGGAAGCTGCCAAGCTCTTCCGCGATTATCTGCTCGGTGAAGACGCCCAGGCGCTGGCAGCCAGCCACGGCTTGCGCCCGGTCAACACGGCTGTAACGCCGGCGGCGCCGCTCGATCCCGCTTACGGCGTCGATCTCAACCAGCCGCAGACGGTTTTCGGCACGCCCTCGGTCGACGCGATCTACGCCGCGCAGGAGTTGTGGCAGTCGGCGCGCAAGCCGGTCAATCTGGTGATGCTGGTCGATCGTTCGGGCAGTATGCGCGGCGATAAGATCGAAAACGTTCGCCGCGCGGCCGTCCAGTTCGTCGAGCAGATGGGCGATCAGGATCGCTTGACGCTGATTGCGTTCTCGTCGCGGCCGGCGCTGTTGATCGAGTATGCCCGCATCGGCGACGCGCGGCAGGATGCCATCGACGCCATCAACGACATGCCGGCCAGCGGCAACACGGCGCTCTACGACGCCATCGCGCTCGGCACGCAGATCATCGCCGACACAACCTCGTCGCAGCGCACGAATGTGATGGTGGTGCTGTCCGACGGCCTCGACACGAGCAGCGCCCGCGCGTACAGCCGGCAACTCATCGTGGATGCGACCGCGCACAACACAACGGTCTTCACAATCGCGTATGGCGGTGACGCCGACCACGATCTGATGCGCGACATGGCTAACCTGGGGAATGGCACCTATTACGAGGGCACTGAGGCGAATATCGCCGGCATCTACCAGGACATGTCGGCCGCGTTTGGCGGAGCAGCCGGCATCGGTCGATAGGAGAGCAATGGCGGATCTGATTCTGGCGCATGACCTCGGCACGACGGGCAACAAGGCGACGCTGATCGACGCCGTCGGGAAACCCGTCGCCAGTGCTTTCGAAGGTTACGCGACGGCCTATCCGCAGCCCAACTGGGCGGAACAGGATGCCGGCGACTGGCAGCGGGCGATGAACAACACAACGCGCCGGCTGCTGGCTCAGTCTGCCATCGACGCGAGTCAGATTGCAGCAGTCAGTTTCAGCGGGCACATGCAGGGCGCGCTGTTCATCGATGACGCGGGCCAGCCGCTCCGCCCGGCCATCATCTGGGCCGATCAGCGCGCGACTGAGCAGGCTGCATTCATCGCTCAGGCCGGCGGCGGCGAGGACGCTGTGTATCGATTGACCGGCCATCGCGTCAGCGCGGCTTACACCGCCGCCAAAGTGCTGTGGATCAAGGATCACCAGCCGGAAACGTATCACCGCGCCCGCTGGGTGTTGCAGCCCAAGGATTACGCGGCCTGGCTCTTGACCGGCCAGATCGCCACCGACTACTCCGACGCATCGGGCACGCAATTATTCGATCTCGAACACCGGCGCTGGTCGCGCGAATTGATTGATGCGCTGGGCCTATCGGCGCGTCTGCTCCCGGATGCGCTTCCCTCGACGACGGTGGTGGGCCGCGTCAGTCTCGAAGCGGCGCGTGTGACGGGGCTGATGGCCGGCACGCCGGTCGTTATTGGCGGCGGAGATGGCGCATGCGCCACGGTTGGATCGGGCGCGACCCAGGAGGGCGACGCCTACACCTACATTGGCTCGTCCTCGTGGCTCGCCCTGAGCGCCCGTCGTCCGCTGCTTGACCCCGAACAGCGTATCGTGACCTTTGCTCACCTTGACCCAGAGCTGTGTTTCTCGCTCGGCAATATGCAGGCGGCCGGTGGCGCATTCGATTGGCTGGACCGCCTGTTCAACTGCCGGCCCGACGCCGGCCCGAGCTACCACGAACTGGACGCCCTTGCGGCGTCGACCCCACCGGGCGCGGGGGGCGTCCTGTGTTTGCCATACTTGTTGGGCGAGCGCAGCCCGCACTGGAATCCGCAGGCGCGCGCCGCGTTCGTCGGCTTGTCGATGGCGCATGGCCGGGCCGAGATGGCGCGGGCGGTGCTCGAAGGCGTGGCGTTCAACATGCGCTGGATATTGGACGTGCTGCGTTCACAGGGTGCGCGCATCAATCGCATGTGTGTGATCGGCGGCGGGGCGCGCAGCGCAGTCTGGCGGCAGATCCTGGCCGATATGTACGGAATGCCATTGCTGCGCCCGCACCTCGATGCGACGGCGACGGCGCTCGGCGCGGCCATCGCTGGCGGGATCGGCGTCGGCCTCTTCGCCGATTTCAGCGTGGCCGGCCGCCTCATTCCCGTTGTCGAGGCAGAAAGCCCCGTGCCCGAGCATTCTCTGCGCTACGCCGCGCTGTATCCCCTTTTCCAACAAACCTATACCGCGCTGAAGCCCGTCTTCGATCAACTGACTGCGCTCTGATGCAATGGATGCGCCATGCGGTGATGGCGTGTGCCCTGCCAGACATAGATGCTATCCGTCGCTGCCTGGCCATGAGGAATGGCAGTTGCCAGACGAGCCGGGAGCCTGTATTGTATGGGACGAGCGGAGGTGGCGGAATGATGAGTTCAAGTCGTCGATCGTTTCTGCGCCGGCTTGCGTTGCTTGGCGGAGCGACGACCAGCGCCTGGATGTTGTCTGCGTGTGGCGATTCATCCGAGCCAGCGGCGCGGCCGGCTGAGGTGAGCAAGCCTGATACCGAGCCAGCGCCGACAGCGCCATTGTCCTCTCCATCACCTGCCTTGACTACTTCTCAACCCTATCTGGCAGTCGCGCGCGGCCCGGATCCGGAGACGCTGGTGCGGCGCGCCATTGTCGCTTTGGGCGGTATGGAGCAGTTTGTCAAGCCCGGCGCCAATGTTGTCATCAAGCCCAATATCTGTGTGGGTTATCACACCTACGAGTACGCGGCCACAACCAATCCCTGGGTGATTGGGGCGCTGGTCAAGCTGTGCCGTGAGGCCGGCGCGGACAGGGTTCGTGTCATGGACTATCCATTCGGCGGCACAGCCGAGCAGGCCTACACGATCAGCGGCATCCGCGAGCAGGTGGTGGCAGCCGGCGGCGTGATGGAGCCCATGCGCTCCATGAAATTCGTCGAGACTGAAATCCCCGACGGCAAGGACATCCGGCAGTGGAGCATCTATGAGGATGTGCTGGCTGCCGATCTGGTCATCAATGTGCCCATTGCCAAGCATCACAGTCTGGCGCGCCTCACGCTCGGCATGAAAAATCTGCTTGGCGTGGTCGAGCACCGGCAATCCATGCACCGCAACATGGGCCAGCGACTGGCTGATCTGACGAGCCGGGTGCGGCCGGCGCTCACTGTCATCGACGCAGTGCGCATTCTCACGGCGCATGGCCCCACCGGCGGGAACCTGGATGACGTGAAGAAGCTGGACACCATCATTGCCAGCCGCGATATCGTCGCCGCCGACAGCTACGCCGCCACACTATTCGGCCTCGCGCCGGACGATCTGGCCTACGTTCGGGCCGGCGTGGAGATGGGCCTCGGTCGCAGCGACCTCGCTAACCTGAAGATCGAGGAGATCGCTGCCGGCGGGTGACGTAGCCGCCGAGATACGAAGGATGCTCAGGTGACGCTTCGCAGGCTCAGACAAGGCATGACCCCGCGACGCTGGATCCGGTTGCGCAAGCTGACGCAACTCTCCGCGTTGATCGCGTTCGCCGTGTTGTTTGTGGTGTCGCGCCGTGAGGGATGGCCGGCAGACGTGGTCAACGCGCCAATCCGGCTTGATCCATTGGCGATGATTGCGCATGCGCTGTCTGGCAAAGCGTTGTTGGCCGGCTCGGCGCTGACGTTGGCGACGATCGCGCTCACCCTGGTGTTTGGCCGGGCCTGGTGCGGGTGGTTGTGCCCGCTCGGCACGCTGCTCGATGTGTTTGCATGGCGCCGGCGTGTAGTTGACCGGCAGCGACGCGAACCATCGAATGGATGGCGGGCGGTCAAATACATCGTACTGGCGGTCATTCTGGTCGCGGCGGTTCTGGGCAATCTCTCGCTGCTGATCCTTGATCCATTGACGATTGTGTATCGCACGCTGGCGATCAGCGTCTGGCCGGCGCTGGATCAAGGCGTGACGGCGCTGCTGAGCTGGCTCTATGCGGTCCCCGCTCTGCGCGGCGGCCTCGACGCTGTGGACGCGGCGCTGCGGCCGGCCGTGTTGCCCCTTGAGCCAACGTTCTACCGAGCAGCGTGGCTGTTCCTGGGCATTTTTGCCGGCATCGTGCTCCTCAACGCGATCGCGCAGCGCTTCTGGTGCCGTTACCTGTGTCCGTTGGGCGGCCTGCTGGGATTGCTGAGCAAAGTCGGGCTGATTCGCCGGCAGGTTGCCAGCGACCGTTGCACGGGCTGTGATGCCTGCGCGAGGGTATGCCCGACCGGCACGATCCAGATGCACAAAGGTGGCGTCAGCGACCCCGGCGAATGCACCGTGTGCCTGGAATGCGTGAAGGCCTGCCCGCGCAATGGAGCGCGCTTTGCGCCGGCCCTGTCTATGGCGACATGGCGCGACTATGACCCTAATCGCCGGCAGGTATTGGCGTCTGCCGGTCTTGCTGCTGTGGGCGTGGGCGTGTTGAATGCCGATCTGAGCGCCCGACGCGATCATCCGCATCTGCTTCAGCCGCCTGGCGCCCGCGACAACCACATCCTCGACAAGTGCATCCGTTGCGGCGCGTGTATGCGTATTTGCCCGACGGGCGGATTGCAGCCCGCGCTGGCCGAGGCTGGCCTGGCAGGCATGTGGTCGCCGGTGCTGGTGCCGCGCCTGGGTTACTGCGACTACTCCTGCAATGCCTGCGGGCAAGTGTGCCCTGTGCAGGCCATCCCGCCGCTGTCCCTCGCTGACAAGCGATTGGCGGTGATCGGCCATGCGTACATCGACAACAATCGCTGCCTGGCGTGGAGCGATCACACGCCATGCATTGTGTGCGAGGAGATGTGCCCCTTGCCCCAGAAGGCAATCTGGCTTGAGACGGTCAGCGCGCGCCAGCCGGATGGCGCAGTGATCGAGCTTCAGCTCCCGCATGTCAACCGCGAGCGTTGCATCGGCTGCGGTATTTGCGAGTACAAGTGTCCGGTGAACGGGCCGTCGGCAATTCGGGTGTATGCGCCCACAGTCGGATAGCAGTCAGGCGCGCTCCACCAGCAGACCGCTGCGCGCGATCTCGGCAGCCACAGCGTTCGCCTCACTCGACCGCACGATGGCGCACGTTGGCGACAGTCGTTCCACCGTCGCGTTTCTCACCACAGGCAGCGCCAGCAGCGCATCCAGCGTTACGGCGTCTTTGGTGCGCAGCAGGGTGACACCTTCGAGTTGCGCTTCGACGCCGCGCTCGCCCCACTGACGAATGGCGCGCAGCACGTTGGGCGGCGCCGGCGCGTCGCTATGTCGTTGTAGAAACTCGATCACGCGCGGCGCGGAGATGCCCTGTTCGCGGCCGCGCGCAAGCGACGCGGGCGAGAGCCGGAAGACATATCCGCCGTTCTCGAAGCCGGCCCAGTCTGCGATGCGCGCCAGTTGAAAACGCTGCCAGCGAGACGCGCCTGATACCCATACATCGCCATCCGGCCCGACGCGCAAGCCGCCCGTCTCGCTGGCTGCGATCTGTGGCGCCGGCTCGTCGAGCAGCACATGCCGGCCAAACTCGGTCAAATGCGTCGCGCCGTTGTCAATCTGAATCGCGCCCAGCCATTGCAGCGGCCCTTCCAGCAGACTGGCGATCAGCGCGCCCTCCACATCATCCCAGTGCTCGAACCCGTGCAGGAAATTGCCAGTGATGGCGTCGCGGATATGCCAGGTGTCGTAGCGTCCATCGATGCGCGCGAAGTCGGGATGTGTTGTCCGCACATCGCTGATGAACTCGGCGATGGCGAAGGGTTGGCCGGCCCGGTGCTGTGCCCATTCCGCAAGCAGACGGCACACCGCAGCCCGCTCGGCCAGCGGATGGTTGCTCCACCCATGTTCCATCTCGAACGACAGGCGCTCCACCTGACGCAGGTCGTTCCATTCGGCGTCATCGCGCCAGGCTTCCCACAGCGCGCGTAGTTGAGCGGCCGGCGGCTGCTGCAACCAGTCCATCACCGGCTGTGGCGCCAGTCGCAGGGTGGGGTGCGTCGCGCGCAGCCAGCCCATGTGCGCAATGAGGCGCTCGATCAAAGCGAATCGCTTTCTGCGTTGCGTGTCGTCGAGGCCGGCATGGTGCAGCATCGGCTCAACGGCCTGCGTGCTGCGCGTGTGCCAGCGTCCGTTGGGTTGCAGCCGCACCGGCGCGTTCTGGATGTGGCTCAGCAGCGTGGTGATGTCGTCGAGCGTGTAGTCACCCAGGCCCAGCGGCGGGATGGCGGATGGGGCGCCGGCAGAAGATGCCCGGCCCGTCCGCGTTTCCCCCCCCTCTGCGCGCCAGTCTCTGATCTCCGCGATGGCAGGCAGCAGGTCGGTGGGCAAGTAGAACACATCGACCGGGTTGCTCAGGCTGCGGTCGAAGCCACGAAAGATGAAGCCGCGATACCACAGCGTTTCGGTGGGATTGGCCGGCGCGAGCCACGGGCGCTCGCGCTCGAGCTTGCCCGGCCCCATCGGGCGCACCGCGCCGAAGCGCCGCTCGAATGCCGCAGCCGGCATCCGGCCACTGGCAGCGACCAGCGCGCCCAGGGCTGCCTGCGCCTCCGGTTGCAGCGCGTTGACAGCCCTGCCCACCGCGTCGCGCGTCAGCATGTGCTCGGCCATCGCCTCTGCCATCTCGCGCGTCGACGCCACTTCGGGGGAGATGTCCCAGGCGTCGGCGATGGCCGACAGCCTGGGCAACGGCTCATCGAGCAGGCAGCTCTTCAACAGGCGCATGGGCGCAACCGGCGTTCGGCGTTCAGAGTTTCAGCGCGCTCATCGTGCTGCGCACGAGCGCGGCGCTCTTGTTCAGCATGTTCTGCTCTTCCGGCAGCAGGTTGATTTGAATGATCTCCTCGATGCCGTTGCGGCCCAGCTTGGCCGGCACGCCAAAGTACATATCCTTGAGGCCGTATTCGCCATCGAGATACGCGGCGCACGGCAGAATCAGCTTGCGATCCAGCAGAATCGCCTCGACCATCTCGGCCACCGCCGCGCCGGGGGCGTAATAGGCGCTGCCGGTCTTGAGCAGGTTGACGATCTCGCCGCCACCCTGGCGTGTGCGTTGCACGATGGCTTCGACGCGCTCCTGCGGCATCAACTCGGTGATGGGAATACCGGCTACCGTGGAGTAGCGCACCAGTGGCACCATCTCGTCGCCGTGGCCGCCCAGCACAAAGGCATGGGTGTTTTGCACACTCACGTTCAGCTCCTGGGCGATGAACGTCCTCATGCGCGCCGAGTCGAGCACGCCGGCCTGGCCGATCACGCGATGTTTGGGAAAGCCGGACAGCTTGTAGGCCAGATAGGCCATTGTGTCCAGCGGGTTGGTGACGACGATCAGAATGCTGTTTGGCGATGTGCGCGTGACGTTGTTGACCACATCCGTGATGATGGCCTGGTTCTTGCCCACGAGGTCTTCGCGGGTCATGCCCGGCTTGCGCGGCAGGCCGGCCGTGATGACCACGATGTCCGAGCCGGCTGTGTCGGCGTAGTCGGTGGTGCCGGTGATATGGGTGTCGTAGCCCAGCACCGGGCCGGCCTGCATCATATCCAACGCCTTGCCTTTGGGCATCGTTTCGGTGGCGGGGATGTCGAGCAGCACGATGTCCCCCAGTTCGCGTTCGGCCAGCCAGTGCGCCGTCGTCGCGCCGACGAATCCGGCGCCAATGATCGTGATCTTGTTCCTCATGATGTCTTCCATATCCTCCAGTCAGTCCAGATGTTCAAGTTCGGGTTCGCATTCTCCCGGCCTCTCCGAAGCCACCCAATCATATCCCACGCCCCTTGACCCCCGTTCCCTCACTCCCCTGTCCCGTCATATACTGCCCGGCGCATGGCGAAACGCATTGCGATCCTTTACGAAGACACGGGTGGCGGACATCGGAGCACAGCGCAGGCGATCGAACAGGCGATTTCGTTGATGTACCCCAATCACTTTGAGACGGCGGTGGTCAATGGAACGCCGTATTTGCCATTCCCCTTTGATCAGGGCGAAAAGAGCTATCCGGCAGTCGTGAACCGCGCCCGATTCATGCATGCCTGGCTCTTTCATGCTCTGAATCGCCCGGCCATGCTGAAGCTGTTGCGTGGGTGGCTGGTGTGGACCGGCTGGCCGCGCGCAAGCCGGATGGTGCAACATCATCCTGCCGATGTGTATGTGTCGTGTCATCCCCTGTTCAGCCAGTTGTTGCCGCCAGTGATCCGGCGCCTGCGACAGCCGGCCCGGGTCGCGCATGTGGTCACCGATCTTGCGTCGGGCCATGCCGCGCATTTCGCCGCCGGCCTCGACGCCTGTCTTGTGCCGACAGAGCAGGCGCGCCGGCAGGCCCTGCAGCATGGGCTGCCGCCAGACAAAGTGATCCTCACCGGCCAGCCGGTGTGGCCCAATCTGCGCGAGCGCATGGCGGACGGCGCAGCGATGCGCGTCAGCCTGGGCTTGAGCGATGATCTGCCAGTGGCGTTGATGACGGGCGGCGGCGACGGCATGGGCGCTGTTGCGCCGACAGCCCGCGCCATCATTCGCAGCGCCCTGAAGTTGCAATTGATCGTTGTGTGCGGCCGGAATGGATCGCTACGCGCCGAGCTTGAGACGACGCCGGCCCGCATGCCCCTGCGCGTGCTGGGGTTTGTGGACACCATCCCCGAGCTGATGGGCGCGTCGGACATCCTGATTTCGAAGTCGGGCACGCTCACGTTGTGCGAAGGATTGCTGGCCGGCCTGCCGATCCTGATGTACGACGCCATCCCCGGCCAGGAAGACGGCAACGTGGATTACCTCACACAGGGTGGGGCAGGCGTCTTCTGCCCGACGCCGCGCGCGGTGGTCGATCAACTGCGCGCCTGGCTGGATAATCCGGCGCAACTGGCCCGTATGCGCGAGGCTGCCTTGCGGCTGGCCCAGCCAGATGCCGCCTTCAATGTGGCCCGCGAGGTCGCCCGTCTGGCGGCCGCAGTTGCCTGAAGCGCTGCTACAGGCTGCTCAGCGGGATCACGTCCGCCGGCATCGACTCCCCTCGAATCTGGTCCGCCACCGGCTCGTTCATGCTGCCGCGCCGATACCCCAGCAGATCCATGGCCACGTAGGCGAACCGGGCGTCGCGCTTGATGCGCGTCACGATGTCGCCGGCGCGCTCCAGCAGGCGCGGCATGTCCGCCGGCTCGACCTCGATGCGCGCGACCTCGCCGTGATGCCGTACGCGGAACTGCCGGAATCCCATCGCCCACAACACCTCTTCTGCCGCTTCGACCTGCGCCAGTTTCTCCGGCGTGATCTGCGTGCCGTAGGGGAAGCGCGATCCCAGGCAGGCAAAGGCCGGCTTGTCCCACACCGGCAGCCCCAGATGCCTGGCCAGCGCGCGAATGTCGGCCTTCTCGAGTTGCGCCTCTTTCAGCGGCGCGCGCGCCCTGTGCTCGCGGGCGGCCGACGCGCCGGGACGGTGATCTCCGGCGTCATCGGCATTCTCGCCATACGCAATCCAATGAAAACCAAGTTCATCGGCCAGCCGCTCAAGTTGTGTGAACAACTCGGTCTTGCAAAAGTAACACCGATTGGTCGGATTGGCGGCATAGCGCGGGTCATTGACTTCGCGGGTTTGGATGATCCGATGGGGGATGCCAGCAAACCGGGCCAGCTCGATGGTTTCGCGCAATTCCCGCCGCGGCAGAGAGGGCGAGTCTGCGGTCACTGCCAGGGCTTTGTTTCCCAGCACGTCAGCGGCCACTTTGGCGAGCAGCACACTGTCGACGCCGCCCGACATCCCGACGATCACGTTGCCCATCTCGGCCAGAATGGCGCGCAGGCGGTCATATTTCAGTTGCACATCGTGACTCAACACGCTCATCTTTCCACCCTCAACCCTCAACCTTCAACCCTCAACCCTCAACCCTCCACCTTCAACCTTCAACCTTAACAGCTTTGACAACCCTCAACCGCGCACTCATAGTGATCCAACCGCCTGACGGCGTTTCTGTCGTCGAGGTCGATGGCAATCACGTCGATCTGCCATTGGGCCTCAGACAGGTTGTGAGCGTCGAGGTAGATCTGCGCCGTCTCGATCAACTTGGCGCGCTTGCGTGGGGTAAGTGATTCTTCTGCGCTGCCGAACAGGTCACTGCGCCTTGTGCGAACCTCGACAAACACCACGACACCGGCCCGCTCAACCACGATGTCCAGTTCGCCGTGGCCGGCCCGCCAGTTGCGATCGCGCACCGAGTACCCGTGTTCGGCCAGATAGCGCGCCGCGATCGCTTCGCCCCATGCGCCCACCTCCGCGCGCTTCACAGCCATGGCCATTGACGATTGCACAATCCTCAATCCAAAATCCCAAATCTAAAATCCAAAACCGAATCAGGCTTCCTCTTCCGGCGCGCGCACGTTCTCGCGCCCGGCGATCGTGGCGGAGAACCACGCCACCACGAAGCCGATTAGCCCCAGCAGAAACACCATGCCTGGCGCAATGGCGGCGTTGGTGGTAGCGCCGGCAATGATCGACGCGATCACCTGGCCGGCGATGGCGCCCCCGCCAATCCACAACCCGATCGCCGCGCCGGCCACCTTGCCCATGCGCGGATCGGTGAGCGGCTTAGCGACCCGTCGCCCGCCCAGAATGCCGACCATGCCGGCTGCCAGCACGTTGCCCCAGCCGGCCAGCAGCGTCGCGCCCAGCGCCACCGCAACCGTCGATAACACCAGATACTGGATATGCGTTCTGTTCGTCATGTTGGCTTTGCGTCATTCCAGCGCCGACACCAGCCGCTCGACATAGCGTTCGTCGCGCCGCCAGTGTTCGCGCACCTTCACCCACAATTCCAGATACACTTTCCGCCCCAGCTCGCGTTCGATCTCCCGCCGCGACTCGCTGCCAATCCGCTTCAGCATCTGGCCGCTCTTGCCGATCAGGATGCCCTTGTGCGACTCGCGCTCGACATAGATGGTCGCTCCCAGATAGAGCGTGCCGTTCGGCCTGATCGTGTATTCGTTGATCGTCACTGCCACGGCGTGCGGCACTTCCTGATCGAGAAAGCGCAACGCCTGTTCGCGGATCAGCTCGGCCGCCAGCATTCGTTCAGGCTGATCGGTGTATTGATCGGGCGGAAAATACTGCGGCCCGGGCGGCAGCGCGGCAATAATCTTATCCAGCAGTTCGTCCAGATTTTCCTGCTTGATTTTCACGCCCGAAGTGAACACAGCGTTGTTCTCGTCGCCGAACAGTTCAAAAAACTGTCGCACATTGTCCGGCCCGTCGGCAGCATCCATCAGGTCGGCTTTGTTCAGCGCCATGAACTTCGGCGCGGCAATCGGCCTGATGCGTTCCATCACGCGCCGGTCGTCTTCATCCGGCGGCCGGCTGATATCCACCACAAACAGGATCGCGTCGCAGTCGCTCAGCGCAAGCTCCACTTCGCGCATCATGTACTGGTTCAGCGCCTGTTTGGGAACGTGGATGCCGGGCGTATCGACGAACAGCGCCTGCGCGTCGGGGCGGGTGAGGATGCCCAGGATGCGCCGGCGGGTCGTTTGCGGTTTGGGCGATGTGATCGCCACCTTGCGCCCGATCAGCGCGTTCACCAGCGTCGATTTGCCCACGTTCGGTTTGCCGACCACCGCCACATAGCCCGACCGATGCGTGTCGGGTGCGGGCGTGTCAGGCGCGCCCACATCGGCCTGCGTCTCGATGTCTGAGGGGAGATTGTCGCGCTCATGCTCATGCGGCGCGTCGTGTTTGTTGCTTGTCATAGGCCACACCTGCGCTTCATGCGTTCGATGTCATCTGTTATCCGCGCCGGCGTGAACCGGGTCTGCCTGCGTTCTCTCATGCGTGTTGTCTTGTTCAGATGTCAACTCAATCGCGCGGTCGAACGCGCTGAGTATTTTGTAGTAGCCCGTGCAGCGGCACAGATTGCCGCTGATGCCTTCCCTGACCTGGGCCGGGTCGGGGCGCGGATGCTCGGCCAGCAGCGCCGCGCCGGCAACGATGAACCCCGGCGTGCAGTAGCCGCATTGAACGGCCCCCTCGTCGATGAATGCCTGCTGGAGTGGATGCAGTTGCTCATTCAGCGCCCCGGCGCTCAGTTGGCTGATGCCCTCGACCGTCACGATGCGCGCGCCATGCGCGCGCGGCGCCGGCACAAGGCATGACATCACCGCTTGCCCGTCCATGATGACCGTGCACGCGCCGCATTCGCCTTCGGCGCAACCTTCCTTGGTCCCTGTCAACCCGCAGTCTTCGCGCAGCAATCGCAGCAGCGTCTTGCCCTGCGCGCCCTCGATGCAGTAGTCCTGCCCATTCACCGTTAGCCGGATTGGATTGCCCAGCTGGAATGGCGTCTCGGCGCGGCTGGCCTTGCCGGCCCACAGCAACGCCGGCGCGTCGTTCCATCCCTCGCGCTCTGTGCCACTGGCAAGCTGAGTCAGGGCGCGCCGCGTCAGCGCGCTGACCATGCGGCGGCGATAGCCGGCGCTGGCGCGCACATCGTCAATCGGCGCGGCGGCCTGTTGCGCCAGCGCTGCCGCCCTGGCGATCACGTCTTCGGTCAATGGCTGACCAATCAGCGCAGCCTCGGCCTCCTGCGCGCGCACGATGGTCGGGGCTACCGCGCCCAGCGCGATGGCGGCTTCGACGACGCGGCCGGCATCGTCGAACGCGCACACCGCCGCGCAGTTCACGAGCGAGATTGCCTGCGCCTGACGCAGCCCCAGCTTGAGGAACATGCCGCGCTGGCGCGCCGGATCGAGCGCCGGGAACGCGATGTCGGTCATCATCTCATCCGCAGCCATATCGGTGCGGCGCACGCCACGATAAAAGTCGCGCAGCGCCACTGTGCGAACGCCGCGCGCAGAGCGCAGCGTGACCTGCGCGTTCAGCGCGATCAGCGGGGTGATGGTGTCGTTGGCCGGCGAGGCGGTGATCAGATTGCCGGCCACTGTGCCGCGATTGCGAATCTGCGGCGCGCCCACCTCGCGGCAGGCCTGCGCCAGCGGAAACGCGCGCGCCACGCACAATGGCGACGCCACAACCTGATTGTGTGTGACCAATGGCCCCAGATGAATCCAGCCCTGCTCGTCCAGCCAGATGCGATCCTGGCCCGGCAGCCGGGAGATGTCGATCAGCGTCCCGGCCCTGCGCGCCCCGCGCTCGAGTTCGATGATCAGATCAGTGCCGCCGGCGATAATGCGCGCTCTGCTCTCAGCTGCTGCATGGCGCGCCAGCAGCACCAGCGCTTCATCCAGGCTCGATGGTTCAAGATACACGTCCCACATCGCCTGTCATTATAGGTCGTTGATGCAGGGCAAGCCGCCGGCGCGTCGCAGGTTGTAGGGCAAGCCGCCTGGCTTGCCCCGTCTGCATTGCCCCGCCGCACAGTTTTCGTCGCCTGTCAAGCCACTCGGAGCCGTCCGACATCTGTTGTTAAGCTGGTACTATTGCGGGCGGATGGATTGTCTATGAGCAGAGCACTCAAGCGACGAACGGTGCTGAAGTGGGCCGGCGGATTTGCTCTGGCGGCGTGCGGCCCGTTGATTCGTGTCGGGACGGCCGGGGCTGCCGCGCCGATGCAGCAGTTTGGCGCCGAGCCGCCGCCCGCACCATTGGGGCGCGTGACGACCGATTTTCTGAACGTGCGCCGCTCGCCCACGACAGACTCGGCCCTGGTTCACACGCTGTTGCGCGACGGCCTGATGCCGCTGGTCGAGCAGGTGGTCGGCCAGGCTGTGATGGCGCACAATCCGATCTGGTATCGCACAGACATCGGCTACGTCTACTCCTCTTTTGTGCAGCCGATCGACGCGACACGCAACGAGCCAGAGCCAAATCGGGCGGCAAACTGGTTCTGGGGCGAGGTGACTGCGCCATACATCGATTCGCGTCTGGCGCCGGACTCAAACGCCAAATTCTACCTGCGTCTGTACTACACCGGCGTCTTTCGTGTGATCGGCGCAGCGCAGGATGCCGGCGGGCAATGGTGGTATCGCTTGCAGGAAGGTGTGACGTATGGCCCCGGCCCGTGGGCACCGGCTGTAGACATCCGGCTCATCGATCCGTCAGAGCTGACCCCCCTCTCGCCAGAGGTCAGAGACAAGCGGATCGAAGTCAATCTGGCCGGCCAGACGATGACGGCATACGAGAACGGAGTGTCCGTCATGACGTGCCGGGTGTCCAGCGGCTATGGGAATTTCGGCACGCCGGTAGGCCGGCACACGGTGCTGTTCAAATATCCCACCGCGCGCATGACCGGCGGCGAGGGCGCCGACTTCTACGATCTGCCGGGCGTGGGGTTTCCGACATTCCTGACGTGGAATGGCGTGGCGATTCACGCCGCATACTGGCACAACGATTTTGGTCGGCCGCGCAGTCATGGCTGTCTCAACGTGCCGGCACCAGTTGCGCGTTGGGTTTGGCGGTGGACGGCACCGGCGGCGCCTTACGCCAATGCCAGCTACTTCACGCCGGCCGGCACGCAGGGCACGACAGTCATCGTTGCCTGAATACTCTCGATGGCGCGCAGCTGGCTGTGCGTTGCTCTGGTTGACGAGCGCGCGAGCGCGGGTTACCATCGGCCGTTATTGCTGTAGAACCGTGATAGTGCGTGACGAGAACAGATGGACCAATCGATGACGGAAAAGAAAGACAAACTGCGCGGCCACAATCGCCGCGCGATATTAAAGGCCGCCGGAGGAGTTGCCGGCGCTGCCCTGTTTGCTCCGCTGGCTGGCCTCGGTGTGGCGCGCGCATCCGGCCACACGACCAGAGTCGAGTTTGCTGAAGACCCGCCACCGCCATTGCCGCCGCCGGCCGCGCTCGGTCGCGTCGCGACCTGGGGCGTGGAAATTCATGAATCTCCGAGCCGGAAATCTAAGTTGATCCGAACGGCCCGCCGCGACGAAGTCTTTGCCTTGCGTGAGCAAGTGGTGGGCGAAGCCGTCATGTCGCATAACATCTTCTGGTTCAAGCTGGATGAGGGCTATGCCTACTCATCGTGGATTCAGCCGGTGGAGGAGATCTACAACACGCCGGAGCCGGAGCGCGCCAAAGAGCGATTCTGGGGCGAGCTGACCGTGCCCCTGACTGACTCGCGTTTTCAGCCTGACCCAAAGGCCGGCCGCTCGACGCGGCTGTACTACACCGGCGTGTTCCGGGTCATCGACGCTGCCCTCGGTTCGGACGAGCAATGGTGGTACCGGCTTCAGGAAGGCGTGACGTACAGCCCCGGCCCGTGGGTGCCGGCGGCGCACATTCGCCGTTTCGATCCTTCAGAGTTGACGCCCCTCTCGCCCGAAGTGGAAGACAAGCAAATTCAGGTCGATCTGAAGAAGCAGACCATCACAGCTCTGGAGCACGGCGAGCCGGTGCTGACTAGCCGCGTGGCCAGCGGCTATGGCTCTTTCTTCACCCCGAAGGGCACGCATAAAGTGCTGTTCAAGTACCCTACTGCGCGCATGATCGGCGGCAGCGGCAGCGACGCCTATGACTTGCCCGGCGTCGCATTCCCGACCTTCATCACCTGGAGCGGTGTCGCCATACACGGCACCTACTGGCATAACGACTATGGCCGGCCGCGCAGCCACGGCTGCCTGAACGTGCCCTCGCCGATTGCGCGCTGGTTCTGGCGCTGGACTGCGCCGGTAGCGCCCTATGACGCGGCCACCTTTTACACGCCGCGCGGGGCAGCAGCCACCACGGTAGTGGTCGCTTGAGGTTGACTGACCTGGCACGCACCGGGAAATCCGCGCGATGGCTGTAAGTCCCTCGAAAGCATCGATTGCTTTCGGGGTTTTTCAAGTTGACAGGCCGCCGTGCTAGAATCATTCCAACCATGTCCGATCTGGCACGCCGATTGCGTAGCGCGCGGGAAGCACGCGGCATCACGATGGATGAGGCCGAGCGCGCTACCAAAATCCGCCGTCGGTTTCTGGAGGCGATCGATGCCGGCGACTTTGCGCGCCTGCCCGATGGCCCGCCGGCGCGAGGTTTCATCAAAATCTATGCCCGCTATCTCGGCCTCGATGTCGAGCAGGCGTTGGGAGATTTCGAGGCAGAGGTGGGCGTGCCGATTACCCAACTCAACGAGGTCGTGCCGCCGCCGCCAGAGCGCCAGCCCATCGTTTCACGGTATACCCAGACGGTCAAATTGCCTCAGGTGCGCTGGAAGGGCGAATTGCCGCCCGATAGCCAGACCGAGCTTGACCTGATGGCCGAGCAGGATGACGACATGGACCGGCCTGATAGCATTGCCAGGCCGGGTGCGCTCACCCTCAGCCGGGGCGAAATCGTGGCGCGCCAGAATCAGCGCAGCACGTTCCAGTCTTCATTCAGTCTGCGCCCGCTCAAGACACGCCGCACTGTGGAACTGGAGGCGGCCAGCGCGCCCAGGCTGCCCGGTTATCACCCTGGCGAAGGGGCGCTGCCTGTCAGCCAGATCTTGAAAATCGCGGCAATCGCCGCCGGCGCGATTGCCATCCTCCTCATCGTGAGTCTGGTGGTTCTTCCGGCGTTGCGCCCCGGCCCGACAAGTCAATCCGCTGCCAGCGCGCCGACCTCTTTTCCGGTGACCCTGTTGCCACAGCCCACGGCAGAAGGTGTCGCGCCGGCTCAGCCGGGCGACGACCAGCCCAACCCTGCGGGCGAGCCGGCGCAAACTGCGCCTGTGGTTCAACCGCTGCCCGGTGGCGGGGTCGAGATGGTGCTCGACGCGCGTGAACGCGCCTGGGTGCGCGTCATCGTGGATGAGAACGTGGTGTATGAAGGCATCCCGGCTATCGGGCCGAACATCCGCTGGCGCGCCAACCGCACGATAGGATTCGAGACCGGCAATGCCGGCGCGTTCGAGGTCATTATCAACGGCACGCGGCTGGGCGCAGCCGGCCAACGCAATCAGGTTGTCAGTCGCACCTGGGATGCCAGTGGACGAGAAATCAATTGAGTGATGGCGTGACTGAGTCATTGAGCTATCCAGTGATTGCGTGACCGGCCCAATGACTCAGTGACTCAGTGACTCAATCACTCGATCCCCCAATGGCTCAATGACGAAGAAGTCTTACTACCTTTTGTCTCTGGGATGTTCCAAAAATACGGTTGATTCAGACAGCATCGCTCAAATGCTGGACGCATCCGGCTATCGCGGTGTCCAATCCCCTGATCGCGCCGATGTGTTGATTGTGAACACGTGCGGGTTCATCGGGCCGGCGCGCGAGGAGTCTATGCGCGCTTTGCGCGAGCTGGCGCAGGGCAAGCGCAAGCGCCAGCAGTTGATCGCGGCGGGCTGCCTGTCGCAGTTGTGGGGGCCGAAGCTGGCGCAGGAAGTGCCCGGCCTGGATGGCGTGATCGGCACGCGCCGCTGGATGGACATCGTTGAGTTTATCGAGCGCCTGCGTGGCCGGCCCACACCGGCGCCGTTGTATCACCTGCCGACCGATGCGCTCACAGTCGGCGACGATCCGACCGGTGAGCGTGCCGTCTCGCGCACGGCGGTGCAGGGCGTCAGCGCCTACCTGAAGATTGCCGATGGCTGCCGCCGGCCCTGCGCTTTCTGCTCCATCCCCAACATCAAAGGCACGATGAAGAGCCGCCCGCCACAGGCCATTCTGGACGAGGCGCGCACGCTGGCCGCGCGCGGCGTGCGTGAACTCATTCTCATCGCGCAGGATCTGACCGACTACGGCAACGACATCGGGCTGAAAGATGGCCTGGCGACGCTGTTGCGCGACCTCTGCGCGACCGTCCCGCAACTCGACTGGGTGCGTCTGATGTATGCCTACCCCGGCGCGGTCACCGATCGGCTGATCGAGACGATGGCGACCCTGCCGCAAATCTGTCACTACCTGGATATTCCGCTGCAACACGCGCATCCCGGCACGCTGCGGCGCATGCGCCGGCCGGCCAATGTCGAGTGGGTGCATCGCACCATCGCCAAAATGCGCGCCGCCATGCCCGATCTGTGTGTGCGCACCACGTTCATTGTCGGCTTTCCCGGCGAGACCGATGCCGAGTTCGAGGCGCTGATGCAGTTCGTGGATGACATGCAGTTCGATCGGGTGGGGGTGTTCACGTATTCGTTCGAGCCGGGCACGCCCTCGGCGCTGTTGCCGGGTCACGTGGACGAGGAAACGAAGCAGGCCCGCCGCGACGCGCTGATGCGCCGGCAACAACAAATCTCGCTGGCCCGCAATCAGCAGTTTGTGGGCCGCACGCTGACGGCGCTGATCGAGGGGCACGACAACAATCTGTCATTTGGGCGAACCTACCGCGACGCGCCGGAAGTCGATGGGCTGGTGTTGATCGAGGGCGAAATCCCCGCCGGCCGCATGACGCCGGTGAAGATCACCGGCGCGCTGGAGTATGATCTGACCGGCGTTGTAGAACTGTGATACAACACTCAACACTCCCGGAGTCTTCGAGACTCCGGGAGTGTCACGTGTGAACTTGCGCTGCACCAATCATACCTATGAGCATTCCGCAAATCCATGCCAGTATTGCCACCTCGGTCATTCTCTTCAATATCGTGCTCGGCGTGTGGGGATTTCTGAAATACCTGCGCGGGCAGGGCATGGACGGCAACTTCTGGGGCGCGATCTGGCTCAGCCCGGTGCTGGGCCTGATCCAGGTTGTGGTCGGGCTGATTCTGGTGTTTATGGGACTGGGCGTTGGCGTGCGAGCGGTGCATTACCTGTATGGTTCGCTGGTGGTGCTCAGCGTGCCGGCGGCGTTTGCGTTCACCAAGGGCCGGGACGATCGCGGCGCTGTGTTGATCTATGCCGCCACGTTGCTGCTGGTGTCTGTTTTTGGGGGGCGCGCGCAAATGACCGTGTACGGCTTCGGGTTCTGACGGCGATTCTGCTCTTAGTGCCCGGTCCGACATTGCGCAACTGTCCGCTTTCAACGACAATTCATCCCACATACGCATCCGAAACCAACAGGAGAACCAATGGCACTTCTTGGCATCGATCTCGGCACCTCGAGCGTCAAGGCGCTGCTGATTGACGAGCGTGGCAACGCTCTGGCCAGCGCCACGGTGGAATATCCCCTGAGCGCGCCCAAACCGCTGTGGAGTGAACAAGACCCGGCGGACTGGTGGCGTGGAACCTGCGACGCCGTGCGCGCGGTGATGGCAAAGGCCGGCGTCACCGGCGCCGCCATCACCGGCATCGGCCTCAGCGGCCAGATGCATGGGCTGACCCTGCTGGACCAGGCCGGCCAGGTGCTGCGCCCGGCCATTTTGTGGAACGACCAGCGCACCGGCCCACAATGCGAGACCATCACCCGGCTGGCTGGCGGCAAACAACGCGTGCTCGAACTGACCGCCAACGTGGTGCTGCCCGGCTTCACCGCGCCCAAGATCGTGTGGGTGCGCGAAAACGAGCCGGATGTGTACATGCGCGTCGCGCATGTGCTGCTGCCCAAGGACTACATCCGCTACAAGCTCAGCGGCGAGTTCGCCACCGAGGTCAGCGATGCCAGTGGCATGTCGGTGTTCGACGTGCGTCACCGAACCTGGTCCGATGAAATGTTGCGCTTGCTTGACATCCCGCGCGCGTGGATGCCGCGCTGCGCCGAGTCGCATGAGGTTACGGCGACAGTCTCGGCGGCTGCCGCCGAAGAGATTGGCTTGCGGGCCGGCACGCCCATCGTGGGCGGCGGCGGCGACAACGCTGCCGGCGCAATCGGCAATGGCGTGGTGCGCGAGGGTATCGTCTCGGCCAGCATCGGCACGTCTGGCGTGGTGTTCGCCTCGTCCGAGCGCTTTGTCATGGAGCCGGAGGGCAATGTGCACGCGTTTTGCCATGCGCTGCCCGACACGTGGCACGTGATGGGCGTCATGCTATCCGCCGGCGGCAGCCTGCGCTGGCACCGCGATGTGATCGCCTATGGCGACCCTGGTCTGACCAGCCGGCGCTCTCTCGGCACAGATACCGACCCCTACGACATCATGCTGGCGCAGGCGGCACAAGTGCCCCCCGGTGCAGAGGGGCTGGTATTCCTACCCTATCTCACCGGCGAGCGCTGCCCGTATCCCGACCCGCTGGCGCGCGGCGCATTTGTCGGCCTCACCATTCGGCATACGCAAGCGCATCTCGCCCGCGCCGTGGTGGAAGGCATCACGTTCGGCCTGGCCGACTCGCTGGGTCTGGTGCGCGGGCTGGGCATTCGTATCGAGGAAGTGCGCGCTGTCGGCGGCGGAGCGCGCAGCGCGATCTGGCGTCAGATTCTTGCTGATGTGTTCCAGACCGAGATCACACTCATCAACTCATCCGAGGGTGGGGCATTTGGTGTGGCGCTGCTGGCCGGCGTCGGAACCGGCGTGTGGAAAGATGCGCGAGAAGCGTGCGACGCCACGCTGAAGGTGACCACGCGCGTCGAGCCGGCCACAGATACCGCCATCCGCGACCGCTACGCCGAGATGTATGCCCGCTACCGCGAGCTATATCCCGCTCTCAAAGACACCTTTGGTAAACTGGCGGCATGACCACGCAGGGTTAAATGCAGACGATCAAATCCCGGTTGGCGCGCTCTGGGTTGGTTGCGCGCCTGTTTGCCACGCTGTTGTTTGGCGCGTTCATTTATCTGGGCGCCAATGGCATCTCCGACGCGATGGCGATCCTGGTCAACCCTGTGGCAAGCACCTCCCTGCTGCCGATCAGTGTCGAATCGGCGCAAGCGCGGGCTGTTGCGCTGATGGTCATCAATCTGATGATCGTGCTGAGTGGCGCGGCAGCCATCCTCGGCGCATGGCAACGTACGCACCTGCTCTATGGCTGGGTTGTTGTGGCGCTGATGTACGTCGTGCTGGGCGGATATCAGATCGCCAGCGCGCTGATGGAGTTCCACCGGCCCGAATTTGCCGTCACCGGCCTGGCCTACGTGGCGCTGGCGGCAGCCGCCTGGAGTTTTGGCCGGCGGTTCATGCGCAGCGCGGTTGGCCGGGGCTGATCCTGCGTGGCCGGTCACTCATCGCCCGTGTCATCTGTTGGGCACTGCTGTTGCGCCGCCGCGCGCAGCATGTTCACACTCTCCACCACAGTGTACTTATCGTTGAACACTGCTGAACCCACCACGGCAATGCTGGCCCCGGCGTCGCGCACCTCGCAGATGGTGTGGATGTTGATGCCGCCATCCACTTCCAGCTCTGCCGAAGAGCCGATGCGGTCGAGCATTCGGCGCATGGCCGCGATGCGCTGTGTTGAGAATGGGATGTATTTCTGCCCCCCGAAGCCCGGCTCGACTGTCATGATGAGCACCAGATCGACCAGTGGTAGCGCCTCCTCGATCAACGACAGCGGGGTCAATGGGTTGAGCGTGATGCCGACCTGCAAATCCATCTCGCGCAACTGGTCGATGGTGGAGTAGAGATGCGGGCAGGTTTCGACATGCACGATCAGCCGCGACACGCCGGCCTGCTTGAAGTCTGCGAAGTAGCGCTCCGGATCGGTCATCATCAGGTGTGCTTCGCATGGCAGGCGCGTGTGTCGGCGCACGGCGGCGGTCACCAGCGGCCCAAATGTGATATTGGGCACGAAGTGGCCGTCCATGATGTCCAGGTGAATCCAATCCACGCCAGCCGCTTCGGCGTCGCGGATTTGCTCGCCGAGCCGGCCAAAATCAGCTGTGTAGATCGAAGGAGATAGTTTCATGATGTCAGTCCGGCCACTTTGGCAGCGTCGAATACTTCAGCGACTGAAACGCCGAAGCCCGGCAGCAACCTCGATACGGCGGTGTCGCCGCGCGCGAACACGCCGTGTTCCGCATAGCGGTCGCCCTCCAGTCGCAGGACGGTGATCGTCTCGCGCTCCGGATCGACGATCCAGTATTCAGGAATGCCGGCCAGCGCATATTCGTGACGCTTGCGCACCAGGTCGTGCTGGCGGTTGCTGCTCGCGACTTCCATCACGAGATCAGCCCCTTCAGCGTATTCGTTTCGCAGGCGCGCGATATTTGCCGACGAGATGAATAACACGTCTGGCTCGCGATACTTGCCCTCGCGCAGGCGCACTGGAAAGGCAGCCGGCAAAACGATGCCGAGAGATCTGGGATCGACAAAACTGAAGAGCGCGCGATAGAGAAAAGCTGTGATGAGTTGATGTAGCGCAGTCGGTATTTCGAGAACCTCGATGCGGCCGTCGCAGAACTCGACCGGACGCCTGGTCTCCAGGGCCAGATACTCTTCTTCGCTCCATTCCCCCTGTGGCGGGAACAACAGCGCAACATCCCAGGCCGGCTCGCGCCAGGGCAGGGTCGAATGTGTTCGGGTCTGTGTCATCGTGCCCAGTCCTCACGCAGGATTATAGCGACTGACGCGCCGGCATACGGTGCGCCTGCAACGCATCGGGAAGCGAATGAACGTGCCTGTCATGCGTACAACTCCGGCCGGCGGTCGCCGAAGAAGTCCATCTCGAACTCGCCGGGGGTAATCACCAGTCGTTTGGCGCGCGCCTGCGCCGGTTCGATATCGGCCCAGATGATCTCTTCTGCATTGGGCGAGGCATCGGCCAGGTGTTGGCCGTTTGGCGCGACGATGCAGCTTCGGCCAATGTATCGCGCGCCACGCTCCACGCCCACTCGGTTGCAGGCGATCACAAAGACGCGATTCTCGAAGGCGCGCGCCCGGGCTACGAATTCCGGCGCCGTTTCTGCGCCTGTGGGCCAGTTGGTGGGCAGCGCGATGATGTCCGCGCCGCGCAACGCCAGCGCGCGCGCCGCCTCGGGGAAGCGCAGGTCATAGCAGATCAACATGCCGATGCGGCCCGCCGGCGTGTCGAAGACCTGAAAGCCGGTGTCGCCTTTGTGGATGAAGCGATCTGCGCCGCAGTATGGCAGGTGCGCCTTGTGATAGACGCCGATCACGCCCTGCGGCCCGATCAGCAGCGCCGCGTTGTATACGCGGTTGTCTTCCGCCAGCAGCGCGCCAATCACGCAGTGCATGTTCTGCGCGGCGCAGCGCGCTGCAATGGCGCGCACGGCGTCGCCGTCCACCGGCTGCGCCAGCGCGCGCGCTTCGTCCAGCGAGCCGACGGTGTAGCCGGCGATGGCGCACTCTGGGAACACCACCAGCCCGGCCCCGTTGCCGGCGGCTTGATCGAGCAGCGCCTCGATGCGCGCAACGTTGTGTCCGATGTCGCCCAGATGCGGGTCGAACTGCGCGGCGGCAACGCGGAGCTGATTTGGCGACACAGGCGGGTTCATGCTGCGCCTCCGCTCAGCCAGCGCGCGTAGCCGGCTGCGCTCAACTGCTGCCCGGTGGCATGATGCAGCCAGCCGCGCCAGTCGCGCAGACTGCCGGGCCGGAACACGCGCTCGATCAGATAAGCGCCCACCGCCGGGTCGGTCACATAGCGCTCGCGCGATCCGTGAACGATATTGGCCAGAATGTGATCGCGCAACTGGATGGACATCATCGCGCCTAGCAGGTAGTTGTGGTAATACACCGGCGCGGTGGCGATGTGAATCTTGGCGGCCCAGTCCGGCGCATTGCGCCCGTCGGGTCGCCTGACCCCCTGGAAACGCTCCACGATGTCCCACCACAGGCGGTTCAGGTCCTGCTCGGGGTCGCGGTACAGCGCGCGCTCGAAATGGCTCATCACGAACACCCAGCGCGCAAAGATCAGCGCCGACGAACGGGCCGCTGTTTGAAGTTCGGATTCAAGCGCGCGCGCGTCGTCAGCCGGCACGCCGGCGTAGCGCGCCAGCCATGCGCTGTCGTGAATCAGGTTGCCGCCCAGAATGGCGATGGCCTCGGTGGTCAGCGTGTGGGCCGGCTCGCGCAACAGGAACGGCAGAGCCGGGTCGATGTACTTGTCGTACACCGCGTGCCCGAACTCGTGCAGCATGGTGGTGGCCCAGTGCTCGTTGGGCCGGTTATTGCACAGCACGCGCACGTCGCCCTGCCGGTCGATGTGGATGCAGAAGGCGTGCTGCTGTTTGCCCACGCGCTCGTACAGGTCGCTGCGCGCCAGAATGTCGTCGATCTCGAGGCCGATGGAGGCGTAGTAGGCGTGGGTCAGGTCTTCCAGATTTTTACTGGCGAAGTGCGGGTCGAGATTGATCTCCGAAGGCTGGCCTTCCTGGAAGAAGGGGTCGGCGTAGTGCCAGGGGCGCAGGTCTTCCACGGCGATATGAAAGCGCGCTGCCAGGCTGCGATCCAGCTCGGTCTTGTATGACCGCCAGAGGGGATCTGTGCCGGCTTTCAACTCGTCCAACAAACTGAACAGCTCCGTCTCGTCGAGTTCGTTCAGCTCGAGTTGCATGGTGTAGAACGTGTCGAAGCCGGCCTGCCGGGCGGCCTGGTTGCGCAGGCGGGCCAGTTCGCGCACATCGTCGGCCACCTGCGCCCCAATCTGCTTGCTGGCTTCCCACGCTTCGCGGCGCGCAGCGAGGTCGTTCGATTCGCGCAGCACGGCGCGCAGGTCGTTGTCGGTGATGATCTGACCGCCCAGTGTGGCACGAAACTGATTGAACGCGCTTTGCACGCGCGTTTCGATTTCGGTGATTCGGGCGATCAGATCGGGGCTGATCTGATAGCCGCGCAGGAAGTTGCGCAGCAGGATGGCCTGGCGCGACAGCAGCGGCGCGTTGGGGGTCTCGTCCATCAGGGCTGTCAGCGCGCGATAGCGGGCCGGCTCGGCCGCCATCTGACGGATGGCAAGCATCTCGGCGGCCCATTGTTGCTCGTAGTCGGGCCGGCTGGTGGTGGAAACAAGCCATTGCAGTTCGTTGGCGCGCGTCAGGCGCGGCGCGAACTCGGCGGTTTGCTGGTCGATCAAGGTTTGAAGGGGGGTGGTCATATGGATTCAGTCCCCGGTATTTGTCCGGGTAACCATTCTAAAACGTTTGCCCCGGGCGGTCGCCATGTGACCATGGGTCGCGTTTTCAAAGGGGAAGTCGCTCCAAGTGCCGCGCGTCTACAAGCCAAAAAGCGCCGAGATGTCCCTTCCGTCTGGTATCATCTCTGCGATGGAATTCCACATCTCGCGCCCATCCCGTGACCGTTATCAATTTGACGACACGCTGTTTAGCCTGACCGGCAACGCTATCTTTGCCAACCTGCGCGCCGCGCGCCTGTTCGCGCAGAAGATCAACGAGCAGCGCGACCCGGCTCGCCATCCCGAACAGACGGTGTCCGCTGGCCAGCTTAATGCCATGGGGCTGATCGACGAAGTCCTGCATCTCGTAGTGGCCCAGTATCGCCAGCAACGCAACCCGCGCGCGATCGGGCAGGCGCTGGAGTGGCTGGAAAGCCGGCTGGGGCGCGCGCAGGTTGAAGCAGCCCTGCGCGCATTCGCCGACGAATTCCCCACCGTAGCCGTGTATCGCGCCGGCCTGAGCGTGGAGGACTATCTGCGTGGCGAGACAGAGGGCGTGCCCAACCGGCAGGTCGTGCTCGAAGAAATGCTCATGCTGTGGCTGGCCAATCTCAATCCGGCCTACGCCCCGCTTGGCGAGTTGTTTGACGATGCCCGGCTGGAGCGCGACACGGTGTATGCGCAAATGATGCCAGCGCTGCGCGAATTCTTCGACACCCAGCCCCCCTTTGGGCCGGATAATCAGAACCTGATTGACATGTTGCGCGCGCCGGCGCTGGCTCATCCGCATTCGCTGATGGAGCAGCTGCAGTTCATCGCTGTCCGTTGGGCCGGCCTGGTTGGCGAGTATGTGTTCCGCCTGCTCAGCGGCCTCGATGTGATCCGCGAGGAGACCCGCCCGGGCTTCACCGGCCCCGGCCCGGCTCAGGCGCCGGTCTACGATCATGCCACCCTGGTGGAGATGGGCATTGGCATGCCCGGTCCCGACATTGAGCGCTACAGCCCCGACCGCGACTGGATGCCGCGCCTGGTGCTCATGGCGAAGAACACCTACGTCTGGCTCGATCAATTGTCACGCAAGTATCAGCGCGAGGTGCGCCGGCTGGATCAAATCCCCGATGAAGAACTGGATCAACTGGCGCGCTGGGGCGTCACCGGCCTGTGGCTGATTGGCGTGTGGGAACGCAGCCCGGCTTCGCAGCGCATCAAACAATTGTGCGGCAACCCCGATGCGCTGCCCTCGGCCTATTCACTGTATGACTATCGCATTGCCGATGACCTGGGCGGCCAGGCCGCACTGGACACGCTGCGCGCGCGCGCGGGCCGGCGCGGCATCCGTCTGGCCAGCGACATGGTGCCTAACCACATGGGCATCGATTCGCCCTGGGTGGTCAACCATCCTGATTGGTTCATCTCACTGCCGTACCCGCCATTTCCCACGTACACGTTCAACGGGCCGGACCTCTCACGCGATGAGCGAGTGGGGGTGTTCATCGAAGATCATTACTACAACCGCACCGATGCTGCCGTCGTGTTCAAGCGGCTTGATCGCTGGACCGGCAGCGAGCTGTATATCTATCATGGCAACGACGGCACCAGCATGCCGTGGAACGACACGGCCCAGTTGAACTATCTCAACCCGGCGGTGCGCGAAGCGGTCATCCAGACCATCCTGCATGTGGCGCGCCAGTTTCCTATCATCCGCTTCGACGCTGCTATGACGCTGGCCAAGCGGCACTTCCAGCGCCTGTGGTTCCCGGAGCCGGGCACGGGCGGGGCCATCGCCTCGCGCGCCGGTCTGGGCCTGACGCGCCAGCAGTTCGACGAAGCCATGCCCGAAGAGTTCTGGCGCGAGGTGGTCGATCGCGTGGCCCGCGAAGCCCCTGACACCTTGCTGCTGGCCGAGGCATTCTGGATGATGGAGGGCTATTTCGTGCGGTCGCTCGGCATGCACCGCGTGTACAACAGCGCGTTCATGAACATGCTGCGCGACGAAGACAACGCCAAATATCGCCACCTCATCAAGAGCACGCTGGAGTTCGACCCGCAGATTCTGAAACGCTACGTCAACTTCATGAACAACCCCGACGAGCGCACGGCAGTCGATCAGTTTGGCAAAGGGGACAAGTATTTCGGCATTTGCACGCTGATGGCAACGCTGCCCGGCCTGCCCATGTTCGGTCACGGGCAGATCGAGGGCTTCGCCGAGAAGTACGGCATGGAGTTTCGCCGGCCTATGTGGGACGAGCAGGTGGATGGTCACCTGGTCAGCCGGCACGAGCGCGAGATCTTTCCTCTCCTGCACCGGCGCCATCTCTTCTCCGATGTCGAGCAATTTGTGATGTACGACTTCTTTATGGCGGATGGCGCCGTGTGCGAAGACGTGTTCGCCTTCTCGAACCGGCACGGCGAAGCGCGCGCGCTCGTCGTCTATCACAACAAGTTCGCCGAGGCGCGTGGCTGGATTCGCACATCGGTGGCTGCGCTGCGTCCCACGCCCGATGGCGGCCGCGCGCTCGCCCAAACCACGCTGGCCGAAGGGCTGGGTCTGATTGCCGAAGACGGATGGTTCACCTTGTTCCGCGATCTGGTCACCGGCCTGGAATACATTCGCAACAGCCGCGCGCTGGCCGAGCAGGGATTGTATGTGGAACTGGAGGCGTACAAGCGCCATGTCTTCCTCGACTTTCGTCAGGTACGGGACGAGGCCGGTCGCTATGCTCAGATCGCCGCGCATTTGAATGGGCGCGGTGTGCCCAGTGTCGAAGGCGCCATGCGTGATCTGGAGTTGCAGCCGATCCTGCAACCCTTCCGCGCGTTTCTCAACAGCGAAACACTGTACCGGCTGATCGAACTGCGCGAGACGGCGCAGACATCCTCGGCGCAGTCCGGCGATTCAGCCGATGCCGCGCCGCAGACTCTGCCGTTGCTGGATGAGATTGCCGATCGTGTGGAGCAGGCATACGCAGCAGCGAATGTTTTTGCCGGCGGCAAGGCCGACGCGCATGCTATCGCTGCCGACATCCGGCGCAGGCTCGCGTCGATGCTGTCCATAGAGCAGGTTGGCGGTCCGGCTCACAACAACGCGGAATATCGCTCGCTGCGCAGAAACGCGCCGACCGACACCGGCTCGTGGGTGGCTGGCTTTGCCTGGCTGTTCGTGAGCGCCGTTGGTCGCATCACCGGCGAGCGCGACGTTGCCGGCGCAGGCCGGTCGCTGCTGGACGAATGGCGACTGGGCGCGCTGATCGCGCACGCGGCGCGCGACATCGGGCTGGATGAAGGCGCGACCGATCACGCGCTTGCCCTGGTCAAGACACTCATGTCGCATCAACGCTGGTTCGACGCGCCGGCGACGGACACGGCTGCCGGCGCGCAGTCGTTTGCGCGGGCGCTGCTGGCCGACGCAGACGCGCGCCAGTACCTTGTCATCAACCGCTACAACGACATCCTGTGGTTCAACAAGGAATCGTTCGACCGGCTGATGTGGTGGCTGATGACGCTGGCGTGGCTCGATCAGACGGATGCAAAAACGCCGGAGTCGCGCGCGCAGATCGACCGGGCCGGCGCAATCATTCACGCGCTTCAACGCGCCGAGCAGGCGTCTGGCTATCAGGTGGACAGGCTGCTGGCTGCGCTCGATTGAGCCGGGCCGCAGGCCGGCGCGCTCACTGGCTGGCCTGCGTTTCCTCCGCCATGATCGTCCGTCATCTCTCGCTGACCAACTTCCGCCTGTACGCGCGGCTGGAACTCGACCTGCCCGCCGGCCTAACCATCGTGCAGGGCGACAACGCGCAGGGCAAGACCTCGCTGCTCGAAGCGATCTATTTCCTCGCCACCTCGCACTCGCCGCACACCAGCGCCGACCGACAGGTGATCCGCTGGGGCGCGGCGGAAGAGGCGGCCTATCCGTTCGCCATTCTCAAAGCCGATCTGCTCCGGCGCGACGGGCCATGCGTGCTGGAGATCGGCATTCAGCGCGCAGAGGGCAATCGCCTGAAGAAAGAGATTCGCATCAATCACACGGCACGGCGCGGCATCGATCTAGTGGGGCAGTTGGCAGTCGTGCTTTTTCTGCCCGGTGATGTGGAGCTGGTATCCGGCGCGCCGGCGCTGCGGCGCAGCTATCTCGACGCGGCGCTGTCGCAGGTCGATGCAGACTATGTTCGCGCGCTGGATCAATACGAGCGCGCGCTGACTCAGCGCAACGCGCTGTTGCGACAGGCCCAGGAGCGCCCGGTTGATCCTGACGAATTCGGCGTATGGGACGACCAGCTTGTGCCGGCCGGCGTAGACGTGGCGTTGTGTCGCCGCCGCGCCGTCGCCGAGTTGGCGCAACTGGCGATGCCGGTGCATCGCCAGCTCTCGAACGGCCTCGAATATCTCGACATCGTCTATCAGCCCAACTTCGACGCCGCGGCGCCGGCATCATCGGCGCGCAGTTATCAGATCGGCCTGGATCTGGCCCGACCACCGGCCGGGCTCGACCACGCTGATCTCGAGGCCGCGTATCGCAAAGCGCTGGCCGATCGTCGCCGCGAGGAGATTGCGCGCGGATCGACCCTGACCGGCCCGCACCGCGATGATCTGCGCTTTCTGGCCAATACGGTCGATCTGGGCGACTACGGCTCGCGCGGACAACAGCGCACTGCGGTGTTGTCGCTCAAGCTCGCCGAGGCTGACTGGATGCGCCATCGTATCGGCGAGGAGCCGGTGCTGCTGCTGGATGAAGTTCTGGCTGAACTGGACCCCAATCGCCGGCGTTGTCTGCTCGATCACATCAGCGATTCCCATCAGACTATCGTCACCACCACCGATGTGGCGCGCTTTGACGAAGCGTTCGTGAAGCAGGCGACGCTGCTCAAGGTCATGCATGGCGTGGTGATGCGATAACTGGCCCGATGCCGACTGATCCACGCGTCAGAGGCCCAGCCACCGGGCTAGCGCTTGCTGCAATATCCACAGCGCAATGGGCAGGAGCAGGGCAGTGAACAGCCCACTTAACGTGGAAGGCCGCCAGGGCCATGTAGGCAGTGTGTCGATGACCTGGCGCTCGGCGCACAAACCCGCAATCGCACTGCTGAGCATGTCAATCCCTTGCAGTTCTCTGGCAGCAATGCGCTTGTGCAGTTCGCCGGTGGCGATTTTGAGATGCTCATTGGCCGCGGCCTGAAGGCGTTGCTTTTCGGCCACCAGCCGGCGATGCATGCCCCACAACGGCCAGGCAAAGGCGATGACTGCCAGCGCCAAAGGCATGAGCATACTGGCAGTCACGGGGCTGAGGGTCAGGCTGCCGGGCACCAGCAGCAGGGTGATGTAGAGCAGGAAGATCCATGCAACCGCTGTGCGCGCCGTCAGTCCAGAAAAGGCGTACACCGGCTCGGGTTGAAGTAGATCGATGCGGCGTGCCTGAGCGTGAATATGGCTGACGATTTGCAGCTGATGTTTGGTGTCATAGATGGCCGCGCCGCCCAGCATGTAACAGGCGGCTGTGGCGATAATCTCCCATAGGGGGTAGCCGGCCTGCCGGATCATTGGCGCCGATGAGATGGCAACAGCGATCGCCACGACCATCCATCCGAACCCGGAAGCTAGCGCGCTGCGTGCGGGAGCGTGAGTCAGTTCGTATTCGAGCCGTGCATACGCTGCTTCATCTATGTCAAGCAGCGGCCGGAATGCCCGGAGCTTGTCGCGCGCGACTCCATCCAGATAATGCAACATGGCTAGCAGGTAGACGAACCAGACGACGACAGGAACCGGCGTGGTCAGCAACGTGCCCATTGGTTCCCGGCCGTCGAACCACTTGAGGACAGTGGTAATGGCGTGTCCAACACCAAATAGGCCGGCGTAGAACAACCACGCTGGGATGGGAAGGCGCGCAATCCGGTCTGTCAAGAGATCCACCCAGCTGGGCGAGTAGATTCGCGCTTTTGCGCGGCTGTCTTCAGCCGTCACGGGCCGATCTACAACCGTCATGCTCATACACAACCCTCCACACAAAACATAGCCACCGACAACACAGACAAATCCGCGCGCCAATGCTGCAAGTCTACACGGTGTTGGCCAGAGGGCACATTTGCCTGCAGGGGCATCTTCCCCGGTCGTCTGCTCGGCGATGTGCCGGGCGCTGGCTTCGTCGGGCATTGCTCGCGCGGAAGCTGTCCGCGGATTCATCCATCGCGCATATGTGCGCGTCACCCCGGCGCTGAAATGCACTCATCTCAGCCGCCGGCTGCAATGCGCTGTGCGATGCGCTCTGCCAGCAGCGCCGATCCGCGCGGCGTCAGATGCACGGCGCTGTTGGTGAACTCGGTCAGCGGAATCAGGTCCCACAAGTCGAGATAGCGCCAGCCGCGGTGCTGCGCCTCGCCGGCCATGATGACGCGATATTGGTCATAGGCCCAGCGCGGGTAGAAGAAGTTGTAGCGGATGTCGCTATTTTGCCCGTTACTGATGAGGATTGGCTCGTTCACGATCAGGATGGGGATGTTGCCGGCCAGTCGATGGCCGGCGCGCAACACATCCAGTGCTAGATCTTCAGGGCGTAGCTCAGGCGGTCTGAGATCATGGAATGTCTCGTTGGCTTCCAGGTCGATGGCCGCCGGCTCGTAGTCGGGGTAATCCTGATCGATGCCGGTGGCGGCCCACAGCACGCCGTATATCTGCAAGCGGATCACATCGGCCAGGTTGCGCCGCTGCCCGATCAATGTGCGCTCCATCAAAGAGGGCGTCAGCAGTTGCGCATCCGATGGGTCGAGTGATAGCCCGTAGTCTGCGATCAGAGTGCGCACCGCAGCCGCGTTGTTTTGCACAATCGGGTGCAACAGTTGCCGGCCGGCCGGCAGCGATTCGAGTGTCACCAGCCACACGATCAGGTCGGGTTGATAGCGCATGGCCTGCTGCAACAACAGCAGGTCTTTCGTCACCGACATGATGGGGTAGCCGAGGTTGTAGGCGCGCACAACGCGCCCATCGGGAAGTGTGGGCCGGATGGCATTGATGCGCGCGGCCAGGGTGTCTTCTGGGCGCAGCAAAAAGCCCCACACCGATGAATCGCCGATCAGCAACACGCGATACTCGCCGGGAGGTTTGGGGCCGGCGGCGATCTCGTGCGAAGCGAACATCGCGTTCAAGCTGTACAGGCTCAGGTTGTAGGCGCGATCGGGAAAATCGCTGTAGGGCAGGCGTGGCCGGCCGGGAAACACGACGTTATAGGCCGACAGCGCGCCGATTGTTGGCAGCGGATCGGTCAACGCGTATACCGCGTTGACGGCGACGAACAACAGCAATGCCTTGATCACAACGCGCGAGGTTGAAACGCTGCTCATCTTCTTTCCTCGTTGATGCGCTCATCCGCCGAACAATCGGGCAAACAGTGTCAATGCCTGGCCTACATCAGGCAGCACGAACCATACCCAGCCCAGCGCCACGAAGTGGAACGTCAGGACGATGTTGAACGCATGGAGCGCCTGGCTGCGCCAGTTCGAGGCGGGCGCGCCCCATCCCCGGCTGCGCACGAATGCCGTCCAGCGGTTGTGGACAAACAGACCCAGCGCGTGCCATGCTCCCCACAGGGCAAAGTTCCACGTTACGCCGTGCCACAAGCCGATCAACAGCATGGTGCTGGTCTGGCCGATGAAGATGATGGCGGATGGGTTGAGCGACGCGCCGCCGGCTGTCCTCAGCCAGCGCGTCAGCGGATTGAACCAGTAGGCCCGGAACCAGTTGGCGAGCGTCATGTGCCAACTGTTCCAGAACATCGTCAGATTGGGGCGCAGGTAGGGCCTGTCGAAGTTGTCTGGCAGGCGCGTGCCGAACAGCCGGCCCATGCCGATGGCGATATCGGTGTAGCCGCTGAAGTCGAAATACAGCCGGAAGGCGTAGGCGTACAACAGCGCCCACGCCCAGCCCATACCCTGAATCTGCCCGGCGTTGGCGGGATCGAGCGCGATGAGCGCCAGCGTGTCGGCGATGGCGAACTTCTTGAACACGCCGATCAGGATGCGACGCAGCCCCTCGGCCACATCCTCGGCGCGCGCGGCGGCAGCGTCTGCGCCGGCGTCCCAGCCGCGCAGGTCTTTGACGAAGCGCTCGGCGCGATCGATCGGGCCGGCGGCCAGCGCGGGAAAAAACACCACATACGTGACGAACTCGCGCAGTGTCAGCGCCGGCAGCCGGCCGCTGGCGTGATCGCGCAGGACATGGATGAGCCGGAAGGCGATGTAGGAAAACCCCAGCCAGCGCACATCCAGCGCAGACGCCTGGCTGACCGACTGGCCGGTGAGCGTGCGCAGGATGGCGCTTACATTGGTTGTCAGCGGTTCCGTCTTCAGCGCCACGAACACCCCCAGCAACACGATGACGAGCGCGGCATCGAGCCATGCCCGACCGGTGGTGGTCTGCGCCGCAAGCCGGCTCACGGTGACACACAGGCCGGCGCATATCAGCAACGCTACGCCCACCGCGCCAATGTCCGGCGGGCGCGAAGGGGTCAGGCAGCAGATCTGATCGACATAGCGCGTGGCGGCGATCAGCGTGATGATGCCGACTATGACCAGCGCGGTTAGCAGTGTTGTGCGCCGGTCGGATGCAGCCGCAACGGCGGCGTGATCGGAATGCCGGCTCGCTGTGGCCGGGCGGGGAGTGCGCGTTGCTGCCCATACCAGTCCCGTCAGACCCAGGGTTGCCGTCGGCAGCCAGAAGTCCAGGTGGCGAATGGGGGTCGAGGATTGCAGCCAGTACAGGGCTGCCACGCTCGCCGACAGCATCAGCCAGGGGCGCATCTGGCGGGCCAGCGCGCTCAGCCGGCCTGTTGAGTCGCGCGCGGCCAGTGCAGCCAGTGCGCCAAACAGCAACGCGCCGGCGGCAAAGATCACAATCTGAGTCAGGCTCATCGAGGATGTGATAACTCAGCGCGAGGCCGGCTCAGAAGCCTTGATAGATCCACTGCGGCGCGCTGTCGGCAGTCAGCACCACAAGGGCGATCAGCATCAGGCACACTGCCAGCGCGATCAGGTTTTCACGGTGGAAGAGTCGCCTTGCCATTGGGAGTAGTCAGTCGTCAGCAGCCAGTAGCCAGTCGTCAGAAGGCGGCGCGCACCACGCAATACGCACCACGCAATACGCACTACGCAACACGCATCGCGCAGCCCCTTCACTCATACCCGCACATGCGCCACTGGCCGCCGTCGGCGATTAGCTTGAATTTGCGCTTGTTCAGCGGCAGCGGGCGATCCTCGCCGTTGTAGTTGGCGACGATGTTGCCCTCGCACGCCACCAGTGTGGTTGCGCCATCGGTGCTGTCTGCTGCGCAGCTTACGCCTTCCAATCGGGCTTTCACGCCGCGC
>DAOUDB010000013.1:0-1585 GCA_034431495.1 Thermoflexales bacterium
AACAGGCCGGCATCATGCAGGAGATCAAAAATCTGCCGGTCAACGCGCCGGTGCGTTTTACCACCTGGGCGCAGTTGTGGTCGAGCAATGAGACTACCCAGCCGGCTCGCTCGGTTGAAGATGGCAATCTGAAAATACGGCTGTGCATTGATCAGGATGGCGGGCCACGTGATATGACCGACCCTAACCTGAAGTGCTCAGAATGGGCGCAGCCGTATGACAAATGGGCGCAACTCTCGGTCGACGCCATTGCTCTCAACAGCACAGTCCTGGCGCTGATTCAGTCCACGGCCGACATTCCGGTGCAGCACAACGATGTCTACGTGGACGATAGCTGCTTCGAGATTTTGCCCTCAGCCAGCGCAAAGGGTATCTGCCTGGGCGCTGGCTACGTGCCCAGCGCCATCGATTCGGGGCTGGTGGAGGATGTCCTGGCCGCGCCGGTCACGCCCTCGTCCAAGTCGGCTGCCCGGACGCCAGTCGGTGCCGTGACAGCGCCGGCCGGCGACGCACCCAGGACCGCCGTGAACACCGCCAAACTGAACGTGCGCAATCAACCCAGCCTGTCTGGCAAGATCATCGGCGGACTGAACCAGGGCGACGTGGTGGATGTGCTAGGCAAGAGCGCCGACGGCGCGTGGTTTCAAATTCGATACGCCGGCGCGAAGGCCTGGATTTTCGCCGGTTTGACAGTGCCCAACGCGGCTGCCCAGGCAGCCAGCACAACGCGGTGACATTGAACGACACCGGCACAAAACAGGGCGAGGCATACACCTCGCTCTGTGCGTTTTTCTGGAACGTGGTACAACCGGCCCGTATGTCTGCCTCGCTGTCTGAACAGTCGCAGCCACTCTCGCTCAGCCAGGTCGCGCAGCGCTGGTGGCCATTGGCAGCCAGTTGGCTGCTGATGTCGGCCGAATTGCCGGCGCTCAGCGCGATTGTGGCCCGCCTCCCCGACCCTGAAATCCATCTGGCCGCGTATGGCGGCGTGGTCATGTCACTGGCCCTGATCATCGAATCGCCCATCCTGATGCTGCTGGCAGCTTCCACCGCGTTGAGCCGGGACTGGGCCTCGTTTGCCCGGCTGCGGCGCTTCATGCTCGCGCTGAGCGGGACGCTGACGCTCGTTCACGCCGCGGTGGCATTCACACCGCTCTATGATCTGGTCGTGGTGGGGCTGATGCAACCGCCCCCAGAGGTAATCGAACCAGCCCGCTTGGGGCTGATGATCATGACGCCCTTCACCTTTGGCGTTGCCTACCGGCGCTTTCATCAGGGCGTGCTCATCCGGTTCGGCCACTCGCGCGCGATTGGCCTGGGCACGACGCTGCGTCTCACCTCAACAGCCACAGTGCTGGCTATAGGCTATCTGGCAGGCACACTGCCGGGCATCGTCGTGGCAACCAGCGCAGTGATGGCTGGCATCATTGCCGAGGCTGTGTATGCGCATGTGCGAACACAGCCGGTGTTGCGCTATGAGGTCAAGCCGGCACCGCCGGTCAAGCCGGCGCTGTCTGTGCGGGCCATGCTGGCGTTCTACGTGCCGCTGGCGATGACATCAACGCTCTATCTCATCATCCGGCCG
>DAOUDB010000014.1:0-26545 GCA_034431495.1 Thermoflexales bacterium
TATCTGGCTCAGGCGACTGGTTCCACGCGTGTTGCCGTGCCTTATATTCGCTGGAGCCCCTCCAGCCCCGGCACCGACTTCCGCTCGACGATTGCGATCCAGAACATCGGCACTTCCATCCCGGCTGGTCAGCTCGTTGTGCGTTACTACGCGCCGAACGGCACGCTGGTGAACACCTGCACGTCGGTCAACGCTTTCGCCAATGGCGCGAAGCTCAACTCGAACGTAGCTGCGGCCTTCGCCGGCGGCACGGACTTCAGCTGCGCCACTGTCCAGCCCAGCAATGGCTCCACCTACACCTTCTCGGGTGCTGCCGTCGTCGAGGGCCCGGCCGGTTCCAGCCTGTCGGCCGTTATTCGCAACTCAACCCCGTCGGCCACCACGCAGATCCACACCGAGGACTTCAACGGTATCTCACTGCCGTAACCCACGTGGATTCGGCACAGTGCAAACTGGCACAGGATGCCTCCTGTGCCAGTTTTTTGTGCGCTATACTCACGCGATGATGAACCATCCCGCTACTCCTGTCCTCTCTCTGAAGTCTCGGGTCATCGCCGGACTGGCGGCCGGCCTGTTGCTTGTGACGGGCTGCGCCCCGCGCGATCGGGCAGCCGAGCCGGCTGCCACGGCACAGGTCGTATTGCCCGAAGGTGTCGAAGCTGGCATGACGCCCATCCCGGTCACCGTGGTGCCGGCGCTGTTCAGCCCGCTGGAAAAACCGGCCGAAGGGCGCGGCATGGTCGTGGGCCGCGTGTTCAACCTGGCCGGCACGTTGCCGATTTCAATGACCCCGGTCTACCTCGGGCGCGTCTATCGCGACAGCAGCGGCGGTGGGGGCATGTTTGCGCTGGATGTGGCCAATGCGCCGCAAAGTGTCACCCAGGCCGATGGCAGCTTCGTCATCGCCGATGTCGAACCGGCGGAGTACATCCTTGCCGTGGGCAGCGCCAGTTCCATAAAAACGCCGTCAGTCCTGTCGGAGCCAAATGGCGACGTGCGGGCCTTCAGGGTGGAGGCGGACGTGGTCACCAATCTGGGTGACGCGCGGGTGGACTACCTGGACCGATAGGCGTTGATCGAGGCGCGCACCGCCGTCAGGGTCGCGCGCCCCAATGCTTGCGCGGTCTGGGCGATGCCGGGGCCGATTTCCCCGCGCGCCAGCCACAGCCGACCGAACAGGGCGCGCAGGTCGATCGCGCCGATATCCTTCATATCCAGGCTGTAGTCGGCCTGTCCCAGTAACTGCATGGCTGCCCGCAATTTGGGTTGATAACCGATGGCCAGCACCGGCGTGCCCTGACTGGCGGCAAAGATGGCCGAGTGCAGGCGGGTCGCCACGAACGCGTTCATCCTGCCATAGGCGGCTACCGCCGCTGCCGGGCTGCGAATGTCATCCACCAGCCCGATCCGCCCGGCCAGATCAGGCGGGATCATCTGGCGCGCCAGCGCCTGCACCCGCCGACTGGCATCCAGGTCGCTCTCAAAATCCCGCCGGCCGCTCTGGCATTGCACGAACAGGGTCGCCTCTGCGCCCAGCGTGGTGATGGCATAAGACAGCAGATCGGCCACCTGCTGCTCATAGCGCGCCTGCACCGCGCGCATACCCGGGTCTACCGGACTCCAGTCGACCACCGTCGCGCCGATGCGCGGAGAACCGTCGAGTGGGCCGCGATGATTCGGCCAGCGCAGCCCCAATGTGAATGCTGTGTCGGGGGCGAACTGTGCCCGGCAGGCCGGCGGCGCGTGCCGGGCAAACAGGTCCATCGATTCCGGATCGCGCAACAGCACCTGATCGCAGCGCGCCATCAGCCGGGCTGCCAATCGCGCCTGGTAAGCGTGACGAAAGGGGCCGAATGATTGCGGCAGGCATACCACCGGCTTGCGTTGGCGCAAGGCATAGGCCAGCGCCAGGGTGGCCCAGGTCGAGACCGGGCGGTGGTCGTGGACAAAGAAATATCCGCCCCCCAGGCTGAGGATGACATCGGCGCGCGTGTGCGCCCGGCGCAGCGCGCCTGCCAGTTGCGCCCGGTCGCGTTGCTTGAGCAGGAAATTCCAGTTGCGCACCCAACGCACGCGCGGCAAATCAGGCAGCCAGGTGTCATCGCTCACGCACACCTCGAACGCCGCGTGTGGATCAACCTGTTCGATCAGCCACAGCGTCTGCTCCAGAATGGCCAGATCACCCAGATTCAGCGGCGAGTAGAAGTTAACGATGAGGTAACGCATCCGAGTTCGGCGGGCGAATCACATGCAGACGTCGGCGCCTGACAAACTCAAATCCGCTCTGCTTGTCGGCAAAATACTCGTCTACAGCCCTCTTGCAGCCGGCCCAGTAATCGTAGTCATCGATGATGATCCGCCCACCTGGAGCCAGGCGTGGAACCACGCGCTCCAGGCATACTTTAACCGACTCGTACCAATCGCAGTCCAGATGCGCGAGCGCCACCTGCTCGGGCGGATATAGTGTTTCCTGATAAAGTCCCGGCACCAGGCGTATTCGGCTGTTCTCAACCGGCATCCCGTACTCTGCAAAGGATCGGCGCACGCGATCCAGCAGGTCGCGCTCATATCCGTAATAGGCTTGTTTGCGCACGCCGCCGGCCCGGCCAGACCGAATATCTTCAAAGCGGCGCATGGCCTGCTGGCCGTCTACTTCAGTTGGCGGAGGAATGCCTTCAAACGTATCATAGAGATACACTGACCGCGCTTGCCGGCGGCTGGCAGCCAGCACCAGCCCTGACCCGCCCCGGGCGCTGCCCGCCTCGATGATAATCCCCGGCACATGCTGCCGGTCGGCCCAGGCCACCGCCTCAGACAGGTCCAGCAGTGCTTGCAAGCCAAGCATGGACAGGCCGGAACGCCACACGCGGACGATTGTCCTGGCGGCGGCTGGATGTCGGGCGCAGGTGCGTGCTAAACTTGCCAGCGTCTGAAGTCGATCAGTCGGTTTTCGCATGGATGGTCCAGAGCTTGATCCTCGGTTGCGCGCGCAGCGTGCCAGCGCGCGCATTTTCATCGGTGGCATTGGCATCGATCCCATCCGGCAGGATGAGCTGCATGCCGTTATCGCCGACGCGGTTGCGACGCAGCGCCAGCGTATTATATTGAACGCCAATGCGCGCGCGATTGCTCTGGCGCAGTCCTTGCCTGCGTTCAAGGCCGCGCTGAATGCGGCCGATATTGTCTTCTGCGACGGCTATGGGGTGCTGTTTGCGGCGCGATTTCTGGGCGCCATACTGCCCGAGCGAATCACTTACGCCGATTGGGCGTATCCATTTGCCCGCTTTTCGCAGGAACGGGGACTGAGCTGGTACTTCCTGGGCGCCACGCCGGGTGTCGCCGATGCCGCTTCGGCGCGCCTGCGCGAGCTTTACCCCCGCCTGAACATCGTGGGCGCGCACCACGGCTACTTCGACCTGGACGGCAAGGACAACGAGCAGGTCATCGCGCGCGTCAATGCTCTGCATCCCGATGTGACGTTTGTGGGCTTTGGTATGCCCACCCAGGAACTGTGGATTCGGCGCAACGCAGCGCGGCTGAATACGCATGTCTTGTTGTCGGCCGGGGCATGTTTCGATTATCTGGCCGGGCGCGTGCGTCGCGGCCCGCGCTGGATGACCGATCATGGTCTGGAATGGCTGGCGCGCATTCTCATCGAGCCGCGCCGTTTGCTATGGCGTTACAGTGTGGACAACCTGGCGTTCCTGCGTGTCGTGCTGGCGCAGAAGTTTGGCGCGAAAGGACGGTCGGCATTGCAATGATGCATTTTGCCAGCTATTATCGCTGGCTCGTGTACGAGTTGCTGTTTCGCCAGGATGGCTTCGGCGGCGCGCAATCAATTGATGCGCGGCCCGGCCGGCTGGCGCGCTTGCTGGATATCGGCTGCAAGGAAGCCGCTTTCTCGCGTTTGCTGGCGCCGATGGCCGGGCAGATCGTGGGTGTGGATGTCGCCGTTCGCCCGCTGGCCGGCCTCGAGGGTGGTGGCCCGCGCTTTGTCATCGGTGACGGCCAGGCGCTCCCGTTCAGGCCGGGGGCGTTCGACTTCGTGCTCATGAGCGATGTGCTCGAGCATATCCCTGACGACCGCGCTGCCGCCCGCTGCGCCATCGCGGCACTGGCGCCTGGCGGGCAATTGTGGCTCAGCACGCCGGCCATTCAGTACAGTGTTGGACCGGCGTGGGTGACGGCGCGTTTCGAGCGCGCCTGGGGGCATGTGCGCAAGGGCTATACGCCGGATGCGCTGGCCCGGCTGTTCAGTCCGCCCCTCAGTCTGCGCATCATCGTCTGGCCGGAGCCGGCCTTCCGGGCCATGCAGCTGCCCAACTGGCTGATCTCGCGGCTAAGCATGGGCCTGGCGCGGCGGATCGCTGCTTTGTGTTTTCGGGCAGATCGGCGCGCATGGGCAACGGGACGCGGCGCAGATACCCTGTCTGGTCATCTCTATCTCAGCGGGCGCAAACCGGGCGCCGCCGGTGAATCACCCTTATGACTTCAACGCCTTCAACCCGTATCAAAGTGCTCTATATTGCCGGCGCAGGGCGCAGTGGCAGCACGGTGTTGTGTAACCTGCTCGGTCAGGTCGACGGCTTCTTTTCGTGCGGCGAGTTGTACAACCTCTACCGCACGCCGCCCGATCAGCGCTATTGCGGCTGTGGCAAACTGCTATCGCAGTGCGAGGTGTGGGACGCCATCCTGCGCCGCACGCTGGGCAATGACTACGGCCGGCAAACCGCGCGCGTGTTGCAATTGCGCAACGAGATTGCCCGCAGCCGATACGCGCTGCTGTGGGCCGCGCCTTTTTTGCGCGCATGGGCGGTTGAAAAAGCGCGTGAGTATCTGACGCTGACCGGTCAGTTGTACCGGCACATCGCGGACGTCACACAATCGCGCGTGATCGTCGACTCCTCCAAGGTGTCGTCCTACGGGCAGTTGCTGGCTCAGATTCCAGGCATCGATCTGCGGCTTGTTTTTCTGGTCCGCGATGCCCGCGCCGTGGCCTACTCATGGCAGCGCAAGAAACTCAAGCCATCACCCGAAGGCCAGACGCACATCCGCACGGCATCGCCCGCGCGCGGCGCGCTAAGCTGGATCGGGCACAACGTCGCCACCGAAATGCTGATCGGCAGCGCGCGAGTGCCGCGCCTGCGCATCCAATACGAGGAGTTTGCAGCGTCGCCGCGCCGGGTGGTCGAACGCATCGCGCAGTTTGCCGGCGAGTCTGCGCCGTTGCCTGCGCTGGATGGCAATGTGGTCGAGATGCAGGTGCATCACACGGTAGGCGGCAATCCTGATCGGTTTCGCACCGGCCCGGTGGCGTTGAAGCCCGACGACGAGTGGCAATTCAAGATGATGCCGATCGATCGCGCCATCACCACCTTGCTCACCTGGCCGTTGCTGCTGCGCTATGGCTATCGGCTGTAATGTGTTGCGCGAGGCCGCCTGCGTGGCTTATAGCGACTAGAAAGCCCCTCGTCCGCTGAGCACTGCCGGCACAGTTTTGAGCAAGATCAGCACATCCAGCCATAGCGAGTAGTTGCGGATGTAGTACAGGTCATCCTCGACGTGCAGGTGCATCGGGCGGTCGCTGCGCCCATTCACCTGCCACCAGCCGGTCATGCCGGGCGGCACAGCAAAGCGCCGGCGCTGCCAGCTTTCGTAACGATCCACCAGCCAGGGCAGCTCTGGGCGCGGCCCAACCAGGCTCATCTCGCCCTTCAGCACATTGATCAACTGCGGCAATTCGTCCAGGCTATAGCGGCGCAGCAAGCGCCCCAGCCGGGTCACGCGCGGATCATCTCGGCGTTTGTGGGGCAATGGTTGGCCTGCTCCCGCTGCAATAGCGCCCTCTTTGCGCTCCTCGCCGGCGCGCATGGTGCGGAACTTTAACATCTCGAATAGCCGGCCGTTCTCTCCCACGCGCTGCTGACGGATGAGGACGGGGCCGGGCGAGTCGAGTTTAATCAGCAGCGCAATGACGATCAGGAGCGGGCTGGTCACCACCAAACCGACGGCTGCGCCCGCAATGTCCATCACGCGCTTGATGGCGCGCGCCGGCCCGTTCAGAGGTGACTCGCGCAGCCGCAACAGGGGGATGCCGTTCAAGTCTTCGACCCGCGTCCCAAACCAGGCCAGATCGAGCACGTCTGGCGCGAGGCTGACCTGCACCGGCAGTTGCTCCAGATCTGCTACCAACGCCAGCATCTGATCCTGCGCGTCGCGTGACAGGGCGAGGATGATCTCTGAGGCGCGCTGTTGTCGCACGATTGACACTGTTTCGTCGACCAGGCCGATGACTGGCAAGTCACGCGCCCGCGCGTGGCTGTCTTCGGCCAGGCAACCGATCAGGTCAACACCCATTCGCCGCATCGATTGGTCTTGCAGTTGGCTGACGAGTTGGCGGCCCAGGTTGCTGGTGCCGGCGACGATTACCCCCCAGCGATTGTGGCCGGCCATCTGTGCGCGGCGGGCAAAGCGCACGCCATGAGCCAGATGCAGCAAGGCCAGATTCAGCAATCCGAAGTAGATGAATTGCAGCCGTGAGACTTCGCGGAAGCTCAGATACAATGCGCCGGCCAGAATCAACAGCGCTGTCAGCGTTGCCAGCGTCAGCGCGCGCGATTCCTCACGGAAGCGCGCCCGGCGCCGCGAGTACAGGTTGAACTGTGCCAGCACGACCACCCAGATCAGCGCTGTCAGCGCATAGACGAGTGGGCCTACTTCCACCCCCGGCTCGCGCAGTTCGCGGCCCAGCGGCAATGCCAGTCGGATCTGCGACGCAAGCCACAGAGAGAAAAGTGTCAGGCTGACATCCAGGCTGATGGCCAGAAGAATGCGATTGGTTCGTGGAGCGCCCATGATCGCTCGAAGCGCGTGTGACTCAACTGCTGGCGCTGGTGTAGTGCCGCAGGGCCAGCTTCCAGGCGGCGATGCTGGCAAAGAATACCACGCTGGCGATGACCAGGCTCAGCGCAGCAGCCGGCAGCGTCAGCCGGCCCAGCAACGCCTCTGCCGGCACAGTCGTGATCAACGCGACCGGGATCACTGTGCGGATCACTCCGCGCAGAGGCTCGGGAAAGGCAGACGCCGGATAACGCGCCATGTCAAGCAGGCCCACGACCACCACATCGAGATTGTGCAGATCGACAGCCCAGAATGCGATTGCCGACAGCGTCGCCATAACGGCATACAGGACAACTGCGCCGGCGATGCCGAGAACGGCAAAGGCCAGCGCGTGCATTATTGGTGGGCTGCTGCCTAGCTGCGCCAGAGCATAGACGATCAAACCGCCTCCCACCACCACTCCCGACAGGCGCTCCAGGCGATATCGCCGGAGTGTGGCATGAAACTGGGCGTTGATGGGTTTGAGCAGTGTGAAGTCCATCGCGCCGGTGCGCACTTGTTCGACCACGTCGCGCATGTTGGGTTGAAAAGCCACATCGAGCAGGGCTGAAGCCGCGATGAACAATCCGATCACGACCAGCGCTTCATGAAATGTCCAGCCTCCCAACGTGGATCTATGGCTGAACATGACCAGCGCGGCGCCCACAGACCACAGGGCATCCAATCCGGATGTCAGGACGGCGCCCAGGAAGTTGGCCCGGTACTCCAGATTGGCCAAAAGGCTGCTTCTGGCGAAGATGCGAATGAGCGTCCAATAGCGTTTCACGTGTGTCTGTCCTTGCGGATCGAACCGAATCCCGCCCTGGATGGGTCAGGCGCCCACTGCCGAATAGCTTCGCAAACCTTGTCGCCACACCAGCCAGGCAAAGCCGGCGGCCAGCGCGGTCCACACCGCGCTAATGGTCAGCCCAAAGATAATCTGATCGGGCGGCGCCAGGCCGGTGAGAATCTCCACCGGCAATCCCACGCCGCTTTGAAACGGCAGCCAGCGCAACATCTGTTCCAGCGGCGCCGGCATCAGCGCCAGTGGCACGATGTACCCACCCAAAAAAGATTTGACGAACACAAACACAGCGTTGATGCCGTAGATCTGGACCAGCCAAAAGGATAGCCCGCCGATGGCAAACTGGGCGTAGAACTCGAAGAGGAACCCAATCGCGCAGGCCATCGTAAACAGCGCCAGGTTGCCCCACTGCAAGTTGAACTGGCGCCCCGGCGCTGCCAGAACACCTACGGCGACCGGCGGGAGCAGAATTGCCACCATCAGGATGCGCTCCATCAGCGTGCGCGCCAGGATGTGATGGATGACACCAAGCGGCTTCAACAGATAACCAGACAGGTTGCCTGTGCGCACCAGGTTCTCCATTTCCTGGACGGTCGAGACGCCGGTCAGCCGGCGCACCAGTATGGCTGCCAGATAGTAGCCCGCGAAATTGCTCGCATCCAGACCGGCCACCGGCCCGTCCTGCGCCATGCCAATCCAGATTGCCATGAGGGCCAATGGGAACATGGCGCCCATGACCGACACGACGAACACGGCTCGATAGACCAGCGCGCGCTCCCAGTAGGCGCGCAATAGGGCTCGGTAGGTAGCCAGCAGGCGCATAGGTTTCTTCCTATTTTGGTTGCGCTGGGGCGCCAGATAGTAGTTGCACAACGCCACCTGTCAAAGATCCCCTTACAAAACGACCAATCACTACCAGGCAGATTGCCATGCTTAGTCCCCAGATGAGGAACAGTCGCCAATCCTCAACCAGTCGAGCCATCATGGCAGTGAGCGCAGCGCCAGCATCAAAAGTTCGCAGCAGGATGAGGCGCGCCAGTCCAATCTGCGCCTGGCTATCCTGTCGGACGGTGTAAAGACTTGTTTGAGTATCAGGTGGCGACACAAGTGTCAGCACCACGCGTGTTTCCGGCGCGGGAGTTATCAGCCGGAAGTCCAACACATAGGGATGCGCAAGGGCCGCAAGAGATGGCGAGAAAACGAATCCGTAACCGTTGAACCCTACCGTCTGGATCAGAGACCCCTGGCTACATGTTGGGGAAAGCGTGTCTGAGGCAGGCGCCAATGGGCGCGCGCAAAGTTCAATGGCTTTTGGCAAGTTGGCGCTGGCCGACGGAGAGACCAATAGCAGCAGGCCGGTGGCATCTTGCTGTGGCGGCGCCATAGTCTGACTAAACATTGGCTGGCTCGCAGTCAGCGTGACCTGGCCGATCTGAACACGCCCGAATTCGCGGACTGCCGCGTTGCGCGACAAGGTGAACACAATAGCTGCGCTGAGAATGGTTGCTATAGCCGGTATAAGCAGCACGGTCGCCCAGTTGGCCAGGGGCAGCCGGCGCAGTAATCGGAGATCGTGCAGGCGCGTTGCAGCGAATTCCTGCTCCGATCTGCGAGCGACCAGAGTGGGGAAAATCAGCGCTCCAATCGCCCCTGCCATGCTTAGCAGCCAGGCAGTAGTCTGGGCAGTGCGCATCACTGTCCATACAATCTCGACTAGTTGCTTAGCGCCGGGCGCAAATAGCGAAATCACTGCATCGAGCTGGGCGAATCGGAAGAAAAGAGACATGCTTGCCAACAGTCCAATGCTGAAGTCTCGATGCCGGCTGAACAACAGGACACCAAACGCAACCTCTAGAATCAGCCATAGCATGGCCCAGTAGCGATAGCGCTGCTTATCGATGACCACTAAAGCCACAATGAACGGAGTGAGCCAGACAGCCCAATAGAACTGAGACCAGACCCCGATCACGATGTCTGCTGCCAGGTAAGGTAGCTTTAATAGCAGGAACCACAATGCCTGGTTGGTAATAGCCCATTGCGTCGTCCAGCCTTCGTAGCTGATTAAACCGACAAGCCGCAACACCTCCAGCCAGCCGGCTGTCACCGCGTAGAATCCATACGGGTAGGGCGCCGGCGGATGATCGGTCACGATATTGCGCTCTTCGTACACCTTTGCCATGTAGGCATAGACGTTCCAGTGCCCCTGATTGATGGAATGCGATTGCCATGCATTCAGCAACAGATCGTTCTGGCTGGTAATCGGCATGAACGTGAGTTTGATCAAGTAGGCTGCCGAGATGAGGATGAGCCATCCGATCTGATGCTGAGACGGCGTAGATCTCCTATAAGGGGGCGCCGCTGATGAAGACTCTGTGCGATTGGCCAACCTGGATGACATAGTCGTGTGGGGATGTCTGCTTGATTGTAACCTTGAAGGGTGTGCGCTGTGATGAAGTGAATGCTAGAATACGCCTCGTTTTGGAACAATGGCGCGCATTGTAATGCCTGCGCGTTTTTGCGCGCTTCTGCAGGTCAGTCGGTGCTCTGTCATGCTCAGATAGAGCCCCGGCCTGGGTTTGAACGAAGATATCATGACTGGGCGCCTGAGAGTTCTGTGCATCACCGGCAGTTCGCGCAGCGGCAGCACCATATTGGGCACTGCGCTGGGTCAGATAGACGGCTTTTTCTGCGCAGGCGAGATGCAGCGCATCTGGGACGAGGGCTGGCTGGTTGATGAGCATTGCAGTTGCGGCGATCCGATTTTGAGCTGTTCGCATTGGGCCGGCGTCTTCAGAGAGGTAATTGGCGAATATGATCCGAACATGGCGCGGCGCATTCGCCGTGCCCGTAATAGTGTGGTTCGCCTCTATGGATTGCCCCGGCTGCTCAGCGCGCAGTCACTCGGCCATCTGCCGGCTGCTGTGCAGGATTACGTGTCCCTTACCGAGCGGCTGTATCACACGATCCGGCAGCGCACCGGCTGCAACGTCATCGTGGATACATCCAAGTACCCCACCTATTCCTATCTGCTCCGCCTTGCCCCGTCTCTGGATGTGCGCGTTGTCCATCTGGTGCGCGATGCGCGGGCGGTGGCTTATTCGTGGCAGCGGGTCAAGTCCTATCCCACCGCAAAAGGTGTCCGTTATATGGAGCGCCACACTGCGCCGCGCAGTGCTGCTGCCTGGAATGTCCTGAATGGCCTGGCCGATCTGCTATGGGAGCGAGAGACGGCGCGTTTTCGTCTGATCCGTTACGAGGATTTTGTAGCCGACCCTCGCCGCACTTTTCAGGTCATTCTTGATCTTGCTGGCCAGCCGGAGGCTGTTCCGCCACTGGTCGGCGACGACGCGCTTGATATCCGTAGCCACCACATCATCGCCGGCAACGCCAATCGGTTTCAAAACGGTCGCGTCCGCCTGCGCATGGATACGGAATGGCAAAGCCATCTTGGGCGTCTGGATGCGGCGATCGTCACTGCGCTCACGTTTCCGTTGTTGCGCAAATATGACTATCTAATCTTCAGCGCTGCCGCTCTCCCCTCGCAAAGTCAGGCGCCCTCTGTAACCACTTCCTCCTCTGCGCCGCCGCAACTGTGAGTGCGCTTGGGTTATCCGGCGTTGCTAGGGCTGCGGAACTAACTCGATCCTCGAAACGTAAAACGCCACGCAGCGTTTGACCCTGGCGCCAGCCGGGTCGATAGGTGAACAGCCGGATTCGGAAGTCAGGCGTATGGATGTCTGGCCGGGGCCGACCACAAAGGGTTCGCTGCGCGCGATCAGCCGGCCATCCGGCTCGATATGTGTGGATAACCCAATCGGAAGATCGCCATAGGCCAGTTGTAGGGTGTAGGTCGGCGCAAAAGGTCTGTATTCCAGTTCCAGGCGCGCGGTTGTGCTGAGCGGCGCGCGCACGTAAAGGCCGGCCTGGTCGGTCATCCAGCGTCGGGGATTGCCCTCGGCTCGTCCTTCCACACCATACCACCCCTGTTGGGTTGCCAGGAAGACGGCACTAGTAGCAGTGTCAGGGACCTCAAAAGCCAATATCTCTTTATCTTCGTAGACCGGCACTCCCAGCTTTTCGGTCAGATAAGGGCGAATGCGCGCCACATCCTCTGCCTGTGCGCCAGTCAATCGCGCGGTTGATACTATGTCCTGATGCTTGTAGTGCTTGTAGATCACTACATACGCGAATCCCAGCGGCCGTAGGTAGGCTGCCAGATCGTCCGGCTTCGGAAAGATGTCCCGTCCTGGCGCTGGATCAATGCTGTTTTCCAACTGACTTACCGTCCCGTACACGGTGTCGTCTACCCGCCAAATGTAGCCGGAGGTGATGGGCCGTTGGTGTGTCGTCTGATGCAGCATCTGCAACTCCGTGCCAAGCCATTCGAACGTGCCTGGATTCTGCGGGTTCAAAGAGGGATACGTCAGCAGCGCGCCTGGCTTGCCACCCTGAGCAATCTGCTGAAAGAATGGTGGGACTGACGGGCCAAACGTTTGCGTTGGAAAAACCACCACGCCTTCAAAGGCGGTGACAAAAGTCAACATGCCCAGCGTTGCCAGCCGGACAACTGGCCACCTTTTCAAGCGCGCATACATCCAGGCTGCGCCAAAGCCGGCCAGCACAGCCATTCCCAACATCATGGGCTGCGCAAAGCGGCCGGGCGTACGCAGCAAATTGAGCACCGGCAACTGCGCCAGATAGGCCCATGGCAATGCAGCCTTGTGTTGCGTTCCTTCAATCTGTAACATGACCGGCTCGCCGGCGAGCTTAAGAAATGGCCCCAGAGCCAGGATGCCACACCCGGCTATCAAGATGAGCCAGGGGGTAACCTGTTTGCCTGCTCTGCGCGCCCCGATGACTGACAACACCAGTGTTGAGAGACCGACATAGGCCAAAGCCTCGATCCAGAACCCATTCACTTTTTTAAGAAACTCGGCTACTCCCGTTGCAGTGGGGACGAATGGATTTCGCCAGGCGGGCGCCAGGAACCCTAGCAGGCTGGTGCTGTTCGATTCAGTGCCGAAGTTGAGGAGGAATCCCCCATCGTCTTGGGCGGCTGTTCCTAGCAATGGGGCGCCAATGGGAAGCCATAGGCCGGCGGCGATAGCGGCAACCGTCGCCAGCAAGATGGCGCAACGAATCTTCTGGTGTCGTGATTGGGCTGTGCTCAGGAGCCATGCGCCAAGCACAACGCTCACGGGCATCACGAACGTGATAATCGACTTGAAGTTGACGAGCATGCCTGCCCATAGCACGATGCCGGCTAGCACAGCGCGACGCCATGTCGGCCGATCATTAAGCCAGAATAGCGCCAGCGCGCCCAAAGGGAACCAGTACATGGTGATATTCGCCAGATGGGCGTAGATGTGGCTCATGCGCGCAGCGCAAAACGTGAATGCCACACTGCCAAACAGTGCCCCAGCCGGGCTGCGTGTCAGGTAGCGGATCAGTGCGTAGGTTGTGAGGCCGGTCAGCGCATAAGCCAGGACAACCGCTGTGTTATAAGCAAGCGTGGGTCCAAATAGCGCAGTGACCGGTAACAGCAGGAACTGATTCCACACCGTCGTGCCCATCAGCGGGTGAGTCATCCCGATGGGGTAATAAAATACCGAGACGTTATCCAGGGATTGGCCCAGATCGAGCCAGGCATGTTTGGCCCACCACAGGCTCCACAAATGCTGCAAATTGTCGCCTGGCCAACCGATGATGCGGCTGAGCGGCGAGAGCGTGAATGGCCAGGTAACAATGGCGAAAATGAGTATCTGCGCCGCTAAAACGCCCATCAGTTCAAGCCAGAGGCGGCCTTTGCTCGAATTGAGTCGGTGACCAGACGCCGGTCTAGCAGATTGCTTCATGATCGTCATCGCAAGTCATCAGTCTGCTGTCCATCGCTTGCGAAAAGCCATGATCAGCTCGCCGCGTAAGATGTAGCGTGTTGCTTCGTGCACAAATCCACGTGATTCAAAGAAATCCAACAGTTCCTGCCGGCTGTAATGAGCGATGTGCTCATCGGCATACCCGCCCGGCGCAAAGGCTGCGTACAACCTTTCGGTGACGCGCCATTCCCAGTGCGCGTAATCCGGCGTGCCGATCACCAGACGCCCGCCCGGCTTTAACACACGGCATAGCTCACTCAAAATCGGCGAATTCTTTGGCACGTGTTCAATCACTTGTGAGCAAACAACACAGCGAAAGGCGCTGTCGGCCACCGGCAGGTGAAACCCCGACGCCTGGATCAGCATATTCTGGAAGCGCCGCGCATAGCGCAGCTTGCGTAGCAGAATGTCTACGCCGATGCTGCCTATCGGCAGGGCGCTGAGGATGCGGCTGGAGCCGCACCCCACATCGAGCACAGCGCCCTCTCCCGCGATCAGCTCCGTGATAAACCGGAAGCGTTGACGCTGCCAGTAGCGCTGTAGCGGGATGATGCTGTCATAGGCGCGGTCGTCGTAATCAGCCGATAGAATCGAGTTGCGCCATTGCCATAGTGACACCAGGTGGCGCAGGTTCGGCCAGGCAAAATCGCCATCCATCGTGCGGGCCGGCACTTGCCTGGCAACGTTGATCTCATATGCTTGATAACCCTCTGCGGCGATATGCAACAACAGTTCGAGATTCGCCACCGTTCCATTTCCCCGTGGCAGCCAGTTGCGCAGCGCCGTCAGCATATCTCGACGATACAAACGCCAGGGACTGAATACATCTCGCACAGGCAAACTCAACACACGTCTGAGCAACTGCCCTTGAAAGCCGGCCCGATCCATTATTTCCCGCTTCGGGAAGCGTCCAGCTATTACCAGATCAGCATGATGGCGGTTGCGCCACATTGTCTCGATTACCCCGGCAGGGGGTAACACGTCATCCCGCGCCACGCAAGTCAACACAAATGGATGCGCAGCATGTGTGCTGGCAACGCGGGCCAGCGCAGCCGGGGACATCCCCGCTGCCTGCACGAATTCTGCCCCCCGCTGTCTGGCAGCCTGCTCAGCGTGCTGGTCGCCATGAGGACCAACCACCACCAGCTGCAGTGGGCCTGTGTGCCCTGGCAGAGCAAGGCGAAAATGGTCTTGCCAGGTGTTGCTCTCAGGAGCTGGGTCTGCCAGACTTATAACAATCGTCAGGCCGGCACAGTTGTTCGTTTCTTCCATCAGATTGTTGACGAGCGACGACGCAGCCCCTGGGTCACAAGCAGCGTGCCGGCCAGCGCCAATCCGAGGATGCTCGAAGCAACCCCTATCTTGAAAGATTCTGGATCGTAATAGAACTCGATCACACTCTCACCCGCCGGAAGCGCGACAGCGCTGAATGTGTAGTTGGCGCGCAACACGGGCTGCATCTCGCCGTTTACTTTGGCTTTCCAGCCGGGATAGTGCGTCATAGCCAGGACAAGGTATCCCGGCTGGTCGCGCGTCGCTCTGAGTTGGACATCGTTTCCTTTATCAACAACAATCTGTGCTGGACGAGCAGGGCTAGCCTGTCCGGCTTTGAAAGAAGAAGGCGCTTCGTCGGCCATCAAGAGCACGAAGCGCGTAGGATCGAATTCCGGAGATTGGACGATCTGCCACGCCTGTGCCTGATCGGCAGCCGGCACAAAATCGTTCACTGTGAAATAGCGCGTCAGGCTTTTTGTAAATCGGTACAGGCGCACCTGGTCTTCCTGCCACAACAATTGAAAATCGGGGTTATTGGCGATTCTTGGATCCTCTTGGCCGATTGTTGCGACAAATTCCACGCCAAACATTTGTAGCGCGCGTGGATCAGCCCGCCCAGTGGGGATTAGCGCGCTTGGCGGCGCATCGAACAGCGCGCGATATAGTCGCCGCTGAGCGCGTCCCCAAAATCCATCATAGTTCGTGAGCATCCGCAACCGGTAGACCAGATTGACATTCGGCGGGATCGTATCCTGCCCCACAATCACAAGCGTTGAGTCCCCAACATCGCGCTGCAAGCGCTGTAACACTGCTGGGCGAGGATAGAACAGCGCTTCTCTGGCAATTGGGTTGTATGGCTTGAATACATAGCCGCCCTGATAGAACACGACCACAATCAGCGCGCTCACGGCGATCCATTTCCAGCGACGACTCGACGTCAAAAACAATGTTGCCGCAAGACCCGTCCCCAGCACAAATGAGACACTTGTGGCAGCCATGTGTGTCAGGCTGTGGTCTACAAATGCAGTCCCATCCCTGAATGCTATGTCAGCGAACTGGCGCAGCAGATGGACTGCCAGCAACCATGCTGATGCCAGTAGCAGTGTTCCTGTTCCTGTGACAGCGATCGCCCATTTGGGGCGAATCTCTTTGGAATTGAGCGCGTAGTCAATGAACAGTGCGGCGCTACAACTTGCGCTGAAGAGCCAGATATCGTAGGTTCTGATCGGCAACACAAAAGACACGCCTGGAATCAGCTTGAAGAACTCTCGCGTCGAGAGAAGATTGAAGACATACACCAGCCACAACAATGCAGCCAGTCCGAAAAATCGCGCGTGCCAACTGCGGCGCGTTAGAGGAAGTGACGCGATTGCCAGCAATAACGTGATTGCACCCAGGTGCAGGCTGTTGCTCTCTGGGAAATTCCACAGCGCGCCCTGAGTCTGGAGGATCGGATGATAAGGCGCAGATGGGTTCCCCAGGAGGTTGGGAAAGAATAACAAAGGCAGTATGCTCACCGGCAGCGCCACTTGTGATTTGCTGGCCGGATTGCCTATGCTGTGACCCAGATACTCCAAAAAGGGCAGCAACTGCGCGCCAGCAATTAACGGGACGATCAACGCTGCTGCCATGAATTGACCGCCCGTCATCAGCGTTTTCACTACAGATTGTTTGCTCCAGCCCAGATGTCTGAGTCTGCGTGCAAGGCCGGCACCCACATAAGCTGCTGTAAGCAACAGGGCGGCGTAAAAAGTCTCCGGATGGCCGGCCAGTAGCCCGACCAGCAGACTGCTGCTAAAACCGGCCAGCAGCCAGAAAATGCCTTTCTTCTCCTTCTCAGCGTTGCTGTCCAGACGATTAAAGATTGCCTGGCTAAAAAACAGTGCCGCAGGTAACGTCACACCCGAGCCGATCAGTGGCAGCCAGCCCAGCCAGATGACATGGTAGCCACCAAACATATAAGCGATCGCCCCGCCCAGTGCAGCCAGCTGATGCACTCGAATCTGTTTGAGAAACATGAAGGCAAAAAAGCCATGCCCAAACAGTGCCAAAAACGAGGCGACCAGTACTGCCGCTTTGAAGTCCAAAACGTAGAATGGCAATGTGAATATCGAAAATATGGCTGACTGAAAGTTGGCCAGATGTGGCGCGCCGTTTCCGTTATACGGATTCCACAGCGGGAACTGGCCTGCCTGAAGGCTATCGCGGTTATATAGCAGCCAGGGTTGAATGACGTACACCACATCGCCCAGATAAGGATTCACCCATGCAGGATTCTCGGTGATGCGCGTGAGCGTGTTGTTTTGCAACAATCCCACTGGCGATAAGATGTGGTCTTGATAGTTGAGAATCGGCCAACTTAGAAAGAAAAGACAGACAGCACTCAATACACCGATTCCCTGGAGATACTCGTTTCTAGCCACACGTGACAGCATTGGTATTTCTCAGCCTCGTTGCCGCATTAAGCCAACTGCATCAGTCTGCACAAGTCGGCTTCATGGACATCCATCCAGCACATACAGCTTGCGAATTGCATCCACACCTGGCTGTTCTCGGGCCACTTGCGCTGTGTTCATCGTGTCGATCCAGCGCGCCTGCTCCTCCTCGGTCATCTGGCGCATGTTCAACACTACATATCGCGTGCCCCATGAACACAGTGCCTCCACTGCCTCTGGCGCCGGCAATCGCTCGATGATAGTGCGCCGTTCCACATCAACCGCCGGCGGAAATGAGCCGCGTGGCCCCAGTATCAGTGGTTGCCCATGTTCGATTCGTGCGTACACACTCAGTCTCTGTGTAAGGTCGCGCAGCGGTAGCTCCAGCACCGCCCCAAACGGCTGCCCGGCCAGCCAGCGATCCACCTCACGTGCTGTCAGCCTCACGGCCTGATATGGCTTCTGCCAGTATTCCACGACGATCAGTCCGCCAGCGCACAATACCAGCGCGGCCAGCGCCCACCGCGTGCGCGGCGATGCGCCTGTGCGCGCAGATAGCCGCCGAACCAGCGCGTCTGCGCCAAGTGCCGCCAGCCCGCACACCGCAAAGTTCATCAGAATGGCAAAACGCCCCACTGCGCGCATTGAGGAAATGATTGGCAGGCGGTGCAATAGCGCATAGGGCAGTGGCACAACCACCCCCTGCCCGGCCCGCATGCCGGCTGCCACCTCCGGCCCGAGCCATTGCCCGGCCGCTTCCACCACGCCGGCCTGTTCCAGCCAGCCCATCGCGGAATCCGGCACGGCGATCCACACCGGTTGCCCCGTGTGATCCACCAGCACTGGCCCCATCGCCCCAAAGATTCCAACGCAGGCCAGACCACACAATGCCCGAACCATGCGCTGGCGCCGGCGCGATCGGCCGATCGCCACGCCAACAACGGCAAGCGCCAGCATAAGGTAGCCGGGCATCACCACCCGCTCTACGATATTCTGCTTTTGCGCAATCGGCAGGTGTGTGGCAGCCCATTCACCCCACACCGGGTGCCGAATGCTGAGCGTTACGAATTCCAGCGGGCTGAGCGACCCGCGCACGATTTCAGTCACCGATCGGGCGCGATCGTCGCTCCCTTGGGCGCGTAGATATGGTTCTGCCGCCGGCGCGATCAGCGCGATAGCTGCCACCACGCCCGCGATCAGATCGCGGCGGACGGCAGATGTCCGCACAACCTGCCTCAAGAGGTGAGGCGCGCGCAGCAGCACATATACCGGCAGCCCCAGTGCGACAAAGACCAGCGTGTACCATGACGACAGGGCATTTAGCCCGATCATCACACCCACCCCCACAGCCCAGCTGATCTGTCGCGTTCGCGTGTAACGTTCGACGGCATAGAGGCACAGGGGAATCCACTGCGTTGCCATCTGTGGCAGGTGGCCGGGCAGATGCGCCAGACGATAGGGGAAGAACGCGCTGGCCAGGCCGAACGCCAGCGCAATTGCCCGGTTGCCGGTCAACGCGCGTAGCCATAGAAAGGTGCCATAGGACGTGAGCGCGAAGGACGCCAGCAGTGCAACGTTGTATGCCGCCACCGGCCCTACCGGCAGCGCCACCGGCAGCGCGGGCACCGTGTTGGCCAGCGTCGATTCGACAGCCGACATGTCATACCCCTGCGGGTAGTAGAAATTCGGATCGAAGAACAACGACGCGCCGGCCGTCACTGCCTGCTTCAGCCAGTGGATCAGCCAGATGTAGGCGATGTTGTCGCCCGGCCAGCCCGGCGCCCGGCTGCCGATCTCGGTCACGACGGGCCAGGTCTGGACGCACGCCAGGGCCGGCGCGATCACCAGCGCAGCCACATGCCATATCCAGTCATGGCGCGGCGTCAGACTGTGGCTGGCGGATGTCGTCTGCGGTGGCGAGGTTGTAGCCATCGGCGCAGCTCACTTTGCCCGGCACACCGCCATCAGCCATGGCAGGGGTGTCGTCAGATGCGCCACCTGAAAGTGCTGTTGCAGGAACTCTACCCATGCCCGACGCGACCAGTGATTGACATGCCCCGGTGTGTTGCCCCACTCGCGCCAATATGCCCCGCGCGCCATGTTCAAGATGCGCCAGATCGGCTCGTGTGGCACGCTGAAAACACACCAGCCCCGTGTGACACGCCCCGCCTCGCGCAAGGCTGCTGCGGGGTCGGGCAAATGCTCCAGCACTTCCAGCATCACCACCAGGTCGGCCGAGGCGTCGCGCAAGGGCGCGCGGGTCACATCTCCAGCCATGAAGGTTGCGTTCAAGCAATACTGCGTCGCAATGGTCACCGACGGCGCGTGGATGTCGAACCCGATCACGGTTGCATCCGGCAATGCAGCGCGCAATTCATCTGTAGACACCCCCTCCCCGCACCCAAATTCCACCAGCGTCCGAACCGGCCGCTCACGCTGCACCAGCCGGATGCACGACACCAGGGAAGCGAAAAAGCCCTGCATCAGCCGGCGTGAGATGGGGTTACAGGTAAGGTACTTCGACTGCTGGTACTGAATGAGCGATGCGCGTGGTTTCTTCATCGTTGCATTTCGTCGTGGGCCGATTATAGTGGGCAGCTATGGACGCAACGTCGATTACTCGCCCGCCCAGATTGCCCAAACTGTTTGTGCAGATCTGCGCCTTAAATGAGGAAGAATCCATCGGCAATGTCATCAAGACCATTCCGCGCGATATCCCCGGCATTGCGTCGGTGTCGGTGTTGGTTGTCAACGATGGCTCGACCGACCGCACCGTTGAGGAAGCCGCTCAGGCTGGGGCCGATCTCATCGTGCAGCATGTGGGCAATAAAGGTCTGGCGCGCTCGTTCCAGGATGGTCTGGACGCCTGCCTGGAGCGCGGCGCAGATATCATCGTCAACATCGATGCCGACGGTCAGTATCGCGGTGAAGACATCCCGGCCCTGATCGAGCCGATCCGGTGTGGGCAGGCCGATGTGGTGATTGGGGATCGGCAGGTGGGTGGCCTGGAACACTTTTCTCCGGCCAAGCGCCTCCTCCAGAAGCTGGGAAGCTGGACGGTGCGGCAGGCGTCGGGTATTGCTATTCCCGATGCGGTGTCCGGTTTTCGCGCCTACTCGCGCGAGGCGGCGCTGCGGCTCTTTGTCACCAGCCAGTTCTCGTACACCGTGCAGACGCTGATTCAGTCGGGCAAGCTGGGGCTGGTCGTCGCCAGTGTGCCTATCACTGCGCGCCACACACCGCGCCCGTCTCGTCTGCATCGTGGCACGTTACATTTCATCAGCCAGCAGGCGATGATCCTGCTGCGCACCTACATCGCCTATGAGCCGATCAAGATGTTTGGCGCATTAGCTGCGCCGTTCCTGCTGATCGGCGCCGGCCTGTTGGCGCGGCTGCTGTTGCGCTTTGCCGAGCAGGGCTGGCAATTGCCCGGCAATGTGCAGTCCCTCATCGTCGGCTCGATCTCGCTGGCGATTGGTCTGCTGCTGCTCATCACCGGCGTGATTGCCGATCGTGTGCGCGAGAACCGCAGGCTGCTCGAAGAAATTCTGTACCGCGCGCGGCGCCAGGCTGCGCCCGGCCCTCACGACCCGCTCAGCGCCAGCCCTTCTTCCGCGCCACCGCTTTCGTGATCTCGGCCACAAGGGCCGGCGCAAAGATGGCCGGCAGCACCAGCGCCCAGTGTTGCCATGTCAGCGGCGCGGTGTCGAAGATCGGGTTGAGAAACGGAATGTAGATCACCGCCAGCAGGCCGGCGATCGATGCCAGCACGGCCCACTGCATCGCGCGATTGGAGAACAGCCCAATGCGCGCGACAGCGTATCGCTCAGAGCGCGACGTGTACGCCAGCGGCAATTCGGCGAACGCCAGCGCCGCAAACGCCATGGTCTCGGCCTGCGCAGGGAACATCTGTAACGCGATGGCGTAGACGCCCAGCACAGCCACCATCAGCGCCACGGTCTGAGTCGCCATGCCCAGCACCATGCGCCGATTGATGATCGGCTCTTTGGCCGGCCGGGGCGGGACCTTCATCACATCGGGATCGCCTTTCTCCAGCCCCAGCGCTAGCGCCGGCGCGCCATCCGTCATCAGGTTCAGCCACAACAACTGAATGGCTGTGAGCGGGCTGCGCAGGCCGGCCACCGTCGCGCCCAGGATAATGAAGATCTCGGCCACATTGCAGCCCAGCAGATAGAACACAAACTTGCGGATGTTGGAGTAGATGATGCGCCCCTGTTCCACGGCGCTGACGATGCTGGCGTAGTTGTCGTCGGTCAGCACCATGTCGGCCGTCTCTTTGCTCACATCGGTGCCGGTGATGCCCATGGCCACGCCGATATCGGCCCGCTTCAGCGCCGGCGCGTCGTTCACGCCGTCGCCGGTCATGGCTGCCACCTGATTGTTGTCGCGCACGGCCGTGACAATGCGCACTTTGTGCTCGGGCGCCACGCGCGCGAAGACGCTGGTCGTTTTGACCCGCTCGCGCAATGCTTCATCTGACATGGCCTCAAGTTCAGTGCCGGTTACCACCTCTGGGGTATGGGGCGCCGATGCCGGCAGGTCGCTGTGCGCTGCCCGGTCTCCACCATCCAGCAAGCCGATCTGTCGGGCAATCGCCTGCGCCGTCATGGCATAGTCGCCGGTGATCATGATGGTGCGGATGCCGGCCTCTCTGGCATGCCGAATTGCCGGAATCACTTCTGGCCTGGGCGGGTCGATCATGCCCAGCAACCCCACAAAGGTCATGTCGCGCTCGACTATGCCGGCCAGCGCCGGCCCGCCGCCCGCGTCCTCGGCCTGCTTCAGTTCTGCCTCGCTGACCGGGCGTGTCGCCACGGCCAGCACCCGCAGCGCCTCCGAAGCCAGCGCCGCGTTTTTCTCCAGCCACATGCCACGATCGGCTTCAGTCAATGGCTTGACCTGGCCGTCCACCAGCCAGTGGCTACAGCGCGACAGCACGATGTCGGGCGCGCCTTTGGTGTAGGCGACAAGCGCGCCGTTGTTGCGGTCGCGGTGAACGGTTGTCATCATCTTGCGGTCGGCGTCGAAAGGCGCCTCGGCAATGCGCGGCAGCAGTTGTTCCAGGTCGTGGCGCCACAGGCCGGCCCTGGCCGCCGCAACGACCAGCGCGCCTTCAGTCGGGTCGCCCACCATGCGCCAGGTCGGCTGGTTGTCGTGCGCGCCGCTGGCCTCCAGCGTCGCGTCGTTGCACAACAATGCCCCACGCAACAGCGTCATCAAATCGGGCGCAGAGCCGGCGCCTGGCTCGCTCGCGCCGATTTCGCGGATCTCGCCTTTTGGATCATACCGTTCGCCGGTCACCGTGTACTCGCGCCGGCCGGCCACGATGCGCGCTACCTTCATCGCGTTCTGGGTCAGCGTGCCGGTTTTGTCTGTGCAGATCACCGTCGCGCTGCCCAGCGTCTCGACTGCCGAGAGCCGGCGAATCAGCGCATTGCGCTTGACCATCTCGCGCATGCCCAGCGCCAGGTTGATCGTCACCACTGCCGCCAGCCCTTCCGGCACTGCCGCTACGGCCAGGCTGACTGCCAGAATGAAGAAATCGGTGATCGCCTTTGAGTAGGTGGCCAGATAGACGGCAACCCCCTGTGTGAAAATTACCCCCAGGTCGGTGTTGCGCGCCACTTCGATCACGAACACCAGCGCGCATAGCGTGAGCGCAATCAGGCTCAAGGTTTTGCCCAGTTGGTTCAGTCGCTTTTGCAGGGGTGTGCTTTCCTCTTCGATCTCGCCCAGCATTTTGGCGATCATGCCGATCTCGGTGCGCTGGCCGGTTGCGGTCACGATGCCTTTGCCGCGCCCGTAAGTCACAACGGTGCTGCTGAACGCCATATTCAGGCGGTCGCCGATTGGCGCGCCGGCTTCGATCACGCGATCGGCGCGCTTGGTCACTGGCTCGCTCTCGCCGGTCAGCGCCGACTCGTTGATTTGCAGGTTGAACGACTCGGCCAGCCGGACGTCCGCCGGCACATAGTTGCCGGCTTCCAGAAAAACAATGTCGCCTGGCGCCACCTCTCGCGCCGGCACTTTAACCCGCTTGCCGTCGCGCAGCACAAAGGCGTCCGGCGCGGCCATCTTCTTCAGCGCCTCCAGCGCTTGATCGGCCTTGCGCTCCTGCACCAGCCCGATGATCGCGTTGAGAATGACGATCGCCATGATGGCCACTGCCTCCAGCGTGTCGCCTAGCAGGGCAGACACAACCGAAGCCACGATCAACAGCAGCACCACAAAGTCCTTGAACTGGTCGATGAACAATCTCCACAGGGGCGTTCTGGACGCCGCCGGCAGCTCGTTGGGCCCATGAATCTCCAGACGTCGGCGCGCTTCCTGCTCGCTCAGGCCGGTTTCCAGATGCCCTTCGAGGTGTTGCTCTGCCGACTCGATCGGCTGACTGTAAAACGCATCCGTTGCGCCATTGGCAGCGGCTGCTGGGGCAGGCGCTGTGGCAGTGGTAGAAGAGGAGATGACGACAGACATGATGACATCACGCGCCTATGCGCGAATCAGGGTTTGGTGAATCAAGACTCAAAAGGTTTAGTGTAGGGGCCGGGCGTTAACGCTGTATTAGCGCGAACGGCAGGCGGGCAATTGCGCCGGATGGCGGTGGCGTCAGGCTGTTTGCAGCTTTTCGCGCAAAGCATCGACCGCCGCTTTCAATTCGGCCTCGCGGAAACTGACGGTGACATCGCCGCGCGTGCGTTCGAGCACGCCGCGCACCATGTCGGTGTTGCGGCGCAGGTTGCCGGTGATGGCGTCGGGGAAGTCCATCGTGACCAGCAGATCGTAGATGTCATCCATTGCAGCCAGCAGACGTTCGCTCTCGGCATTGTGCCCGCTGCGAATCTTGTCCAGGGCGCGCCGGCGCAATTCGCCCGCCGCCTCGGCCAGCCCGTTCAAGTAGGCCGCGTACTCGACCCCGATCTCCTGCGGCAGGGGAAAATCGTTGCCTTGCGCCAGCGCCAGCGTGATATGCGCTTCGGCCAGTTCCTTCAGGGCGTCCTGCGTGTAGCCGGTGAAATACAGCTCGGGGTAGGGCTTCACTCTGCTTGTCAAGTCGGCAGCGATCCGGCGCGCCTCACCCAGCAGACGCGCCGCTTCGTCCCATTCATCGCGGTGTGAGGCGCGGATCGACAACGAGCAATAGCGGATCAATTCGCGGGAGATGGTGACTGCCGCGTCGCGCGCGGCGGTTTTGGCAATGAAGTCGGCGCGAATCTGCTCGCCGATTGCCTGCAAGGTCTGAGTGGTCATGCGGGGTATTGTAGTCTTCTCATCCCGCATCTCGAACGACGGCTTGCCAGTTGCTATGGCCGGGGGTCAAGAGGCCGGCCTGCAACAGGCGGGCCGCTGCGACCGCGCCCATCACCGGCGCCTCTACCGCGCGCAACTCGGCCTGACCGATGTGCCGTTGAACCGCTTCGGCGAACAGCGCGCGATAGAAGGCGTTCTTGACCAGCAGGCTGCCGGTGTATGCCAACACCAACGGCGGTTTCAGCCCCACCCCGCGCATGCCGGTTGCTGCGCTAAGCGCCAGTTCATCTGCGCCGGCGCGGGCGATGGACAACGCCACTGCGTCCCCCGCTTCGGCGCACGCCAACAGCACGCGCGCCAGGGGCGCAATCTCCGAGGGTTCCCAGCGCCGGCTGTACATGTGGAGGATCAGCCCATGCATGTCCGGCAATTGCCAGTGCTCCAGCACGCGCGCCATCAGCGCCGTCTGAGGGCCGCGCCCGTCCTCTGCGCGCGCGATGTGGCGCAGTGTCTCATTGCCCAGCCAGTAGCCTCCGCCTTCATCACCCATCAAGTAGCCCCAGCCCGACGCACGGGTGACGCGCCCCTCGCGCGTGGCGGCCCACACAATCGTGCCTGTGCCGGCCACGATGCCCACCCCCTCTCCATTTGGGCACGCGGCGTAGATCGGCAACATGCCATCGTTGATGACCACGAACGAGCGCGCCCAGCGATGTTGCGCTGCCCATCCGCTCATCTTCGCAATCTCCTGTGGCGTGTCGGCCCCGCCGAACCCAAAGCCGGCGAAATCGACCGGTCGGCGTTCCAGCCCCGCCTGAGCGAATGCCTGCCCAATCGCCTCGTTCATGGCCTGCAACGCGCGTTCTTCGCCCACGTACTGATAGTTCGATGCGCCGGCGGCGCCGCTGCCGATCTCGCGCCCTTCCGCATCTGCCAGGATCACGCGCGTTTTCGAGCCGCCGCTGTCGATGCCGAGCAATAGCGTGTTCTGGGTCATGGCAAGCGTGATTATCATCTACAATCAAGCGGCGCGGGTCGCAGAGGCCCGCGCGGCCTGCAAATCCATCACGGAGCAAAACTATGAGAACACCTTTTATCGCCGGCAACTGGAAAATGAACAAGACAATCGCAGAGACCCAGGCGCTGATTGCAGAATTGCGCAGCGCGTTGCCGGTTGGCGAGTCGGTCGAAGTGGCAGTGTGCCCGCCGTTTGTGTCGCTGGCGGCGGCAAAGACTGCGCTGGCCGGCTCGACGATCAAGCTGGGCGCGCAGAACGCGCACCCTGAGCCAAAAGGCGCCTTCACCGGCGAAGTCTCGGTCAGCATGTTGACCGGGTTGGTGGATTACGTCATTATCGGCCACTCCGAACGCCGCCAGTTGTTCGGCGAGACTGATGCTTTTGTCAACGCCAAGGTGCTGGCTGTGCTGGCGGCCGGCCTCAACCCTATTCTGTGCATCGGCGAGACTCTGGCTGAGAACGAAGCCGGGCAGACCGAGGCGGTTCTGGAGCGCCAGTTGCGCGACGATCTGGTGAACGTGAGCGCCGCCGACGCCGCGCGGATCACAATTGCCTATGAGCCGATCTGGGCCATCGGCACCGGCCGCGCCGCAACTGCCGCCGACGCGCAAAGCCGCATTGCCTTCATCCGCGCGCAGCTCCGCCAGAAGTACGGCGCAGTGGCAGACGAGATGCGCATCCAGTATGGCGGCAGCGTCACCGCCGCGAACGCCAGAGATATTCTGTCGCAGCCCGACATTGATGGCGCATTGGTCGGCGGGGCCAGCCTGAAAGCCGCCGAATTTGCGGCAATCGTGGCCGCTGCCGCCAGGTGAGTTCAGTCGCTGCGTCATCGCGCCATTCGGCATGGCGCTGTGGCGCAGTGACCGGACGGCCACATGCTTGTCAGCCTGCTCGCATTTCTCATTGCATTTGGCGCGCTGCTTGTGCTGGAGCGCGCGGCGCACCGCAAGCTGCAAGAGATTGCGCTGCTGCTCACCGGCCA
>DAOUDB010000015.1:0-10881 GCA_034431495.1 Thermoflexales bacterium
CGCGCAACGCCATCTCCTGAGACTACAATCGCCCGCTTCGGCGCTCTGGCGGCGCTGAGCCATTTCAAGACTTCCGGCGACACACTCACCCCCGGCGGATCATTCACCCTCACCCTGGAATGGATCACACTGGGACAGGCCGATCGGGAGCTGACGATTTTCGCGCAGCTCATTAACGGGGCCGGCCAGATAACAGCCCAGCACGACAAACAGCCGCTCGACGGACAATTCCCTACAACCCGCTGGCAGGCCGGAATACCGTTCACCGATCAGCACGTCTTCCAACTGCCGGCCGAGCTTGCGCCCGGCATGTATCGCATCGCGCTTGGTTTCTACGAGCCTGCCACAGGCGAGCGCCTGCCGGTCGTCGAGGGTGCGGCAAAGCAAGCCGGCGCTGCGTGGCATGTCGCAGCGGATCACGTCCTGTTGGGCTACTTCACGGCGCGCTAAATCGATTGCGCAGGAATGACCGGGCGCAGAATGCAGACGCGCACTCGGGCACAGCCACCGGTCGGCGCGCCTGTTGTGAATCGCTTTATACTTGTGAAGTTTTGCACGACCGAGAGACGGCGCCCACGCCGCAACACTCGCGTCGAGCAGTCAGATTGTGGTTTGTGGAGGCATAGTTGTATGAGTGCGTTGATATCGACAGTTCGCGCCAGCCTGAGTTACCGCGGGCGCGAGGGGCATTGGTTGTGGTTGTTGCATCGGGTCAGCGGATTGGGTGTGCTGCTCTTCCTCATTCTGCACGTGGCCGGCATGTCCTCAGCATTCATCTCAATCGAAATACATGACCGGTTGCTGGAGATGTACAAGACCCCCCTGTTTTCCATCGGCGAACTGGCGCTGGCGTTTGGGTTGATTTTCCATGCCATCAACGGCACACGCATCGCCATTCTGGAATTGAAGCCGGAACTGTGGCAAAAGCAGCAACTGGCGACGCGCCTGGCAATCATCATCGTGGTGCTGCTGGCCGCGCCGACGATCCTCATCATGGCGCTGGGATCCATCAACGCGTTTTTTGGGCCGGCGGCCGGGGCCGGCCATTAGCAGGAGGCTGACATGACTACCCTGAATCCATCTGCATCTCCTTCTGCCCAGCGCACAGTACGCCCCATCCCGCAGGGCCGCAACCGGTTTGAGCGCGCCATGTGGCTGTTCATGCGCTTCAGTGGGCTGGGGCTGCTGTTCCTCGCGCTCAGCCATTTCGGATTTCAACACATCGTTGTGGGCACGCACCAGCTCACCAGCGAAGACACGATCGTGCGCTGGGGGCTGGCCGGCGAATCGATCACCGTCTCGCAATTGTTCTGGCGTCTGTACTATGGCGTCATGGTGCTGCTGGCCATGCTACACGGCCTGAACGGGCTGCGGCAGGTTGCGTATGACTATCTGAAGAACAAGGCCGTATACAACGCTTTCATGGCCGCCGCCGCCGTGCTTATCCTGGCGGTAACAGCCCTGGGCATGGTCGCACTCATCGCGGGCGTCAACGCCAGCGGCGCAACAGCCGCTATAGCGCGCTAGATTCTGTAACCCAGAAAGGACTGTCAGTCAGAATGGCTCAGTATCATCAGTTTGACGCAATCGTGGTCGGCGCCGGCGGAGCCGGCTTGATGGCTGCGCTCTATGCCAGCCGGTCTGTCAACACTGCCGTTATCAGCAAGCTCTACCCCACCCGCTCGCATACCGGCGCAGCTCAGGGCGGTATCAGCGCCGCGCTGGGCAATCTGGAGCCGGACAAGTGGGAATGGCACGCCTACGACACGGTGAAAGGCGGCGATTTCCTTTCTGATCAGGACGCGGTGGACATTCTGTGCCGCGAGGCTATCGACGCCGTGATCGACCTGGAGCACATGGGGATGCCCTTCGACCGCACAGCAGACGGCAAGATCTCGCAGCGGCGGTTCGGCGGACACACCAACAACGACACCAAGAAGCCGGTCATGCGCGCCTGCCATGCCGCCGACCGCACCGGCCACATGATCCTGCAAACGCTCTACCAGCAGTGCATCAAGAACAACGTCAACTTCTTCGATGAGTTCCAGGTCATCGACGTGCTGGTAGAGAACAACGTATGCAACGGCGTTGTGGCCGTGTGTCTGGCCACCGGAGAGACGCACGTATTCCAGGCCAAAGCCACCATGATCGCCACGGGTGGCTTCGGTAAGATGTGGCGCATCTCCTCCAACGCGCACTCGCTGACCGGCGACCTGCCGGCGGCTCTGCTGCGGCGCGGATTGCCACTACAAGACATGGAGTTCTACCAGTTCCACCCCACCGGCATCTACAAGATGGGGATTCTGTTGAGCGAGGCCGCGCGCGGCGAAGGCGCCGTGTTCATCAACAACAAAGGCGAGCGGTTCATGGAGCGCTACGCCCCCACGATGAAAGACCTGGCCTCGCGCGATGTGTGCAGCCGCAGCATCTATCAGGAAGTGCGCGCCGGCAACGGCATCGACGGCAAAGACTACGTCCATCTCGAGTTCCGGCCCGAAGTGGTGAACCGCTACTTCCAGGCCGACGGCAATCCCAAGCGCGTGGACGCCGCGTACATGGAGAAACGCTTGCCCGACATCATCGACTTTGTGCGCGTGTACATGGGCATCGACCCCATTACCCAGCCGGTGCCCATCCAGCCCACAGCCCACTACGCCATGGGCGGCATCCCGACCGACCTGGACACGCGCGTGCTGGCCGATGAAAAGGGAACTGTAGTGGAAGGTCTGTACGCGGCCGGCGAAGTTGCCTGTGTCAGCGTGCACGGCGCCAATCGGCTCGGCACCAATTCGCTGGTCGATCTGGTGGTATACGGCAAGCGCGGCGGCATCAAGATGGCCGAGTATGCAAAGCAGACAACCCTGCGGCCAGCCAGACAGGACACCCACATGACGGGCGAAGCCGAGTTGAGCGCCATCCGCGACAACCCCGGCAAGGAGCGTCCATCCAATCTGCGCAAAGACCTGCAAGTGTTGATGGATCAAGATGTGGGTGTGTTTCGCACCGCCGCCGGCCTGGAAGATGCCATCGAGCGCATCCACGAGTTGCAAGAGCGCTACAAGCATCTGCACATCGACGACAAGGGCTTCAAGTTCAACACCGATCTGATGGAAGCCTGGGAACTGGGCTGCCTGCTCGACCTGGCCGAGGTGACAGCCTTCTCGGCCCTGTCACGCACCGAGTCGCGCGGCGCGCATTATCGCGAGGATTTTCCGAACCGCGATGACCAGAACTTCCTGAAGCACTCGGTCGTGTGGAAGAACGGCGGTCTGCGCGTGGCGTACAAGCCGGTGCGGCTGGGCCGCTATGCCCCAACCGAGCGCAAGTATTAAGCGTGGCGAGATGCGCAGACGAACGCAGCAATGGATGATCGGCGCCGGCGCGCTCGTGGGAGCAGCCCTGTGGTTGCGCCACAACTGCACCGACGGGACATATCGTCCCGGCAATGGCGCGCTGTGGGCCGCGATCACCGGCGCGTCTTCGGGCATCGGCGAGGCGTTTGCCCGCCGGTTGGCCGCCGATGGCTATCATCTGTTGCTCATCGCACGCCGGCGCGAGCGGCTTGAGCGCCTTGCCGACGATTTGAGCCGGCAACACGGCGTCCAGGTCGAAGCGCTGCCGGCAGACCTTGCCCGCGACACAGACATCGCGCGCGTGGCGCAGCGGCTTGCCGAACTGGATCACTTGACGCTGCTGGTGAACAACGCCGGCTTCGGCACAGTGGGGACATTTGCCGAGGTGTCTGCCACTAGCCAGACTGACATGATCTGCCTGCACACGGAGGCGCCGGCGCGACTGACGCACAGTGTGTTGCCGGGCATGATTGCGCGCAAACAGGGCGCGATCATCAACGTGTCGTCCACAGCAGCTTTCTTTGCCTTGCCTGGCAATGCCACTTACTGCGCCACCAAGCGCTTTCTGGTCACATTCAGCGAGACGCTTAGCATAGAACTGGCCGGGCGCGGTGTGACCGTGCAGGCGCTGTGTCCGGGGTTTACACGCACCGACTTTCATACGACCGAATACTTCCGAACAGGCGGCAAGCGCCTGCCACAGACGCCGGCGTTTCTGTGGATGACGTCAGAAGCAGTGGTGGCGTGTTCGTTGCGCGCGCTGGGCCGCGAGGTGGTGTGCATACCCGGCGCAGTCAACAAGCTCATTGCGAAGACACCGGCGTTTATCCCGCCGGGCGTCATCGGGAGCGCCATGAGCGCATTTGGGTTGTAGTCCGGCGAATCATAAACAGGGAAAACATGACTAAAGTTCATCTGAAGATCAAGCGCTTCAATCCTGAGAAGGACAAAAAGCCCTGGTGGGGCGAGTACGATGTGGAAGTCGAGCCGACCGACCGTGTGCTCGACGCGATTCACGAAGTGAAATGGAACATCGATGGCACGCTGGCGCTGCGGCGCAGTTGCGCGCACGGCGTGTGCGGCAGCGATGCCATGCGCATCAACGGTCGCAACCGGCTGGCCTGCCACCGGCTAATCCGCGACGAAATCCAGAACGGCCAAATCGTGATCGAGCCGCTGCTGGGATTGCGCGTAATCAAAGACCTGATCGTGGACATGGAGCCGTTCTTCGCGCACTACCGGTCGATCATGCCGTATTTGATCAACGACACGGACCCCGGCCCACGCGAGCGGTTGCAATCACCCGAAGACCGGGCGCGCTTCGACGACACCACGAAATGCATCCTGTGCGCAGCGTGCACCACAAGCTGCCCGTCATTCTGGGCGCGCGGCGAGTACGTCGGGCCGGCCGCTATCGTGCAAGCCCACCGGTTCATCTTCGACTCGCGCGATCAAGGCGCTGCCGAACGGCTGGAGGTGCTGGGCGACTCGAACGGGGTCTGGCGCTGCCGCACCGTGTTCAACTGCACCGAGGCATGTCCACGCGGGATCGAAGTGACCAAAGCCATCGGCGAAGTCAAACAGGCTATCGCAACCGGCAAGGTCAGATAAGTGACTGCGCGCGCCACTTTGGCGCCGGTCTGAGCACGCTTCTCCCCAATCAAAATGCATTCCCCGCGCAGGCGAACATCCAGACTTTTCAGAGTTCTGGATTGCCGGCTGGCGCGGGGAATTTCGTTTTCCCGCCAGTCCTCAATGCCGGTGGCGGCGCCTATCTTTCAATCAGCCAGCACAACGGCAACTGAAACAGCCATCACCAGCAGCCACACAACAAACAGGACAGCCCGAATGGCCGGCAGAATGCGCGGGCCACGAAAATGATCTTCGAGCACAGCGCGCAGGCCATTCATGCCGTGCGTGGCGCCAAAGAGGACGATCAAGATTTGTAGGGTCTGCCAGAACGGGCCGCTCCAGCCAATTGCCACGTCGGGAATGTTGCTGTTAACAACGTGGTTCGGGTTCGGGAAGAATGTCCAGCGCATCAGGGTGGGCAGATCCATCTGGGTGCGCGCCCCCATAAGCATAGCGCCGAAGAAGCCGATCAGGGCGATCACAACAATGGCTGCGCCGGACACGCGCGTGAATACCCACATCACCATGTCGAGGGTGACACGAGGTCGTCTGGAGTGAACAGGTTGCATAAGTAACCTCCCGCGTCGGTCACTCGCCCGACGCCGCGCGCAGGACGATCAACAAGACAGCAAGCGCGTAGATCGGAACGAAAGTCAACCACTGAAACCAGAGCGCCTCGCGCTGAAAGCGCATCAACGACGGCCGGATATCCAGAATGATGACACGCAGACCATTCAAGGCATGGTAGATCACACAGAAGTACATCACGAGCTGAAAGGCAGGTGACTCATAGACAGCATTGATTGCCATGCCTGCTCCGCTGCCGAAACGCTGGGTGAGAAAGGATGCTGTGATATGCGCCACGACAAAGAGCACCATACCCACGCCGGTGATGCGGTGCAACAACCATGACCACATGGGATTGCCGCCGCGATAGCGCGCACCCTGCGCAATAACCTTGAGATTTTGCATCGCGCGAAAACTCCTGTTCTATGTCACATGTGCGATCTGTGCGGCTGATTATTTGGATGAACGGCCGGCCCGAAAGTGACATTCGTCCTGTTGTCTGGGTGCAAAAGATCTCTATTCGAATTTGGCCCGACTTCATAGAATGCGCGCATTGCGAATGCGCGCATTGCGGCCGTAACCCCGGCCGGCCTCAACGCATCCAAACAGAACACAGGAGATGCGCATGTCTGAATCTGATGCAGTCAACGCAAGTCGGCGCAAGTTCGTGACAGCCACAGCGGCTGCTGTCGGCGCGGTCATGGGCACCGTGGTTGGCGTGCCGGCATTGGGCTATCTGGCCTCACCGGCCCTTGAAGCCGGCGGCACGGATGGCTGGGTGCCGCTGGGGAAGCTGGATTCATTTCCTGTAGCTGTGCCAACCCCCTTCAGCTTCACACGCTCCAGGGTCAACGGCTGGGAAAAGTCCACCCGCAGCTACACCGTCTATGTGCTGCGCGACGAGGCCGGCGTCAAGGTGTTGTCCAGTCGTTGCACACATCTGAGTTGCCGGGTCACCTGGCAAGCCGATCAAAACGCTTTCACCTGTCCCTGCCACGACGCGAAGTTCGGCGCGCAAGGCGAGGTGTTGCACGGCCCACCGCCCAAACCGCTGGACACCTACGAAACCAAGATTGAAGACGGGACGCTCCTGATTCGAGTAGTGGAGGCATAGCGCATGGCATCGAAATGGATTAGCCGGCTGGATGAACGCACCGGCATCGTCGGCGTGTACAAGACCGTTTTCGATCGCAAGATTCCCAAAGTCAACTGGTGGTTCACGCTGGGCAGCGCCAGCCTGTTTCTGTTCAGCATTCAGGTCGTCACGGGCATCCTGCTATCGGTGTACTACGTGCCATCGCCCGACCACGCCTACGACAGCGTGCAGTACATCATGACCGGCGTACAGTTTGGCTGGCTGATTCGCAGCATTCACCACTGGGCGGCAAGTCTGATGGTGCTGGTCGTCTTTCTACACATGTTGCGCGTCTTCTTCTATGGCGCGTATAAGTATCCGCGCGAGATTACCTGGGTCACAGGCGTTGTGCTGCTGCTGGCGACACTGGGCATGGGCTTCACCGGCTATCTGCTGCCATGGAACCAGAAAGCCTACTGGGCAACCACGGTGGGCACGTCCATCGCCGGCACTGTGCCGGGCATCGGCGACTTCGTCCTGCGCGCGCTGCGCGGCGGAACAGATCTCAGCGCCATGACGTTGACCCGCTTTTTCGCTGCGCATGTTTGGATGCTGCCGCTCGTCATCCTTATCGTCATCGGCGTTCATCTGTACCTTGTGATTCGCAATGGCATCTCGGCAGTGCCAAAGGATCACGAGTGAGCCTGATACATCTCGGACGACATAGATAGACATCACGCACAAGAGCAGTCCTGGAACCACCGCCATGAACGAAGAAGAGAAGCGCGAATACCAAGAGAAGTATCGGCTCGCCAAACTGCATGGCGAGAAATTCTTCCCTGACACGATTTACAAGGACGTGCTGATCTCGTTCGCCCTGTTTCTGTTGCTGATTGGGCTGGCCACATTTGTCGGTGTGGCGCCCGAACCGAAGGCTGACCCCAGCGACACCAGCTATATCCCGCGGCCGGAGTGGTACTTCCTGTTTTTGTTCGAATTGCTGAAGTTTTTCCCCGGCAGCCTGGAATGGGTCGGCACGGCTGTGTTGCCGGGATTGGCTGTGGCGCTGCTATTCCTCCTGCCGTTCATTGACCGCAATCCGAAACGGCACTGGAAGAACCGCAAATTTGCCACCGGCCTGATGAGCGCCATTGTGATCGGCATGGTCGTGTTGACCATTCGCGCTGTGGTGACCACGCCCCCGCAGGTTGAGGCAACTGTGGCCGGCACATTGGCCGAAAGGATTGTGGCCGGCCAGGAGCTGTATGCCGTGCACTGTGTCGAATGCCACGGCGCCGAGGGAGAAGGCGGCAGGATTGAAGGCGTGCAAGGCCTTGAGGGCGCAACGCTCAAACCCATCAACAGCCAGGACGAGATGTACACGCGCTCCGACGAGACGCTGTACGCGATCATTGAACTGGGACAGCAAACGCTGGGCATGCCACCTTTTGGCAGGGCCTATGGCGGCGAACTATCTCCCGGCGATATCGAGTCCATCGTTGCTTTCATGCGCTATACCTGGGACGACCGGGCCGAAATGCCCAAAGCAGCCGAGCAGGCCTCGACCCTGCCCGTCTTGAAACCCGGCGAGACGCCCGACTACGCGACCCACATCGAGCCGATCGTGAAACGGTATTGTGTTTCATGCCACCGGCCGGGCAAAGAAAACAACAACTACCTCATGCGCACTTACGAGGAAGTGATGAACAGCGGCGACCACAAGCCGAATATCATCCCCGGCAACGCGCAATCGAACCTCATTCGCATGCTGCGGCGAGAAGAAATCGAAGCCGGCGGGCCAATGCCGCCCAGCAAGCCGCTCAAGCCGGAATTGATCGAGATAATCGAGCGCTGGGTGATGGCGGGCGCGCCGGAGAAAACCAGCGGGCCGGCTACAAAATAACGCCAGACGCCACATCTTCTGACGCGGGCTGACGCGGGCTGACGCGGGCAACCAGCCTGTCGATGCTCAATCAACCAGCGCAGCGCCTGCCCGACTTTTCGGCTGATCGGTTATTGCAACGTATCTTTTGGGCTTGTTGCCTGAGCAGCGTTGCAATGACTGACGAGTTGGACCCTGCCCCGATATACAGGTCACGGCGCCCTGTATCTCGCGGCCTGCTACTCGCCCAGAATGCGTTTGATGTCCTCGGCGACCAGTTCGGCGCCGGCCCGAAACGGGAAAACCATACGCCAGCGCAGCGAGGCATCGATCAGATAGCTATAAGCGGTGTGCGTGACAAGGTACGCCGCCTGAGTTCCCTGCGGCTTCTCTTTCTGGAAATGGACACCGTAGCGCAGGCCGATCTGACGCACATCATTCTCCGGGCCGGTCAGGCCAACGAATTCGGGGTCAAAGGCGGTTACATAGCGCTTCATGGTTTCAGGGGTGTCGCGCTCGCCATCCACGCTCACCATGACAAAACGCACCTTGTTCGCCGTCTCGCCAAGCGCTTTTTTATAAGCCTTGAAATCGGCCATGCTTAACGGGCAAACATCGGGACAATGGGTATAGCCGAAGAAAATCATCACGGCTTTGCCATCGGCAGTCAGGTCGCTCAGGCGTGTGGGCCGGCCATTGTGATCGGTGAGGGTGAAATCCGGCATGGTTTGGGGCGGATCGACCAGAATGCCGCGCGGCACCGGCGTAGGCGTGGGTGGGCCGACCAGGGCCTCGATTTGGGCGCACCCTGTCACCGACGGCCAAAGCATGATGGCTAACGCCGCGAAGATCACAAGCTTTTTCATGTTCCCTCCTTCGTGCAACAAGCGCGACTATGCCGGATACGGCGCGCCCGGCTCATCAGGTTCGTGCCAGGCGCGCCAGAGTGCCATGCGCTTACTGCATCGGCGGTTCTTTCACCGGCACATCGAGCGTGATCACTTTGCCCGACTGGAATGTGAGCGTAAGCTTGATCATCTGGCCGGGCGTCAGATCCTGCTTGAGCTTCATCAGCATGATGTGATAGCCGCCAGGCTTGAGCGTCACGCTGCCATTGGCAGGGATGTCCAGCCCGCCCTGCACCGGCTGCATGCCCATCATACCGTTGCCCATGTCCTTTGTTTCGTGGATCTCGGTGATCTCGGACACGTCTGTGCTGGCGCTGACCAGCTTGTCAGCGTCACCGGTGTTCTCGATGACCATATAAGCCGCGCTGACAGGCCCATCCATGGGCATATCGCCAGATTTGCTCTCGCCATGACCATGGCTGTCACCCATGGACTTCATCGCAGTGGGACGCGCCCAGGCGTCCACAACACGAATCCCACTTGCCGCATCAGACCCAGAAGCAGCGGGAGCAGCAGGGGTTGCCACACGGCAGCCCGCCAACACCAGCGCCGCGACCATCGCAACGCCCATCACTCTCATGTTCATTTCAAAGCCTCCTCAAGGCAATTCACTTTTCAGGGTATCAAACAACTCACAACACAAATATGCGCAGTCTGCCGGTGTCGAGACATGGCAGGCTGTGCAGGTGTCAGACAAGATAGCGCGTTCCATCGTGGGCGCCGAGAGATATGGCCTGGGAGGAGGCGGACTCAAAAGCAGGTCCGGCGATCGATCAACGACAAACGGCGCATCGATCTGCCCCACCAGCGCGAGGACTGAGACGCCATAGGGCATGAGAAGCAGCGCCACTGCCAGCGCACGAACCGGCACACCCAGCGCGTCATAGCCGCAGCCGGGCAGCGACGTGATACGCGGTTGATCGGTCGGGAGCGGCGCATGGGGCAGGCCGGAGGAGACGTAGTGACTGCCGGCCTGACGCAGATGCGCCTCAACATGCGCGCGCCACTGGTCTGCCGTCACCGCGCCAACCACAACGTGGTCGTGGTTGGCCAGAAAGACAACCGGCGGCGGCCCAAATGAAAACAGCGCCGCATGAAGCAGCAGGATGAATGCGCCGCCGGCCCGCTGCCGGCGGGTCATGCGGAGCACGCTCAACAGCCGCAGGCGCACTTGTTTCATCGTGCCGGCATTGCCCGTGTGCGCATGAGAATCGGCAGACATGGGCAAAGGCCTGCTGGGTCGGCTAGCGGCGCAGCCGGCCCAGCACAACGGCCACTGCGCCGGCAATAAAGGTGATCGTTCCTGTCGCCAGCAACACCGGCAACGCGAGTTCGTTTTGCACCGGCTCTCCGCACAAAGCCGACCACAGAACCGCCGGCGCATCCTGGAGCGCTTTGAGATCGCGGGCGAAGGCAACTGCCATGGCGAGCAACATGCAGCCAAAACTGAGCAAGGCAACGCCG
>DAOUDB010000016.1:0-10402 GCA_034431495.1 Thermoflexales bacterium
AGACAGTGGCCTGCGCGCCGGCGTGTCGGCTGGTGCGTCCCTGGCCGGCTCGCTTGCGCGCTCGCTCATGCGTTCGACCTGCCACACACAGGCGACCGGCGCGCTAATGCTCAGCAGAAGCCATGCCTGAATGTAGAACTTGAACACCGTGTTCATGCGCCCGATGTCGCCGCGCAATGTGAACAGTTCCACGAACACAGTCAGCGCGAATGCCCCGGCGGTCATCAGCCACAGCACGCGGGTGGGGCCGGCTGTGCCCGGCATCGCCGCCGCCAGCATCGCCAGGGCTATCATGGGCACAGCCACGACGGCAACCGGCGCGTTCTGCGCTGCCAGCGCAAGCGCGAGCGCCGCCGTTGCGCCGGCAATCACCACACTGACCGCGATCCATCTGCCCCGCGTCTGCTGTGGCGCGCGCCGGAGTGTGGCCCAGATGCTCCATGCAAAGTAGACGATGAGCGGAATCAGAAACACGCCGTAGATGGTGCGATAGACAGCCAGCGGCGTTGTCTCGGCTTGCCAGCGGTCGATCTGGTTGTAGGCCGAGCCGTAGTTCTCCAGATAGGGCACGTAGAACGCGCGCGTGAGGACGACGAAGACGATCATGGCCGGCAGCGCCATGCGCGCGAATGTGCCAATCCAGGAGCGTCCCGCGCATCTCGCTTCGTGCGCTGCGCCAATCGCAATGGCCGCCAGGGTCAGCAGCAGATAAACGGGATAGTCCCATGAGTTGGTCGGCCACAATGCGCCGACCACCAGCGCGGCCATGCCTATGCTGAACCAGCGCCGCGCGCCGCCGGCCAGCGCGAGCGCCAGCGCCACTGCCAGATATGCGAGCGGCATGGCGATCATGTGCGCGTGCAGGTCGGCATACAGGAACGTGAACTGCGGAAACTCGGCAATCGGCACGGCCTCGTGCAGGCGGGTGGGATTCCAGTACGGCCAGTTGGGGTAGATGGGCAGTGGCTGACCCTGTACCCATTTGAGGATACCGTTGAGCGTGGCGACCAGCGCAGGTGTTCCATCCTCGATGCCGCCCAGTTTCTGCCAGGCCGGCAAGATCACATCTGGTTGACCCCAGTTGCCGATGCCCACGACGAAAATAGCAGCCAGCGTGCCGGCAACGATGGCGCGATTGGTTCGCGCGGGTGAGTGCGCTGTTCTGGGTTGTCCTGCGCGCCAGGCATAGAACGACGCGCCCAGGCCGAACGCGCCGCACGCGGTCAGGCCGAACAGCGTTGGCACAGCCAGGTTGTAGGCAATGGCCGGGTCGATACCCAGCGCTTTGATCGGCGCGCCGATCAGCACGAAGCCAAAGTAGTAATAGTTGATGTAGCCGCCGGCAAACCATGGGTCGTATGGCGGGAAGTAGCTGGACTTCAGCACAGCGTTGAGGTAGGCGAAGTCCATCGGTTTTTCGCCGCCCATGTACGGATGCCACAGGTCGGGGTTGCCGGCGCGCACCAGCAGCCACAGCCCAAAGCCGATCAGGAATACCAGCTCTGCGGCGAGGATGACGCCGGCGCGCGCTTTGAGCAGCGCGCCTAGCTCGCGCCGATAGCGCCACCAGAGGAACAGGCCGGCGACTCCCAGCACAGCCACCACCGCCCAGATTTGGGCCGGCGTGAACATGGCGATCTTCGTGCTGCCCAGCCACCACGCCACGAATGCCACCAGCAGCAGGCCGAGCACTTTGCTGAAGGCGTAGCCACCGTCGAGCAATTTCGGATTTTGGATTTTGGATTGTGAATTGTGAATTGCGGCGAAGAGCAGCGGGAAGGCGGCCAGACCGAGCGACTCGATCAAGGCCAGCCAGGCCAGCACGGCCAGCGCCTGGGACTGGTTGAGCGGCGACTGGCGCGGGAACAGCTCGCGCCATGTGCCGCCGGCTTGTTGCGCTGCGCGCGTCGTGTCGTCGAGCAACATGCCGCGCGGCGTGTTCACTGCTTGTAGCGGCGTCTGCCGGATCACGCGCGTCAGATCGTATTTGCCCAGCACTTGTTCTGCCAGCGCGCGCGAATAGGCCGGCGTCTTGCGGAAGATCAACACGCGCGGATGGTCGTACACCGAGAAGGCTTCTTCGGCGGTCGGGTAGGGCGCCCAGATGCCTGCCGGTGTGCCTTGCGTGTTCGGACTGCGGCGCAACGGCTGCGGCATTTCCTGATCGTTGAAGAGCAGCGGGCCAATGCGCGGGAACGAGTGGAAGTCGGCGGCCAACTCGAACCCCAGCTCGCCGGTGAACAGCGCGCGATAGTACTCGGTTGCCATCGGAAAGCGCCACGGCAGGCGGGGGATCGAGCCGTACAGCCGGTTGCTCGACAACACCAGATAGTCTGCTTCGTCGAGCCAGTTCAACACCTGCGGCAACTTCTCCGGCGTGTCTTCGGCGTAATTCTGAATCTGGCCGTCGCTGCTGGATGACAGGCCGACGTAGTACATGCCGTAGGCGTCTTTGCCCGGCAGGTTGCGCGGCACCGCGTCGTCCCAGTGCTCATTGGCGACAACGCTGGTGCTGGCGATCAGGTCGTCGCCGGCGATGTGCTCGAAAGCAATCAGGTACATGCGCCCGCGTGGGATATCGGGGAAACGCATGGTGGGATTGTCCGGGCTGACGACGGTGCGCGCCATGGCGATTTCCTGGCCGGTTGCCGGGTCGATCAGCGTCGCCAGCAGGTCGCCGACGCCCTGGAGTTTATTGAGCGTCAATCGTAAAACGCCGCTGTTGTCGGGCCGGCTGCTATCTGCGCTGCCGACTGCGCCTTCTGTTGTCTCGGCGCGCAGCAACACGGTCTGCGACTGGCCGGGGGTCAGGCTAAGCGTGCGCAAGGGAAGCTGATACCGGGCTGTGACGGCGCCGTCGTCATCCAGCCACTCGGCGGTCAGTGCGGTGGGGATGTTTTCATAGGCCCAGTACGTGGCAGCCAGGCGTGATACAGGTTGGCGGTAAATCGTGGTGAAGGCCAGCGCCCACACCAGTGTGCCGACCAGCACGACCCCGATCAGGATGGCCGGGTTGAGCAGGCCGGCCACTATGCGCCGGGCGTCCCTGCCTGCGCGCCGGAATTGTCCCCCGCGCCATAGTGCAATCAGCCACACTGCGGCCAGCAAGCACAGCACCGGGTAGATCGGCAGCAGGTAGCGCATCGACTTGGTCCATTGTGTGCTCTGGTACACGAAGTATGCGCCGCCCCACAGCACCGGGATCAGGTAAGCCCACCAGCGCCGGCCACGCCATAGCTGGCGCAGGCCGGCCAGCAAGCCGGCACAGGCCGCCAGCCCCAGCGGAATGCCCATGCCCCAGAACACCAGGTTGATGAGTGGGAACACAATCGGCGTGCGATTGGCCCACTGGTGGCCGAAGGGCACATCGATCGTGCCGTTGACGAATCCCTGCGCCAGCGCCAGTTTCTGAATCCAGCGCCCCGAAGGCGCCAAAAGCACGCGCACGGGCTCGGGCAGATTGGCGGCCAGCGCGCACACGCGGTTGAGCAGGTCGCCCGATTGCCCGGCGCACTGGGCAAGCGTCAACTCAAACTCGGACTGGCTGCTGCCCACGAAGGCGTAGGGCTGGGCCACGCGGAAGGCGGCGAAGGTTCCCACGCCGGCCAGAACCAGCGCGGCGAACGTGCGCCAGATGGGGGCCGGCCCGCGCGATCGGTCACGCGCCAGAGCGACGATGCCGCTCAGCACGATCAGCGGAATCAACGGCCACACGCTGATCTTGCTGGCCAGCGCACAGCCGGCCATGATGCCGGCCACCAGACCATCGGCAAGCAAGCTGAAACCGGCGGTGATGGATGACCGACGATTGCCGACCGACGATTGCCGCGTAACCATGCGCGCGCAGAAGTACAGCGTAAGCATGGTGAACAACACGGCCATGCTGTCCACGGTGTAGAAATGCGCCGACTGAATTTGCAGCACTGCGGCCCCGCTGAGCGCCGTCGCCAGCAGCCCAACCCGCCAGCCAAACAGCCGTCGGCCTGTCAGGAAGAGTGTGAGCAGGGTCAGCAGGTCGGCCAGCGCAGAGATGGCCCGCCCGATCAATGTGGTGGGGGTGAAGCCGGTGAATGTACCGCGCTGGCACTCAACCGCTTCCTCACCGAGGAGCAGTTGGGCGATCAGGCGTGGGGCAGCGGCAACGCCGGCGGGCGCAGCCGGCTGGGTCTGCGCGTCGCGCGAAATGCAGCCGCTGTCCAGCCATTCTGCGGCAAAGCGCCCCACGAACAGAGGCAGCGTGCCGTACACATAGTCGCGCCCCCAACTGGTGTTGAACGGGTTGAGCGGCGACGCGCCAGAGTCGAAATATTCGCTCAGGTTCTGCGGTGTGCGGACGGTGCTGGCCAGCACGCCTACATAGCGTTCGTCGGGATGAAGCAGCTGGTCTTCGTCCCAGTTGAGGCCGGTGAAACGCAACCAGCCGGCGACCACAAGGATGGCGATCAACAGGGCTGTGCGGGCCAGGGATCGCGCGCGCCGGAGTCTGGCATTGACGACGCGGCTTGCGCCGACCTCGGCTGGATTGGGCGAAGCTACATCAGACATGAGCGCATGGGTGATCCTGCGTGTTCAGAATTGGTTGCATGAGTGGCGACACTGTGTGTTGGTTCGATCATGAGATACCGAGACGCAGCAATCTGGCGGATTCTAACCCAAACATACTATGCCGGTCGCCTGCGAAACCCCGATAGAATACGTCCGTCTCATGAGCGGTGACGAATCTCTGTTGGCGTTGGGCGACCAGGAGTTCGAGGCGATTGTTGCGGAAGCCTATCGCCTGCGCCGCACCGGCGATGTGCTGAGCCTGGCGACCTCGGCGCTGGCGCATAGCACACTCGTCGAGCCGTGCTTTCTGGTCGGCGAGCCGGTCACGACCGATGTGCGCGGCCGGGCGATGCAGTCGCTGTTGCAATGGGCGGCGGAAAGGCTTCAGCCGGGCGGCAGTCATAGCTGGACGGCCACCCACTGGCGCTCGTACAACATCCTGATGTCGTTGTTCATTCATGGCAAGCGTGTGTCAGAGCTGGCTGAGCTGATGGCGATCTCTGAGCAGACGCTGTATCAGTTGCGCGGGCAGGCCATCGCCGGCGCGGCGCGGGTGTTGCGCGAGGAACTGCGCCATCCGGCCGATGCCGCTGGCCGCCGGGTGGCTTCGCTGGCCAATCGCTATGCCCGGCACTCACCCGACGAGCAGAAGTTGCTGCGCCTGGTTGCGGTGTTCGAACACCAAATCCCGGCCAGTCTGTTGTACACACTCGGTGAAGAAGCCGGCGTCGCCGATGTGCAGGCGTGTGTGCGCGGGCTGGTCTCGGCCAATCTGCTGGTGAGCACTGATCAGGGCACCGACTTTCTGGCGCGACCCGACATGCGCCAATACCTGCTGAGCCTGCTGTTGCCCGAGGAGCGCCGGCGCTGGCACTATGCCGCCGGCGAGCACTATCGCGCGCAGGACATGTTTCTCGACGCGGCGGGGCATTTCCGGCTGGCCGGGGCGCACGAGTCTGCGGCGCAGGCGATCATCGACCACTGGCGCGACATTCTCGACAATCTTCAGATCGAGGAGCTGCGCGATTGTCTGCGCGAGTTCCGCCAGAAGGATGTGTCGCCGCTGGCATGGGCGCGATTGAAAATCATCGCCGGCGAAGTAGCCGAGGCGCTCGACGATGTGGATACTGCGCTGGCCGAGTACCAACAGGCGCTGGGTGCGACTGATCCGCACACCAAAGCGCTGGCTTACTATCGTCGCGCGAAAGTCCTTGAGTTGAAAGACATTGATGAGTCGCTGGCGCACTATGGCTATGGCATCCAGTTTCTGACCGAGCGCAGCCCGCGCGATCCGTTGCTCACCCGCATGTATATCGACATGGCGTGGATCTTCATCCAGGAGCGCCAGGATTTTGCGAAGGCGGAAGCCAATCTGAACTATGCAGAGCGGCATTGCGACAGTGCCGACCGCGAGACGTGGGCCGATCTGCACAATGCGTGGGGCGAGTTGTTCTATCGACGTGGCGATCTGGGTGCGGCGATCGAACATCACTGGCAGGGCTGGCTGGCTGCGAAGGAAATCAACAACGCGGAGCGTCAGATGCGCGCCGCGCACAATCTGGGGCAGATCTACGTCGAACTGGGCAAATACGATCAGGGGCTGGACTACTTGCAAGAAGGCAAGCAGCTTGCGGTCAAAGCTGGCAACCGCAAGCTCGAGGCGGTGTGCGAGCGCAGCATCGGTGTATGCCGCTTCTGGTTGCGCGACTATGCCGGCGCGATTGAGTGCTATCGCCGCGCGCGCGATATCTTCGTGGAGATGAAGAACGATAACTGGCTGGCGCATACGTGCTGCGATCTGGCTGAGGCACACGCCGAGTTGGGCGATGTGGCGGAGAGCCGGCGCTACCACGCCGAGGGGCGCCGCATTGCAGAATCGCTGGGCGGCGAACGGTTGCTGGGTGAATTTGACGCGCTGGCTCGCAAGTACCCGGCGTTGAGCGAGCAGGCCGGCCAATTGTCCGAGCGCCAGCTCAAGGCGCTAGAGTTCGCGCGCGCGTCGGGCGCCGTCACGAATCGCGATTATCAGCGCATCACCGGCATGTCGCAGAAGCAGACGGTGCGCGATCTGACCGATCTGGTGCATCGAGGGTTGCTGGTGCGTGTGGGGAACGGTCGCGCCACACGCTACATTGTGTCGCCTGGACACGCCCTCCCGCAGGATGTGCGCCCTGAATCTGCGGGAGGGTGACTTATGGCCGGCGCGCCACCGGCACGAACACCTGCCGCGGCGCAGATGCGGCCAGCTCGGGGGCCGGCTCTTTCACCAGTGGCCGGGAGAATGGCAGAACCAAATCGGTCTGCGAGGGCGCGCTTGCGCCGCCGGCGTGTGTGAAAGCAGTCGCACGCGCGGACACAGGTGGCGCTGTGCCGGGGTCTGGAGACAGGGTGAGCGTGTAGGGTGTGCTGCTCTGCGTCTCGCCGTGCACGCTAACCAGGTACAGTCCCGCGACGGGCGCCTGAATGGTGAGCATGTTGTTGCCGGCATTCAGGCCGGCCCAATCCGGCGTGTTGAGGTTGTGCGGGCGCCACGCAAACAGACTGGCAGCCGGGGCGTTGCCTGCCCCGCCGGTCGGGGTTTCGAGTTGGATGCGGAAGCTGTCGTCTCTATCCGCTCGAAGCAGGTAGTAGTGTTCTTCGCCCGGCCCGATGGACGTGCCCGGCGGTGTGAGACTGAGCCACAGAACGGCCGGCGCCAGGCTGCGCCCGCTGGAGTTTTCAGCCCACACGTGCAACACGATCGGCCCATGCCCAATGCTGGCCGGCAGCGTGAATGTGATGATCGGCAGCGCTGCCGGCACGGTGATTGTCTCTACCAGCCGGGGCGTCAGCGCCAGCGTGCCGGCCTGGGTCACCAGCTGATATGCCTGGATGATGAGCCGGTTCGCCGGCTGAGACAGAGACAGGTTGTGCTGGAAAATCGCCAGCGTCACGGTTGGCCCGCTGATCCATTGCATGTCGCCGGCGATTCTGCCGCTGATGACCGGCCGTGTGTCGATAGCCGTGTCCACCACGATGATGGTTGCCAGGCCAACATTGTCCACTTCGTTCGTCTCACTGATCTGGTCGTCCGGGTCGATGCGCACTTCTACGATGTACGTGCCGGCAGCCGCCGGCGTCCACGGCGCTGGCGACTGCGTGAAGTGTGTGCCAGTCAGCAGATAGCCGGTGTTCACGGTGGTGGAGAAGACGGTCTCGGCGCCGTTGGATACGCTGAAAAGCACCTGCGCGTTCAACGTAGCCTGACTTACTTCGATCAGCGCGTGAATGGGGACGGCGGCGCTGACGTAGGCGGTGCGGGTGAGAGGGCCAAGCACACGCACCACAGAGAGTTCGCCGCTTTGCAAGGCCGGCGGATAAGCCGGCAGGCAGGCTGCGGTTTCGACGGTTGCCGTTGCCCAGAACCGACTGAGCACATCGGCCCAGGTGGGCAACACGGGCCAGGAGATCGGTGGCGTCATGGTCAGCACAAAAGCGTAGGGTCTGGGATTCAGTGTACTGCGGGTGTGCGTGTACCAGCCGGCCTGATAACTGAGCATCGTCGAGCCGCTGATCGGTATGCCCTGAAAGTCAGTGTACAGGGCCAATCCTGCGCCGCTGAACGACCAGTACGGCGCGGGCGATAAATGGCGCGCGAACCAGGGAGAGCCGGCGCGTGCGACGGTGGTGATGATGGCGCCGGCCAGCGCCTGCCCGGCGTAGTGGGTGGCGCTCAAGACGCCTTGACCGGCGGGCAACCGTTGCGCGAATTGCTCTTCCAGCGCGCTCACGAACTCGGCCATGTCCGAAAGTGCGTCGGGTGGTTCCAGCAGCCAATCCTGGGGTGGGCACAGGGTTGTGTCGTATTTGCCGCTGGACGTGTAGGCATCGTACAGGCCGGCGCGTGCTTCCTGTGGGTTCAGGGCGAAATCGTCCAGCAGCGCATTGGAGAGCAAGTCCCACGACAGCTTGATGTCGGCCAGGCCATCTGTGTCGATGGCGGTGAGGATGCGCGGGTGCTCGTCGGCCGGCAACAGGCGGTCGTAGGTGCGCGCGATCGACGCGGCCATGACGGCAGGCGGCATGGGTTGCGGCGGCGTGGGCAGACTTGCCAGCATACCGCCGGCCATCGGCGGGTCGAAGTAGGCGTAGCTCGGCGACGCCGTCACGGCGTGCGCATAGCTGCGCAAGGGATAGATCTCCTCGACGGTGGCGGCAAAGCAGTGCACGATGTCGATCACGTCGAAGCGGAACTGGCCGTTATCTGTGCCGATCTTCATCATCTCTGCCAGATCGACCGTGGAGAGCACGGCTCTGGGATGCGCGTCTGTGTAATCGGGATGCACGCCGATGTGGGTGGGCAGAATGCCGATGCCGTCTGCGCCGGCGGCAGGGCGTGTCGAGGCTGCCAGGCTGTTCGACGCGCCCGTGTCGCTCGCAGGCCCGAACACATTGGCGATGTCGGTTTCGGGAAACAATGCCGCGCCGTGGCCGATGTACGAGAACACGGCTCGCGGGGCCGGGAATGTATGGCGCGCCCAGCGGATGAATGCGCCGAGCATGGCCGGGTCGGTCATGTCGGCTTCGGTGATCGATGTGGTGAGGGTTGGGGTGGTGGTGAGGGGGGATGTGGCCGGCGCCGGCAGACCGCTCACCGGCGTCACTTTGCCGTTGCGGATGACCAGAATGTGGGTGTCGCCGTCCTGGTCGAGATCGGTCAGCACGACCGCCACTTTGGCCGGCTGGCCGAGCGTGGCGCTGACGATGCCGCGTATCGTGGGCTGGTAGTACCCGGCCAGGGGGTTGGCGCTGTCGGCAGGCGAGTCGAATGCAAGGGCATAGATCGCCAGCAACCCTGCTGCCGGCGCTTCGGGCGATGTGCGGAATTGCCACACCTCGCCCAGGTCGGCGCGCGTCTGGCCGGCGGTGTTGAATGCCGTCACTTGCCAGTAGTAGGAACTGTTGGGCAGCAATTGAAATTGCGGCGGTGTGACGAACGCCGTAAGCGGCGTCGAGAAAAGCGCGTTGCAGATATTGGGTGTGGGACCGATGCACAGCTGATACCCTGTCGCACCGGCCGCAGCCTGCCAAGTGAACGTGATGCCGGTGGCAGGCTGATTGAGCGCGCCAGGAGCGGGGCCGATTTTGCCGAATGCCCCCGGCGCGCCGCCGATGCTCGCTGTGCTGAACAGCCACGGCGCGCCGAAATTGGCCGGCGTACGGCCGGCCGCGTTGATCGCCGTGACCTGCCAACGGTAGGTCGCGCCTGGTGCAAGTGTGCCGGGCGGTTGCGAGATGCTGGTGGTGGTGGTGATCAACCAGATCGCGCAGGGTGTGCTGTTGGCGCTCAGGCAGAACTCGTAGTGTGTGGCGCTCTGGGCTGGCTGCCAGGCAAACGTGAGCGTTCCAGGATTGATGCCGGCTGCGCCGTCCTGTGGCGTTAGCTTGGAGAACGGGCCGGGCGGTTCAACTGCGGGGTCTCGTACCGTGCGAAATGTCCAGACCTGCCCGCTGTTGGCAAACACTGGCCCGTTCGCGGTGTTGGCTTTCACCTGCCAGGCAAACAGCGTGTTGGGGGGAAACTCTGGCAAGACGATGGAAGTCTGTGTAATGCCTGTCCCCCGAAAAGCGTTGCAGATGTTGCCGGCCAATCCCACGCACACGTCGTAGTAGCCCGCACCGGCCAATGGCGACCACATCAAGGTGATGCTGTGCGTCGGCACTTCCGTTGCGCCGTTGACAGGTGTGAGTTTGCCAAATGTGTCGGACTGGGCAGACGCGATACGCACCGACGTGCCGGCCGACTGCACACCGGCTGGTGACGACTGGACTTCGCGCGCAGTGGAGACTGCCGGCCACGTTGAGACAAGCATCAGAC
>DAOUDB010000017.1:0-15089 GCA_034431495.1 Thermoflexales bacterium
CCCGGCGCGCCGTGCCGGATCGGGTAGTCTGGAAACCGGTCGCCATAGTCGTCGGCCATCAGGTAGTCGGCCCAGTCGGGCCTGTTGGCGAATGCTTTTGCCAGACCCTCCCATTCGCCATGGGTGAAGTGATCGAAATACCAGGTGGACAGGATGACTTTGCCGCGCGGAAAAGCGGCGCGGAAGCGGCGCGCGATTGGCTCTGCCATGCGCAGAAAGCCGTTGGCGCCCCAGGGGGCGCACTGGCCGCACGTGCAACCGCCCTGGTCGTAGGGCCAGATCCACAAATAGTCCAGATCGATATCGGCAAATGCCGCCAGCTTCTCATCCACCCAGTGCAACAACAACGCTTGTGCGCCGGCTTTGCTGGGGCACAACTCGACATGATAGTGGCCTTCCGGCTCGCGGAAGTAGCCGTCGTGGCCGGCCGTCCAGTCGGCGCGCAGCGCCAGCGGGCTGTTGGCATATGCTTCATTCGCCAGGAGCGTCAGGCTGGCGCCCAGACCGATGCGCTTTGCCGCGCCGAGGATGGCGCGCAGACGCTCGATCATCGCTCTTGCAGCCGGATCGTCGATGCCGTGGAAATGGTGCATGTCGAACCACACGCTCAGCGTGTTGAAGCCCCACAGCGCCAGATCCTCCACATAGCGTTCGATTTCCTGCACCGGCGCTTCATGGTAAAAATTATTGAAGTGCGTGGCAAAGTAGATGCCGCGCACCGGCATCTGTGGCGCAGATGCGCCGCGCCATTCGCCGGGTAGAAAAGCATCGGGCAGGTAGCGCGACATGCGGAGCAATTTGCCGATGCCGTACAACAGACCGCGCGCGTCGCAGCCGGCGATGACGATCTCGCCCTGCGACCCGTCGCTGATGCGAAACCCTTCTGCGCTGAGGGTTGGGTCGAGGCGCAACTGGAGAACGAGATCGGCCGGGCCGCTTTCGTTCACTGGCGCGCCGCAACGCTGTTGGATGTGGCGGCGCAACAGGCCGGTGATCGCAGAGCATGTTTGGGGTGTCTGGGCCGCGCATGCGGCAATAGACGGATCGAGATCAAGTCGGATGGTGCGTGCCGGCATGGGCCGATTGTAGTCGCGCGCGCACATGAGCGCCAGACACGGCGCTGTTCAGCCGTGAACGTGGCAAGGAGCAGTTCGGATGACTTCTGCAAACACAGATGTGACTGCGTCGTCTGGGACATCGCTCAGGCCGGTTGGCGAGCGCGAGCGCATTCCCGTCATCGACATCCTGCGCGGCTTTGCGCTGCTGGGGATCCTGCTGGTCAACATGGGCATCTTCAGCGCGCCGTTCATCGGGTCGGTGATCGGCATTCCGCGCGGTGAGACGCCTCTGGATCGGGCCGCCGAGTTTGGCATATGGTGGCTGGCAACCGGCAAGTTTTACCCGTTGTTCTCGTTTCTGTTCGGGCTGGGCATGAGCATTCAGCTTGCCCGCGCCACCGAGCGCGGCGCGAATTTCACGCGCCGCTATGCGCGCCGCCTGCTGGTGTTGCTGGCCTTCGGGCTGGGGCATGCGCTGTTGTTGTGGAACGGCGACATCCTGTTCATCTACGCGCTGATGGGCTTTCTGCTGATGCTGTTCCGCAACGCGCGCCCCAGGACATTGTTGATCTGGGCTGCCGTCTTGCTGGCCTTGCCTTTTGGGCTGGCGCTGTTGAGCGCGATTGCCGGCGGCGCTTTCCTGACAGCCATGCCGGCAGACATGGGGTCGATGGGTGGATTCGATTTGAATCGCATGTTCAGCGACCTGTACGCGCAAACGGTGCAGGTGTATAGCCGCGGCGCCTGGGGCCAAATTTTCGTCTGGCGGGCAATTGAGTGGATCATCGTGCTGATCGCATTTGCTTTCAACAGCGCGCCGCAAATTCTCGGCCTGTTCGTGCTGGGGTTATACGCCGGCAAAACAGGCATCTTTCAGAACATCGAGGCGCATCGCCGGCTGTTCACGCTGGGCGCGCGCGTTGCGTTGCCGCTCGGTTTGCTGAGCAACGCGCTGATCGCGTGGCTCGCCGTCAATGCCGACAGCGCCTTCACGTCGGGGCAGATGGCCTTCGCGCAGGCTTTTCTGCTGGTGTGCGGGCCGCTGCTCACGTTTGGCTATCTGTCGGTGATTGTGCTGGCAGCGCAGCGGGAAGGGGCGCGCCGGCTGCTGGCCCCGCTTGGGGCAGCCGGCCGCATGGCGCTCAGCAACTATCTCATGCAATCGGTCATGTGCACCACAATTTTCTACAGCTATGGTCTGGGGCTGTTTGGACAGGTGGGCGCGGCAGCCGGCGTCGTGTTAAGCGTGGTCATCTGGGCCGTTCAGTTGCCCATCAGCATGATCTGGCTGCGCTTCTTCCAGTTCGGGCCGATGGAGTGGGTGTGGCGCGCGCTGACCTACGGCAAAGCGCCACCCATGCGCCGGCAACCTGTTGCCGCGCTATAAACGCAACGGGGCAACCCCCGGCATGTATTTGCACGCCTCGACCAGCGCATCGGCGTGTTGCCCATACACCATGCCGGTGTGGTGGATGAACGGCCCCTGCATCAGGGTGCGCTCCCAGGCCGGCCAGTTCTCGACTTGCATCCACACATAGTTGTTTTGCGTCCACGGGCCGTCGATCGAATGCCCCTGCCCGACGGCCAGTTGATACGCCCCATGATCGCCGTCGAAGCGGGCCACAGTGATCGGCCCATCTTTCAGCCGGAAGTGGGTCATGCCAGACAGCGGGCTGGGCAAAATCCAGTGATGGCCGATCTTGACCCTGTCGGCTGGGTGGCGCATCGAGAGAGGCGCGCCGGCGTGCCACAGCAAAATGCCGTTGTCATTGGTGGGATGACGGATGGTCAGATCGACGATGAAAGCCGGCTCGGTGTTGAGCGAGGCGCGCGCCAGCAGCACGCCGGTGATCGCGCCGTGAATGTCTGATTCCGGGCCGACCGGATAGTGCTCGGAGACGGCGCTGTTGGCGTAGAAACAGTACGCGCCCATTTCATCGATCAGCGAGTTGAAATCCTGGATAGCGAAGGCATCCAGCCGGCGGCGATCACCCAATTCGAGCATCTCATCGCGCGCCGCCAGCACGTTCACCATCGGATCGTCATTCTCGAAGCCGACGATCTCGGCAGTTTCTTTCAGCGCAGCCAATTCCTTTTGGTAAGCCGGGCGGTGTTTGCGCGCGCGATCTTTGGCGGCGCGGATGAACTCCACCATGTCGATCGGCAGCACTTCGACCTTGAAGCGTTCGAGCAGCTCGCTTTCGTTGACGATGGTGGTCCAGAAGAAATCGATGCGCTGGCCGATGTGACCGATGCGGATGCCCTTGCGAAAGGTGTTGGCGATGTGCGTCGCGCGCAAGAACAGATCGACTCCCTGCCGGAATGCGGCGTCTTCCACCCGGCAGTTCTCCACGTAGGTAAACGGAACGCTGAGCTTGTGCAGCACTTTGCTCGACGCAAACAGGCCGCACAGCGTGTCGCGGTAGCGCGTGCCGTCGGGCAGAGGCGCTTCGTCGCGCGGCCCCCACAACAACACCGGCACGCCCAACTTTGCGCCGATCATGCCCACCGCGCCCTCGGTGCCGAAGTTGCAGTGCGGCATGAACACGGCGTCCACGCCGGCGCGCTTGAAGTGATCGACCACCGGATCGACGTGCCCCTGGTCGCGCACCATGCCGTCGGGCAACACGCCGTCAAGCGAGACAAAGCTCACACCCCACTCGCGCAGCTTGCTTTCGATCTGCGCCTTGTAGCGCAGGGCGTCTTCGTGGCTGAACACGAACTTGCCGATGGGACAGAAACCCAGTTTGACGGGGGGATTGGTCATATTTGCGCCTCGGCGCTATGATAAATCACGCAAACCCAAACTCAGCGCACACCTCGCGAGCGATGTCGCACCAGCGGCCCAGACGCCACGGCTGGTCGCGCAGGGTGTGCACATCTTTCATCGCCAGTTCCACCGCGCAGCCCTGTGTCACGCGCAGGGTCGCGCGCAAATCCTCGCGGATGGCCTCTTCGTCCCAGCGGTCGGTGCTGATAAGGGCGGGGTTGGGTTTGCGGCAGAACACATATTTGCCCCGGCATTCCTCGGCCATGATCTCCTGATCGCACCACGGCGAGACTGACACGGCGCGCAGATTGGGCAGGCGTTTGATGATGCGCATACGGCTGTGAATCGGCTCACAGCAGCCATAGTAAGCCAGCCCGAACCGGCCGATCACCGGCTCCTGATACTGGAACACGAACTCCTCGAACATGGCTGGCGACACGCCCACCGTCTCCTGCGACTCGGACAGTCCCCACATGTCCTTGACCCGCACAGCGCCGCCATTCAAATCGGGTTGGGGCAAGTCGCGCGTGTAGCCGATGCTGCCCGATCCCACGTAGTCGTCCTCGTTGTTCAGCGGCAGCAGTTGCTCCTGCTCCATCCAATCCAGATAGTGCAGGAAGTCGTCGCGCAGGAATGCCATCAGGCGGTGCAGGCCGGCGGGATTGTCGAACATGGCCATCATCATCGGCTCCATGCCGATCAGATCGATGAGTGTCCAGGTCAGGCCGGTGGTCCACCAATACCAGCCGCGCCGGCGCACGGGCAGGATGTCGCCGAACAAGTCCTCAATGAAAGCATGCCAGGCGAGTGTCTTCTCGCGGTCCACGCTGAGCCGGCGGAAATGAAGCCGCTCCACATCCTTGTCGAGATCCTTGATCGGCGGGTCCCAGTGATAGCTGCCCAGCTTGCCCTCGTTGTCGGCGCGCACCCTGGGAATTTCGACGCCGAAATCGCTTGTGCTGATATCCCAGCCAATGTTGATCCACGGTTCCACCACGTAGTCATCGCGCACGTGCTCGTGGCGAAAGATGAGGTCGCGCAGGCTGCGCTCCATATCACGCGCCCAGTTTTCCTGGCAGCGCAGTTCGGACACCGGCACGCACTCGTCGAGCACGCCGCTGGTCTCGGCCAGGATCATAGGACGCCGGCTGTCGAGCGAGTGATGGCGCAGCCACAACGATTTGCGTTCGAGCGTCAGCGGGTCTTCGGCAATCTCGCGCTTGCGTTTGAACAGATCACGCAAGACGCGCACGTCGTCGGGATTGGCAATCCACGAATACGGTTGATGCATCGGGGGTATCCTTCGTTTTGTACGGCGCGGTTATGAATGGCGCTGTTGGGCGCGCAGATCGATGTAACCCGATTGTAGCGATTTGCGCGCAGCGCGTTGGATAAACGATCGAACCATGTGAGGCAAGCTGCGGCTTGCCGCGCGCTCAGAGGAGGATACCGACCATGGCGAAGAACACGCGAAGCCGGTCGAAGCCGGCTGCGGCCGGGCGGCTGTTCCCGGCCCACCTGCTACATGCGACCTGGGTAGATTTCAAGCCGGCCGGCTATCACCAGCCCGTCACCGGCCTCATCTATCGGGGCGAACCGCGCCCGACCTGTGGCATGCCGCTGGGCGGGCTGGACACCGGTTGCCTCGATATCGAGTCGAACGGTATGTTGGGCTACTGCACGATCTTCAACCATCTGGTCAACCCGCGCTGGCTGATCAACCTGCCCTTCCTCGGATTGAGCACAGCAGGCAAGACATGGGTGCTGGCATCAGACACATTGGCGAAGGAGGACACGCCGCGCCAGAACCAGAGCATCGTCACCTTCCCGCCAACAGACTACACGCCACGCTACCACGATGTTGGGCTGCGCGGCGTGAATCTTGCGCAGTCGATCGACTACTGGGGCCACTATCCCATACTGGACATGGAATTCGACACCGATGCGCCGGTGAGTGTCGGGCTGCGGGCCTGGTCGCCGTTTGTGCCGGGCGATGCGGCGACTTCGATGGCGCCGGGCGCGGTGTTCGAAGTGCATGTGCGCAACCGGGGCCGCCAGCAGCGCCAGGGCACACTGGCGTTCAGCTTCCCCGGCTTCGAAGTGTCGGGCGACAACGATGCGCGCGCGGCTATGCGACGCGCGACGTTGGCCGATGACTTGCACGGCGTATGGATTGACAGCGGCAAGCCGGCGGCGTGGCAAATGGCATACGTCCTGGCGGCGCTGGACGCAGAAGCGCGAACCGGCGGGCCGCTCAACGCTGACGGGCCGGCCTGGTCGCGCATCGCGGAACAATTGCCGGAGCCGGCAGCCGGCGAGACCGGCGCGTCGCTGGCGATCGACTTCGACCTGCGCGGCGGCGAAACCCGGGTGTACCGCATCCTGCTGGCCTGGCACGCCCCACACTGGCGCGCCGGCGGAGCGCCCGGCCATGAGGCCACCGACCTGCATACCCACATGTATGCCCGGCACTATGCAGATGCGCTGACCACAGCGCGCTTTCTGGCACGGCACCACGAGGCACTGCTGCAGCGCGTCATTGCCTGGCAGGAGACCCTCTACACCGACCCCGACACGCCCGGCTGGCTGGCCGATGCGCTCATCAACCACCTCTACCTGATTCCCGAGGACAGTGTGTGGGGACAGGCGATCGCGCCGATTGGCGATTGGTGCCGGGAAGAGGACGGCCTGTTTGGCCTGTGCGAATGCCCGCGCGGTTGTCCCCAGATCGAATGTCTGCCATGCAGCTTCTACGGCAACATCCCACTGGTGTACTTTTTTCCCGAAGCGGCGCGCTCCACCCTGCGCGGATACAAAGCCTATCAGTTTCCAGATGGGCGTCCACCATGGATCTTCGGCGGCGTTACGGCGAATGTGCCCGACCATCGCCCGCCCTATGGCCTGGCGCGCCCCGACACCGGCTATCAGACGGTGCTGAACGGCGCGTGTTACATCGTCATGGCCGACCGCTACTGGCAGGTCAGCGGCGACGATGGGTTTCTGCGCGAGTTCTGGGATTCGTTGAAACGCTGCAACGACTTCTCGATGAACCTGCGCCCGGCCTATGGATTGTCGCAAGTGATGGCCATGCCCGCGCCCGGCACCGATAGCTATGGACTGGGCGACACCGAGTGGTTTGAAGCGCCGGAGCCGGGCTGGAAGGGATACGTCACTCACGCCGGCGCAGTGCGCATGGCCCAGATACAGATCATGCGCCGCATGGCCGAGGCAATGGGCGACACCGAGTACCTCCGCAAATGCGACGACTGGCTGGCGGCTGGCGCGCGCGTGCTCGAAGCGCATCTATGGGCCGGCACGCATTACCTCAACTTCGTCGAGCCGGAAACCGGCCAGCGTTCCGACCTTATCTTCGGCTATCAGCTCGATGGTCAATGGATCGCCGATTGGCACGGCGTGCCCGGCGTGTTCCCGCCCGAGCGTGTCGCCACAACGCTCGACACGCTGCGCAAGGTCAACTGCGCGCTCAGCCAGTCGGGCGCGGTGAACTATGCCAACCCGGACGGCACAGCGGCCAAAGTGGGCGGCTATGGCACGTTCAGCTACTTCACGCCGGAGTTGTACATGCTGGCCATGACCTTCATGTATGGCGGGCAACGCGAGTTCGGCCTGGAGCTGTTGCGGCGCTGCCTGGCCAATCTGGCGCGCTGGGGCTATTGGTGGGATGCGCCCAACACCTTCCGGGGCGATGTGGACAGCGGTCAGCGCGCGTTCGGCGCAGACTACTATCAGAACATGATGGTGTGGGCGGTGCCGGCTGCGTTGCACGGCGAGGATCTGGCTGGCCCCTGCCGGCCCGGTGGATTGGTGGCGAAGGTCATCGCGGCGACACGCCGGGATCGTTGACATCGTGCGCGATGTACAGTCGGGCGCACGCTTCGCGGTAAGCCCTGTAAGCCGGCTCGTATTGCGCGTGGCGCGCTGCGTCCGGCTCGAACGTGCGCTGCGCGTGGTACAGGACCGCGCTGCTCTCTTCGAGCGAGGCAAACACGCCGCGCCCGACGGCCGCCAGCATGGCCGCGCCCAGCGTGGCGGCTTCGGTCACCGCCGGCTGCTCGATGGGCAGGCCGGTGACATCGGCCTTGATCTGCAACCACAGGTCGCTGCGCGCGCCGCCGCCGATGGATCGCGCGATTTCGATTGTGAATCCAGTCGCGCGAAGCAGTTCGATGTTCTCGCGCAGACTGAAGGCAATCGATTCCAGCACCGCTCGGTACAGGTCGGGCAGAGTGTGGGCCAGCGTGAGATTCACAAACGCGCCGCGCGCGTTGGGGTGAGGCTGTGGAGAGAGCACACCGTCGAAATGCGGCAAGACGGTCACGCCCCGGCTGCCAATCGGCACAACAGCGGCCAGAGCTTCCAGATCGGCCAGCGTCTTGTCTGGATAGAACTGGGCGCGGAACCAGTCGAGCACGAGGCCGGCAGTTTTGGCGTAGGCCAGCGCAAACTGGTAACGCTGGATGGGAAAGCGCCCGCCGAGCAAGCCGGGCGGCAAAAGCGGCAGGCGCTCGGCCAGCGTGACCAGCGCCAGACACGTGCCGGTGGTCTCCGTCACGATGCCGGGCCGGCAATTGCCCGCGCCGAGCGCGCCGGCATACTGATCGTTGGCGCCGGCCACGAACAACGCGCCGGGGGCCAGTCCCCATTCGTCTGCCTGGTCGGGGCGCACGGGCGCGATGGGCGCACCCGAGGGACGGATGCGCGCAAGCTGACCGGCTTCCACCCCGGCGACGCTCAACACACGCGCGTCGTAATCGGGCGCGTCTTCGACGTAGAAGCCGGTGCTGGAAGCCGTGTTGGGATCGGTCACCGCCTCGCCGGTGAGCCGGTAGGCCAGATAGTCCGGCGCAGTGAGGTAGCGGCGCGCGCGGCGCATCACATCGGGAAAGCGCGCCTGAAGCCAGACGATTTTGGAAACGGTGGCGATGGCGTCGATGAAGGGCAATGGGGCAGAAGTGTTGCCGGCCTGCGCCAGGCGCTCGTTCAACTGATGCGCTTTCTGGCCGGCCCGCGCGTCGTACCACAGGATGGCCGGGTGCAGGGGCCGATCGGACTCGTCCAGCGTGACGAACGTCTGACCCATCGAGGCAACCGAGAGCGCAACGGGCCGGACGCCGGCGGCGCGAATCGCCTGGCGGGCCGCGTCGCGGGCAGCGATGTAGAGCGACTCGATTGAGTTGTCCGACACCTTTGAGGTGTCGGACATCTCATGATAGGGAACGCGCCCGAAGCCCAGCAGTTGGCCGGCGGTGTCGAACACTCCGGCTTTGGCGCCGCTGCCGCCGATGTCGAGGCCGAGAAAGGCTGCCGCAAGCATGGGATTCCCGATTTTGGATGTGCGCGCCAGCCATCAATCCACAATCGTTAATCGTCAATTGTCACAATCGTTCCGCTGATCAGCGAGTCGATGCCGGCCTGAATCACCTTTTGCGCTTTCAGACCGTCCTCGCCAGAGCCGTCGATTTCCTCAGGCGCTGCGCCCTCGGCCACCTGTTTGAGGAAAGCGTGGATACGCGCGCGGAATGTGTCGTCGAAGTCGCGGTAACGCTCGCTGCCGAACACAGGGTTGCTGTACTGCAATTTGACCAGGTCTTTGGCAGGATAGAGCGTGGCCCGCTCCCACATGTCCTCGACCACCACCCGCCCCTCGACGCCGGCGATCTCGCAACGCTCCATCGGGTGGCCGCGCCCGATGTCATAGCTGCTGGTGAGATGGCCGACCGCCCCATTCTTGAACTGCATGTTCCACGAGGCAGTGGACCACATCTCGCGGCCCGGCGCTTTCATGGCGAAGCACTGCACTTTGGCGATATCGCCGCCATAGTGGCGCATCATGTCCACCGAGTGCGGGTTGAGCGCCTTCATGTGGTAGTAGATCGAGCTTTCATCTTTGGGCCGGCCAATCCACAGCGCCATATTGATGAACAGCAGGCTGCCGATGCGCCCCTCGTTTTGCCATTGTTTGGCGTAGTAAGCCGCCGGCGTGAAGCGGTGATTGAAGTCCACCGCGAAGCAGCGCCGGCGCTCCTTTGCCACGCGCACCATCGCTTCGGCTTTGGCGATCTCGTTGGAGATGGGCTTTTCGCACAGCACATGCGCGCCGGCCTCCAGCGCCTGAAGCGTCGGCTCGTAGTGGTCGCTGCTGTATTCGTAGCCGCCGGTGCAGATGCTGACCACGTCCGGCTTGAGGGCGGCCAGCATGTCCGGCGCGCGGGTGAAAGCCGGCGCGCCATAGCGTTCCCCGCCGGCCTGCGCGCGCTCCGGGATGATATCGCACACGCCGACCAGCTCGGCCAGTTCATCGGCTTTGTAAATGCGGGCATGCAGGTTGCCGATCGGCCCCATGCCAATCACGCACACACGCAACATGGTTTGCTCCTGCGGCAGAAGTCAGAATGCGGATCACAGATGACAGAGGGAGTGCGCTGACAGTCTTTGTGTGCTGTACCCGCGCTACTGGCGGCTGACTGTTGACAACTCGTATCCCAGCTCAACGATATCCTCGGTAAAGAAGTCGAAATAGTGCCGGCCCGTGTCCGTTTTCCAGCGTCCGACCGAATCAGGCCGGACGGGGATTTTGACCAGCTCGAAGCCGAGGAAAGCCTTGAGCTGCGCCAGAGTTTCTTCTTGCTTTAGCACGAAATCTTCGAAGCGCACCGAGGTTGTGCGCCTGGGGGGCGGCGTAGCTTTGACAATCTCGCGCTGATACTTCCAGCTTATGGCCCGGCGCAGGCGGATGTCGTCTGTATGTTCATACGGCACGCCCCATTCGGCCAGGTCGTCTGTCAGGTGCGCGCCGATGATCGAGTCGCGCGGGTCGCGCACCCAGTGGATGTAGTAAGCGTCGGGGAACAAGCGCACGATCCAGGGATAGATCAGCGTCGTCTCCGGCAGTTTCCAGCCCTTGCGCTCGAAGCGGGTGTTGCCCAGCACCGACGACAGGTACGACTCGACCAGCCGGGTGAATGCGGGGTCGATCGGCATGGTGTGCAGCCGGGAGAAGTCCCACTCCAGCCCACCCTTATAAACAACATGGCGCGCCATGACCCGGCATGCTTCGTACAGGTCTTCGGGTGGCAACAGGTCGCCGGAGATGTTCTGGATGGCGCCCATGTACACGCCGCTGCGGGCCAGCGTATGCGACATGGCGCGCGTGCCGGAATGTCCCCGGCCGATGATGGTGATCAGCATTGCTTTGGATTGAGTGTTTGTGTGATTGTGTGATTTGGCCATTGAGTCATCGAGCGATTGCCAATGACTCAATGGCTCAATGCCCCAATGGCTCAATCCCTACAGTTTTTTCTGCCCGCGCTGGCGGCGGAGTTCGCGCGCCTGCAAGGCTTTGGCTTGCGCCGGCCCGCCGATGTACAGCGTGTCGTAGGCTTCCTGCGACGAGGCAAACGGCTTGTCGCCGTGGCCGTGCCAGCCCAGGTTGGTGTACATGGGGTTCTCGCGGCCGGTCTGCCTGGTGCGCCGGGCGATGTGCGCCTGCATGCGCTCCTCCAGCATCTTCACCACCTCCGGCTCTTCCTCGGCCAGGTTGTGGTTTTCCTCCGGGTCGCTGATCAGGTTATACAGCTCGACCTCCGGCTTGAAGTGAAAGTCCGGCTCCAGCGCATGGATCAGCTTCCATTCCTGTGTGCGCCAGCCGTGCTTGCGCATCCAGGTCGCTTCGGTGATGTACGTCTCCGGCTCGGTCTCGCGGTCCATGCCGAACATCCACGGCGCCAGGCTGCGCCCATCGAACTTGATGCGCGGTTTGGGATTGATGCCCATCAAGTCCAGGATGGTCGGCGTGACATCCTTCATGTAACACGGCGCGTCGATCATCACATCGGATGGCACCTTGCCGGGCCACACAAATGCCAGCGGGATGCACAGCGTCGGTTCATACAGGCCGTGGTGGTCGAAGTGGCAGTCGTGGTCGTACAGCGTCTCGCCGTGGTCCGAGTCGATCACGATCAGCGTGTCCTCTTCCAGGCCCAACGATTCGATGGTGGCGAACAGATTGGCGATGCAGGCATCCATGTAGGCGATCTCGCCGTCGTACTGGGCGATCACGTAGTCCTTGTCGGTGCAGCCGGGCGGGAACCAGCTGGCGTGGAAGTCGCGGAATGGCTTGAAAGCGTACACCTTATCCAGCGAGTGATTGTTCTTGTCGAACTCATCGCCATCATAGAACATGCGCTCGAACGGGCCTGGCGGCAGGTAGGGCGCATGCGGGTCCATGTGGCGCAGGAACAGAAAGAATGGCTCGTCCTCTTGGGCCAGACGCTTCAGTTCGGGGATGGTCACCTTATTCAAGTTCTCGGCTTTGGGGCTGCGGCCCTGTTCCCACGAACCCCAGCCCTCGAAGTCCAGATACTTCTGGAAGCCGCGCGAGGCCGGGTTGCCGCTGAAGCCGACACAGGTTGTGTTGTAGCCCTGCTCGCCCAGGATTTCGGCCAGCGTCTTGAGGTGCGCGCCCAGGCCGCCCTTGTGCCGCAAGGCAACCACGTCTGTGCTGAAGCAGTCCATGCCGGTGAACATGGAGGTGTAGGCCGGCGTGGTGGGGATAGATGGGCTGATCACGTTGCTGAACGCGACTCCCCGCGAGGCATATTCATCCAGATGTGGGCTGGTAAGTTTGGGGTAGCCATACAGACTCATGTGATCCGCGCGCAAACTGTCGATGCCGAACAAAATCAGATTGGGTTTCTTCTTCATCTTCCTTCTTCCTTCCTTTTTGGCTATCGCGCTCCGAGCTGCTTCAGAATCGCGTTCAGGTAACCGTAGCTTTCAGCGGCGATCACGGCGCACTGGGCCAGCGGCAATTGGTTGGCGCCGATAACTTCCAGACACACCGGCCCCTTGTAGCCGCCCTCGACCATCACCTTGCAATAGGCGTACAGATCGATGTCGCCGCGCCCGCAGGCCTGCATGGGTGGCGTGCCGGGCGTCGGGCCACGGCCTTTGCAGTCACGGATATGGATATGGCGCGTTCGCCCGATCACTGCCGCCAGCGCCTCGGCCGGGTTTTCGTTGGCGCGATAGATATGACTGGGATCCATATCCACGCCAAAGCCGGGCGAGGTGATCTTTTCCATCGCGCGCAGCGTGGTCGGCGTGTTGTAGATTGCCCCGCCTACATGCGCTTTGCAGCACAGCGTCACACCATAGCTGTGCGCCTTGTCGGCCATCTTCGCCAGCAGATCGGTCTGGCGGATGAAGTCCTCTTCGACATCCATCTTGCCGCCCGGCCCCACGTTGATGATCGGGATGCCGATCTCGGCGCCGGCCTCGAATGCTTTGGTCAGCCGATCTTCGTCGAGCGAGGCCACTTCGGTCGACAGAATCTCCAGGCCGTTGTCGGCCGCGATCTGTTTTATCTCAGCCGCCTGCGCGCGCCAATCGTCGAGCACAAGGTGCTCGCACATGCCCTTAATGGCCGAGATCTCGACGCCGTCGTAGCCGGCCATCTTGACGCAGCGCGCGGCGGTGGCGAAATCGAATCCGCCAAATAGAACTGAATTGACGCCTAGCTTAATCATGTTTCTCTCCTGTCAGTGGTTCGATTGCTTGAGCATCCAGTCCCGCACCTGGATGGTGAACTGCTTCAAGTCGTCCAGGCGTTGCAGATTGGCGTACACCTTGTCCCAGTCCACAACCAGATATTCTTGGACAAGTATGTTCCTGAATCCCGCGATCGGCGCGAGCTGCCGGGCAAACTCAGCCGAGAGCACGCCCATCTCTCCCAGTCGCTCAATCGCTTCCTGATAGTCGCTCGGTTTCTGCGCGCCCTCCATCGCAATCAGCCGGCTGGCGATGTCGATGCAACACTGCGCTGCCACCTCCAGATTGCGCTCTACAATGTCGCACAGATATGCGTCCTCCGCGAAATCACTTCTTGGCCTGTTTCTGAGCGGCTCTAATCTGCTCAAGCGTTCGCTCAGTTCGTCCAAGCGCCGCTCGATACCGCCGAACTCGCCTGTCATAGTCGTCTCCACGCAGAATGTCCTGCCGCTGGGCGCGCAGCATCGGCAACAAGTCGTAATACCGGCTCATCACCGTCGCCTCGTATTCCACGCGCGTGGCCAGATCGCGCTGGCAGATCAATTTGCCGTTCGCAATCACGTTGAAGGCCAGTTCCACCGGCGCTTCGTTCAACAACACCAGATCGACCGCTTCGGTCTCGGTCCGGAGCGCGCGCCGGAGTTGCCGCGTCAACCGCAATCGGGCAGCCTCGTGGTCCGCGTCTCTGTCCAGCAGCACGGCGATGTCATAGTCGCTCAGCGGGCCGATGTTGCCCTCGGCGCGAGAGCCGAACAGATAGGCGAGGGTAACCGCCGGCACGTCGGCGATAACGGGTCGAAGCTGCTCCACAAGCGCGCAGGTGTCCATTGGACTGGATTGTAGTTGATGGCTGATTGAGCGTATCGATGTGTAGCCCCGGCCTGCCGAAAAGTCAAGCGACGCGGCTTGTCACAGCGACATTTCCTGTTCTGATTGAGGATTCGGCAGCCGGCGCTGTCGTTACGCCATTTGCCTGACCGGCCAGCCCATCACGCGGCCAAACGCAGTCACGATGTCGGTCACATTGCCGTAGACCAGCGCGCAGTGATGTGTGCCGCCGGCCCGGCTGTATTCGGCCAGAAAATCGGCCACCGGCAGGCGCGGCCTGAACCACCCGTGAATGCTGTCGGCGCTCTTGTCCTCGCCGGCCACATCCAGCACGCTCACCGGCGCGACGATGAGCGTGAACGTGTCCTGCGGCCCTGGCGCAAGGTTGACCAGCGCGGCTTCGCCCGGCCTGAAGCGACCATAAGCCAGCACAAGACTGTCGGCGTCGATGAAAGCAAATGCGCGCTCGACCAGCTTTGGCTTGCCGGCTGTCAGCGCCACATTCATCTCGCCCATGTGGCTCAGGAAGATGCTCTCGCCGGCCCAGTCGGGGCAGAACATTTCGGTGAAGGTGGTGTTGCCCAGTGTCGCGCCGAGCGCGCCAACCAGCGCCGCCGTCAACACATCCCCTTCGCCGGCATAGCCAATGCCGCGCGCCAAGGCCTTGCCGGCTTCCAGAAACGGCAACGTGGGCATGCCCGACGCGCGATCGATTTCCATGAAATTCATGGTGAAGCCGGTCAGATGTTCTTGCGCGATCCAGCGCCGCACCGCCAGCGAGGCGCGCGCCGTGCGTTGATAGGCTTCCGGGCTGAATGAGCCAATGTCAAAGAATGCGCGGTCGGCTGCCAGTTCGGCCTGAA
>DAOUDB010000018.1:0-22984 GCA_034431495.1 Thermoflexales bacterium
GCGGGTTGCAGTGTCTGCGATGCGGGCGATGTTGTTTCCATATCAGGGTATACCGGGCACGCGCGCAAAGTTGGCCGTCTCGACCACGCGCTGCCCTTCCGCGCTCAGAATCCATGCGACGAAGTCGCGCAGCTCGCCCTGTGGTTCGCTCAATGCAATGAGGTAGAGCGAGCGCGACAGCGGGTAAGATCCATTCAGCAGAGATTGCTTGGTCAACGGATGCCCGTCGATAGCCAGCATTTTGACCGGCGGCGCGACGGTGTCTGTGATGCGGGCGCTGGGCACATAGCCGATCGCGCCGGCCTGATAGGCCACAAAGTTCATCACCACTTCGACAGACGGCAACACGACTGCGTTCAAGGTCAGGCGCGTGTTGCCCATCACCACACGATCAAAAAGGATGCGCGCCCCGTCGCCGGCTTCGCGCACCGAAACCTGCATGTCGCCGACGCCTGCGGCATCGAGGCCGTCCCAGCGGTTATATACGCCGGCGTAGATGTCACGCAATTCCTGCATGCTGACGTTTGTCAACGGATTAGCCGGATTGACAATGACCGCGATGCCGTCTGCGGCCAGATCCGCAATCCAGGGGGCGTCGCGCCCGGCGATCTTGTCAGGCAACACAGACACTGCGGCAAGATCGACGCGTCGTGAAAAGACGGCTTCGCCGGCGTCCGGCGTGCTGGCCGGCGTCAGGGTGAAAATGATATGCGGATGCTGCGCCGAGTAAGCGCGGGTGAGCGCCTGCATCAACGATTCGAGAGCCACATCGGCCGCGACGCGCAGCGTGACTGTGACTGGGGTCACTTTGGGCGTTTCGGCACTGCCACAGCCGGGCGCGACCAGCCCCAGCGTGGCAATCAGGCAACACAAGGCCGGCATGGCGCGTCTCATGGCGCAGCCGGCTCCGCGACCGGCGAATTACTCGGCGCGTTGCGCCGGTCGATCTCTTGCAAGAGCGCCCACACCATCTCCTGGACGCGCGCGAGTGTTGCCTCGTCGATAGCATCGATCGCGTCAGATCGCTGATGCCAATGTGGTGATGACCCATCGGGCGTGATCGCGCCGAACGCGATCACGCGCAACCCGTGTTTGACGCCCACGCTCAGTTCGCCATAGCCAGCGTTCAGGGTGATGGCGCGCGCGCGCCACTCCGGGTGTGCTTCGATCAGTTTGTCGGCCAAGGCCAATAGGCCGTGGTCGCTGTGGGCCGCCCTCAAGAAGCGCTCGGATCGCACAACAACGGGCAGCGTGCCGGCGGCGGCGATCTGGTCTATGACGATGTGGACCGCGTTTTGCAGGCCGGCGCGGTTGGCGCTGAAATAAGCGTCGGCGCCATAGCAGCCAACTTCTTCGCAGCCGGTGAACACCAGATGAACCTGGGTGTGTTGCAGCGGCGCATGGGTCAGCCGTTCGGCAAGCCAGAGGGTGGCCGCAACGCCGCTGGCGTTGTCGTTCGCGCCTTTGGTGTATGGGGTGAGGTCGGCCTGAATCATGAGCGCAAGCACTGCAAGCAACACGAGGCCCGGCGCAAGCGCAATGAGACGCAGTACCTGGGCAGGAACGAAAATGCCAATCACAAACAAGGCCAGCATCACAGCCATGGCAGCGAGGCCGGCCGGCATCAGCCCGCGAAAGACCATCAGCCAGAACGGCGAGCGAAAAAGCAGCGGGGTGCGATGCGTATCCAGGTGCGCGGTAATCACGACAGTGGCCGGGCAGTCGGCGCGCGGCGCAACAGCCCCCATCGGCACGTCTTCATCGGAGGCTGTTTGCAGCGCCGGCGCCCGACAGGGAATGACTGCGCGCACATTCTGGCTCTGCTCGATGGGAAGCACCCAGCGCAACAGATTGGGGCGAAACTGCATTTCGAGCAATAGAGATACGAGTGCCACAGCCGTAATGAGGGCCGCCGCCGCCGCGCCAACCGGCTGAGGCTGCCAGAACAAAAACAGGCTCAGCAGCGCCAGCGCCGCTGCCAGCGCATAGGGCCGATAAGCGGATATGGCGCCGAGAAATGTCTGGCGTTCGGGCGACAGCCCCAGGGTCGCAAGTTGTTCGGTCACGTAGTCGGCAGCTTTGGCTTCTTCGGCGGTCGCGCTGCCGCGCGGGCCGATGTCTTCAGAGAGGGCGCGAATATGATCGAGCGATGCCATAGGGGCTTATTATAGGAAGCGGGAGCGGGTGAGCGGAGAGCGGGGGTGCGGAGGAATGAAAAGAGGCGCGCCAGGGGGGCGCGCCTCGCAACAGACAGGTTGTGCGCCGGCAGGCAGCCGGGGCGCAACAGGGATTACTCGATCGTCAGGGTGCCCTTCATCAGCACGTGTTGGCCGGGGAAGGTGCAAATGTAGGGGTACTGGCCTTTGGCCGGCGCATCGAACGTGATCGTGTCGCTCTCGCCGGCTTTGACCATCTTGGTGTGGGCAATCACATTTGGGTCGTTCTCCTTCAGATAGCCCTTGGCTTCGCCGGCAGCCAGACCATCGTTCGAGACCTGTTCGTTCGTGCCGGGCTTGATCAACACCCAGTTATGCTGTAGTGCCGTCGAGTTGTTCTTGAAAGTCAGGGTGATCCTGGAACCTGCCGGCGCGGTGAGCGCCTCCTTGTCGTACAGCAACTCTTCGCCTTTGGAGCCGATCTCCAGCTTTACTTCAGGCTTAGGGGCATCGCCGCCACCGGCCGGGGCCGGCGTGGCTTCACCGCCGCCGCAAGCAACCAGAAGGCTGCCGCCCACGGCCAGACCGCCAAACATGCTCAACGTCTTCAGAAACTGCCTGCGTGACAAATCGGATGCCATTTTTCCACGTCTCCTTCGACAATAAATGCAGAACCGCTCAATCAAGATATTGCCCTGGCGCGCCTTGCCGCGCGGGCGGCGGCAATATATCACTTGACCCTTGTCTGAGCAATTGTGTAGAGCAGGATGAGAGAACAGCGATTCAGGTTTCAAAGCGGAAGCGCGCCTCACCCACGCGAATGATGTCGCCGGCGCCCAACGCGCAACGAATCACGCGCTCCTCGTTTACCCAGGTGCCGTTGCGGCTGGCGTTATCCTCGATCCACCAGGCGCTGGTGACAGGGTCCCAGGCCAGCCGGGCGTGTCGCGCAGAGGTGTATTCGTCGCTGACGCGCACGGCGCAGTTGGGATCGCGCCCGATCCATACGGAGAATCGCAGGATATACTCGCTGGCCGGCATGTTGCCAGCCGGCAGCAAAATTAGACGGGCTGGCGAGGTGGGCGCCTGCGGAGATTGGCGTTCGCGCACAAGCATCCAGAGCATCAGACCGAGAAAGCCATAGAGCGCGGCGACGATCAGGATGCGCAGGGCAAGTAGAATCGCTTCGGGTGGAGACAGGGCGGCAGCAGCTTGCATGCAGAAACACAGCGCGAGACGCGGCGGGCTGAGCTAGGCCGGCGCAGGAGCTGGGACGACGCCCGACGAGGAAGACTCATCCTTGCCGTCATGCTTGGCCGGCAGCTTGGCGCGCGGGTTGAACGGGGTGTTGTCGGGGCCATTGGGGCCGGCCTGCTCCCGGAAGAAGGATCGAAACTCCTCCTCCTCGATAGTTTCCACTTCAATCAACCGTTGGGCAATCGCTTCCAATATGCTGCGGTTCCGGATCAGCACGTCACGAGCGCGAGCGTATGCCGAGTTGACCAGTTGCTGCACTTCCTTGTCGATCTCGTGGGCGACGGCATCGCTGTAGTCGCGCTGCTCGCCCAGATCGCGGCCCAGGAACACCATCTCGTGTCGCTGGCCATAGACCATCGGCCCCATTTTTTCGCTCATGCCATAGCGGGTGACCATGTCACGGGCAATCTCGGTCACACGCTGCAAGTCGCTGCTGGCGCCGGTGGTGACATCGCCGAATACGATCTCCTCGGCTACCCGGCCACCCAGGGCAAAGGCCAGATCGTCGAGGAACTTGGCGCGGCTGATGTAGTGGCGGTCTTCATCCGGCAGCGACAGGGTGTAGCCGCCGGCCAGCCCGCGCGCGATGATAGTCACTTTGTGGATTGGATCACAGTTTTCGAGCAGGTGCCCGACGATGGCGTGGCCGGCTTCGTGATAGGCCACGATGGCCTTCTCTTTGGGCGTGATCAGGCGGCTCTTACGCTCCGGCCCCATCATGACCCGCTCGATGCTCTCGGTGAACTCGGCCATGCTGATGCTCTTGCGGTTGCGCCGCGCTGCCAGAATAGCCGCCTCGTTGACGAGATTCTCGATATCCGCGCCGGCAAAACCGGGGGTCGCTTTGGCCAGGGTGCTGAGATCGACATCGGCGGCGAGTGGTTTACCGCGCACATGGACTTTCAGGATGGCTTCGCGGCCTTTCACATCGGGCCGATCGAGCACGACACGCCGGTCGAAGCGGCCGGGGCGCATCAACGCCGGGTCCAGGATGTCAGGACGGTTGGTGGCGGCGATGACGATGACGTTGGTGTCGGTATCGAAGCCGTCCATCTCGACCAAAATCTGGTTCAGGGTTTGCTCGCGCTCATCGTGGCCGCCGCCCAGGCCGGAGCCGCGTTGGCGTCCAACGGCGTCGATCTCGTCGATGAAGATGATGCAGGGCGAGTGGCGCTTGGCCTGCTCGAAGAGGTCGCGCACACGGCTGGCGCCCACGCCGACGAACATCTCGACGAACTCGGAGCCGCTGATGCTGAAGAAGGGCACGCCGGCTTCGCCGCTGACAGCCTTGGCGAGCAAGGTCTTGCCGGTGCCGGGGCTGCCAATGAGCAAAACCCCCTTGGGGATGCGGGCGCCGAGCTGGATGAACTTTTCCGGCTCTTTCAGGAATTCGACAACCTCGACCAGTTCCTGCTTGGCTTCTTCTGCGCCGGCCACATCTTGAAAAGTGACGGTGGGGCGATCACTGGTGAACATGCGCGCTCGGCTGCGCCCGAAGTTCATCGCCTGACTGTTGGCGCCCTGCGCCTGCCGGAACAGGAACCAGAAGAACAAAATCACGATGATCGGCGTGATGAATAGCGCCGCCGTGTTGATCAGGTCGCCCCAGTTGAACGGGCTGACGACCTCGATCTTCACCCGCGAGAGTTGCTGTTCGGTGACGCCGAACTGCTTGAGTTGTTCACCAATGGTCGCGCCAAGCTCTTTCTTGGAGGTTGCGTCCGGCCGGCTGCTGTTGAACTTAACCACCAGCTCGTCGTTGGCGACGATCAGCTTGTCCACGTTGCCGTTCTTGACCGCTTCGGCGACATCGGAGATCTGCATGCTCATGCTGCGGCCGGACCCGCCCTGAAAGATGCTCAGGGTGGCGACAAGCATGATGATGCCGAGGCCGATCAAAACGAGGTTACGCCAGCGTGGCAACTTGTCCATCTCTACCTGCTCAGCCGGTGAGCCATCACAATCGGGTTACCGGCTCGCGGACTCACCGATTCAACCGCCAAATCAATCACTCAGTAAGGCTATTCTAATATGCGTTCTCGTCCTCGCGCGTCACGGTGCGCCAGACGGTTTTGAGAATGATCTTGATGTCCAGCCAGATCGACCAGTTTTCGATGTACCACAAATCGTCCTTGGTGCGCTCTTCGAGGGAGGTGTCGCCGCGCAAGCCGTTGACCTGGGCCCAGCCGGCCATGCCGGCTTTCTCGCGGTGGCGCTCCATGTAACGCGGGATGCGGGCGCGAAACTCCTCGACGTAGCGGGGTTGCTCGGGGCGCGGCCCGACGAGACTCATCTCCCCAATCAAGACATTGATGAGTTGCGGCAGCTCGTCGATGTTTGTGCGGCGCAGAAATGTGCCCAGGCGCGTCTTGCGCGGGTCGTTTTTGGTGGTCCAGGTGGCCAGTTGCTCGGCGTCCTGGCGCATGGTGCGGAACTTGATGAGCCAGAATGGCTTGCCGTCGAGTCCCATGCGTTGCTGGGCGAAGAAGACGGGGCCGGGCGAGTCGAGCTTGATGAGAATAGCCACGAACAGCAGGAATGGCGACAGCAGCACCAGACCGACGGCGCTGCCGGCCAGATCCATGAAGCGCTTGAGGGTGAGTCGCCAGCCGCGCAACTGCACATCGCGCACATTGAGCAAGGGCAGGCCGCCCAATTCGCCGATGCTCATCTGGCCGGCCATGATCTGAAACATGTCCGGGTAGACCTTGATGCTCATCGCGCTGCGGTCGCACATCGAGATGATGCGCAGCATGTCTTCGTCGCTGGCTTCGGGTAGGGCGATGATGACCTCGTCCACGTTGTCGCGCGCGATGATATCTGGCAGCATGTTAATAGTGCCCAGCATGGGCGTGTCATCATCGGGCTGGACACCATTTTGCGCGAGCAAGCCGACCAGGTCATAACCCAGGCGCGGGTTGTGGCGCAGGCGTTGCAGCACGGTGGCTGCCGGGACACCTTCGCCCACGACTACCACGCGCGTTCGCCCATATCCGCGCATTTGGAGCCAGCGCTGGAAGCGGGCCTGCAACGTGCGCACCACAACGACGATAGCCATGGTCATCAGCCAGGCATAAATCATCACGCCGCGCGAATAGTCGAAGGCGGATGAAGCTGTCTTGAACGTGAGCGAGGCGACGGCAATGCTGACGAGGGTGCCGATCGATACGCCGGAGAGGACCGTGACCAGTTCATCGGTGCCGTAGCGCGTGCGCCGGCGGTGATACATGCGGCCGAAGAAAAAGGCAATGACGATGGCGACGATCTGGAACGCCAGCAGCGGCAACAGTTCGCCGAAGTACAGGTTGTCGGCCGGGTCAGGCAGCGGAATGAGCAAGCGCAATCGAAATCCCAGATAAAAGCCCAGCGTGATGCTGAACACGTCTGCCAGCAGCAACGACGTGGTGACGAAGCTGTGGTAGTGTCGCTGAAGAAAAGGTGTGCGGCTTTTCGGCTGGGCGAGCGCTTCCTGCATACCAGAGAGCATTATACGATTCAGCCTTACAATGGATCACGCTCGGCGGGCGTTTGGCCTGCGCAACTCCCATACACTCCAAGAGAACAACTCGTGGCAAAGAAGAACAACTCCCAATCTGTGCACACAGTCGGCGTCGATCTGGGCGGCACAAAGATCCTGGCGGCAGTGGTGGACGAGGGCGGCAACGTAGTCACCACGGCCAAGCGCGCAACCCGGGCAGAGGCCGGCCCGGAAGGCGTGATGGAGCGCATCATCAAGACGGTCGAGGACGCCCTGACAAGCGTGAAGATGACCAAAGAGCAGGTCGCGGCGATTGGCATTGGCGTGCCGGGGCCGGTTGACACCGGTCGCGGGGTGGCTTTGAGCGTGACCAACATGCCCGGCTGGGTGAATGTGCCGGTGGCCGAGCTGTTGCGCAAATGGCAGGCCATTCCTGTCGCTCTGACCAACGATGTGCGCGCGGCTTGCATGGGAGAGTTGCTGATGGGCGCGGGACGCGGCCTGCATCACTTTGTGTCGGTGTTCGTCGGCACCGGCATCGGCGGGGGCGTCGTCATCAACGGGCAGATCTATGAGGGCGCGCGCGGCAGCGCCGGCGAAATCGGCCACATGATCACCATGGCCGACGGGGCGTACGCGGAAGGGGGCGGCATTCGCGGCGGGATCGAGGCCATCGCCAGCCGGTCGGCGATCGAGCGCGATTTGCGCGCCGGGCTGGCGGCCGGCCGAAAGTCCATCCTACCCCAGTTGATGGCAAAGAAAGACGGGGCGCTGACCAGCAGCGTGCTGGCCGGCGCGGTTGAAAAGGGCGACGCGCTGACCATCGAAGTGCTGCAACGGGCAGCGCATTACCTGGGCCTGCATGCTGCCTCGCTCATCAATGCCTTCGACCCACAGGCGCTGATCTATGGCGGCGGGGTGATCGAAGCGCTGGGCGAGTGGATGCTGGGGCCGATCCGCGAGACAGCCTTGCAGCATTTGATCAACCGGGCGCGGCTCGACGAGGTGAAGATCGTGGAGGCCAGCCTGGGCGATCGGGCCGGCGTGGTCGGGGCAGCTCTGTTGGCCAGAGGCGCATTGCAGAAGGAAGTGGCGAAGTAAGCCCAGACGCCCGCGCGAACATGAAGAAGCACGTGAGCAAGCACGAACTACGTGATACGCCGTTGCCCTACCAAATCTGGGGCGAGCAATACATCGACGAAGGCTCGCGCCGGCAGATGGACAACGCCATGCGTCTGCCAATCAGCGTGGCCGGCGCGCTGATGCCAGACGCACATGTTGGCTACGGCGTACCCATCGGCAGTGTTTTGGCAACCGAGGGGGCCGTCATTCCTTACGCAGTGGGCGTGGACATCGCCTGCCGGATGCGGCTGACGGTGTTCGACGTTTCGCCTATCCTGCTCGACCAGCAAAAGGGGCGCTTCGAGAAAGTGCTGCAGAATGCGACGCGCTTTGGCGCCGGCTCTGAATGGAACCCCAAACAAGACGACGAGATCATGGACGACCCCGACTGGGAAGCCACCGGCTTGCTACGCAGCCTGAAAGATAAGGCGCATAGGCAACTCGGCACTTCTGGCTCTGGCAATCATTTCGTCGAGTTTGGGGCGCTGGAGATCATGATCGAGGACAGCGCGTTGGGGCTGGCGCCCGCGCAGTATCTGGCGCTGCTGTCGCACAGCGGGTCGCGCGGCACTGGCTATCAGATCGCCGATTACTACAGCAAGATCGCGCGCAATCTGCATCCTGAGTTGAAAGAAGCCGGCGGGGGCGATCTATCCAACCTGGGCTGGCTCGATATCGCGTCTGAGGTGGGACAGGAATACTGGATCTCGATGAATCTGGCCGGCCGATACGCCAGCGCCAACCATCGCGTGATCCACCGCAACGTGACAAAGGCGGCAGGCTTAGAACCGGCAGCAGTGGTGGAGAACCATCACAACTTTGCCTGGATCGAGACGCTGCCCGATGGCCGGCAGGTGTACGTGCATCGCAAGGGCGCCACGCCGGCCGCCAAAGGCACGTTGGGGGTGATTCCCGGCACGATGGGCGATCCCGGCTATGTGGTGCGCGGGCTGGGCAATCCGGCTTCGCTCAACAGCGCCTCGCACGGCGCGGGCCGGCAGATGAGCCGCAATGAAGCGATCAAGTCGATCACCAGGACCATGCGCGACCAGTACCTGCGCGACAAAGGCGTGACGCTGTTGGGCGGCGGGCTGGACGAAGCGCCGCAAGCCTACAAGAACATCAACGAGGTCATGTCGGCGCAGAGCGACCTGGTGGAGATCGTCGGGCGCTTCAAACCGCGTGTGGTCATGATGACCGACGACCCGCGCGACATCTAGCGCGCAGGCCGGGCGCTATACTGGCCGGCGTGGAACTCACCGATTTTCGCCCCCAATCTGCGCTCGTTACCAGGACGACGCGCGTCGACCGGCCCCGATTCCCGGTCATCGACGCGCACAACCATCTCGGCTTTGCGAACTGGGACCAGCGCCCGGTCTCGGAACTGCTCGATGTGATGGATGAGGCCGGCGTCCGCGCCATGGTCGATCTTGACGGCGGCTGGGGCGAAGACATCCTTGCCCGGCATCTGGACACATTCAAGGCCGCTGCGCCGGAGCGTTTTTGCATGTTTGGCGGGGTGGATTGGTCGAAGTGGGGCGAGCATGGCAATCGCTTCGGCGAATGGGCGGCCGGCCGGCTGCGGGCGCAGGCTGCGCGAGGGGCGCAAGGGTTCAAGGTGTGGAAGAACTTTGGCCTGCATGTGCGCGACGACGCGGGCGCGCTGGTCAAAGTCGATGATAGCCGGCTGGACCCTATCTGGGCAACAGCCGGCGAACTCGGATTGCCGCTCATGTTTCACATTGCCGATCCGGTGGCCTTCTTCTGGCCACTAGACGAACGCAATGAGCGATGGGAGGAACTACAAGCCCACCCTGACTGGCATTTTCCCAGCCCGCCATTTCCGTCCTTCGAGAGCCTGATCGAGGGCATGAGCCGGGTGATCGAGCGACACCCGCGCACCACGTTCATCGGCGCGCACGTCGGCTGCTACGCGGAGAATCTGGCCTGGGTGAGCGCACTGCTAGACCGCTGCGCGAACTGCTTCATCGACATCGGCGCTCGGCTAGGAGAATTGGGCCGGCAGCCATACACGGCGCGGCGTTTCTTCATCCGGCATGCCGATCGCATCCTGTTCGGCACCGATGCCACCGTGAGCGCCGAGATGTATCGCCTGCACTACCGGTTTCTGGAGACAGACGATGAGTACTTCGACTATGGTCTGAGCGAGACACCGGGGCAGGGCCGATGGCGCGTGTATGGGTTATCCCTGCCGGAAGACGTGTTGGAGCAGGTGTACTACAGAAACGCGGAGCGCGTGATCACATCGCCCACAGTGGATTGGGCATGAAGACCAGCAGCAGCACGAGAGAGGCGATGAAGGCGAGCATGTAATGTCGCGGCTCCAGGCGGGCAGCCTGATTCAAGGCCGGGGGATGGTTGCGACCAAAGAAGAACAAGAGGATTGTCCATAGCAGCCAGCTCTCCGACACCAACACGGTCAACCCTAGAAACAGGGCTAGCATGGCAAAGTACAGGTAGCGGGCTGCCTGGCCCAGCACAGCGTAGGCCACGTGTCCACCATCCAACTGCCCGGCGGGAATCAGGTTGATACCTGTGATGAGCAACCCAAGCCACGCGCCGAGGTAGAGCGGGTGCTCGATCATGCCTGCGCTCGGCACGTACCGGCCATACAGGGCGATTTTCATCAGGCCGGTGAGCAGCGAATCGCCGAAGTGGATCGCGCCGGCCATGGCCGGTGTCTCGATCGGTTTGACGGTCGAGAGAGCCAGTCCCACCATCAGGATTGGGATGGCGACGAGAAAACCGGCCAGCGGGCCGGCGATGCCAACTTCGAGGAGCGTTCGCCTGTCTTCGAACGGCTCGCGCTGCACGATGACGGCGCCGAGCGTGCCGAAGCCGAACATGCCTAACAGGATGGTGGGCAGGGGGATGAAATAGGGCAACGACACCGGCGCGCCACGCAGCCGGCCCACCACGTAGTGCCCCATCTCATGCGTGACCAGCACACCCAGCAGCGCGCCGGCGAAGGCCAGCCCCGCGCCCAAATCGAGTTGGCCGGTTTGGGAGAACACTGAGCCGCTGAGAATGACGGATCCGACGGTTGCGATGAACAGAATCAGATTCAGCGCGGGGTTTAGCCTGGGCCGCGCAATCACGCCGGGTATGGCAAGCACTTCATGATCGTAATTGCCGGGAGCGTCATCTTCGCGGTTGCGCAGATAGGGGGTGTATCCAACCTGCTCGACGCGCGGGCGCAGGACGCGGTAGGCCTGATCGGGCGGCGCCAGCAATGTGCCCCGCAGCCGAATGACGCCATTGTCCTGAAACTCATAGCTGGTGACGGACATGACGGCAGAGAGCGCCGCGCGCAGGTTGGCGACGATCTCGAGCCGGTCAGCCGGCGCAGTGTTGGGTGGATTGAGCATGGGATTGGGCGCGCGAGACAAGAGGTTGTGCGCTTCCTACACAGAACGGCCGGCGTAGCGTTGAGCCATAGCCTTGACAACTGCGACGATGCTCAACAGCCCTTGCCCCTTGCCCATCGAAATATTGGGGCCGAATAGTGTCGGCACCAGATCGTCGATCGGCATGCGGGCGATCTCTTCGGCAGGCAGGCCGTTGATGGTAGACGCAAGGATTGCTGACAATGCGCGCGCTGAGACGCCGAATGGGTTTTCCACGGCGAAATGAAACTTGAGCCGGTTGCCGTCCAGCGGCTCGACGAAGACGTAAGAGTCTGACTCGCAGTGCGGGACCTGGTTTTCCTGAGGATAGGGACGGCGCGCAATCGACTCTGGCGTGCCCTCAAACTGATCGGAATACTCGATCAACATGGCGTTGCGATCAGACGGATTCTCGGCGAAGATTTCCAGCGCCTCGCGCAGCTTTTCGGGGTATCGGTCAAACTTGGACATATCACACAACAGCTAATTCTCCGGACATGAGATCGCACCGGCTTTCGACACATGACAGATCGGAGAACGTCTGTGATATGCGATCCGCCGGCTGTTGCTGGCGCACTTCCAGCGCTTGCCGGTCCAGATCATCGGCCCTCGACTCGAGGCCGGCCAGGTGATCGAGAAAGATTTCGACCGACGGCGCAGTCACCAGCGCGTGCCGCAGCTCGGCTGCCCCAGGCACACCAATGATATAGCGGGCGGCGTATTTTCGGAACAGGATCAATCCATAGTCGCCATAGTGCCGCAAATTCATGTCCAGGTGGCGTCGCATCAGCCGCGTCACATCGCGCAGCAAAACATCCTCGCGGTTCTTGCCGGAGAAAATCCACGGGTTGCCGATGGCCGCGCGCGCGATCATCACACCATCGCAGCCGGTGTAGGCCTTCATGCGCGCGACATCTTCCACACGGCGCACGTCGCCATTGCCGATGACGGGAATCTTGACTGCCTGCTTGACCTCGGCGATGGCATCCCAGTTAGCGTGGCCGGTGTATTTCTGCTCTTTGGTGCGGCCGTGCACAGCGATCAGCGAGGCGCCATTGTCTTCCATGATGCGGGCAACCTCGACATGATTGAGCGAGCGCGCATCCCAGCCAATGCGAATCTTGCCGGTGACGGGAACGCGCAGCGCTTTGGACATGGCATTGAAAATGCGACCGATCTTGGCAGGATCGCGCAACAGGCCGGCCCCGGCGCCGCGACCGCTCACATTCGGCACCGAGCAGCCCATGTTCAGATCCACAATGCCCGCCCCCATTTGCTCGCAACGCCTGGCGGCTTCTACGATGTCGTTCTCGTTTGGGCCGAAGATTTGAAACGACATTTGAGGATATTCAGCCGGGTCGAAGTCCAGCATCTTCAGCGCTTTCTTGGCGCCGTGGCAGATGGCTTCGACAGCGACAAACTCGGTGTAGCTCATGGCCGAGCCGTACTCGCGGCAGAGCTTGCGAAACGGCAGGTCAGAGTAGCCATCCATTGGCGCAAGGATGACCGGCACGGCGCCCGGCACGCCGTTGCTGCCATGGACCGGGATATCTCGAACAAAAAACGCTGGCGAGTTCACGCGGCTATTCTAACCATTCCTGAAATGGAGCAGGCGTCACGCGCGAACCGTGGCTGTGATGGTCAACCCGGCGCCAGGCAGCTTGCTGGCGCGCCGGATCGCGCCATGCTCAACAAGGATCGGCAGGTGGCGTTGGCAAGCGCAAAGTAATCGTGGCGCCACGACCGGGCGCAGATTCAACGGTAACTTCGCCGCCAAATAGCCGAGCCCGTTCCTGCATACTGACTACGCCGAAGCGCCCATCGCGCAGCATATCGTTCGGATCGAGCGTCTGGAAGCCTGGCCCATCGTCTTGCACGATGGCCCGGATCTCGCATTCGTCGAAGATCAGTGTCACATCGACACGGGTGGCAGTCGGCGCATGGTGGCGGATGTTGGCCAGCGCGGCCTGAATGATGCGGAATGCCGTCACTTCCAGGTCGGCGGGCATGCGTCGTTCGCGTCCGACGATTTCGCAACGCACCGCGCAATCGGGCATGTGGCGCGCCAGATCGTCGCTGATGAAAGTCATGGCTGCGGATAGACCGAGATCTTCCAATACCAGAGGGCGCAGATCGTTGCTGATGCGCCGCAGCTTGACCACCATGTCCTTCGACAGAGCTTGCAGTTCGTCGAGCCGGCGACGCGCGACAGCCGGGTCGCGGTCGATCGCGCTGCGGCACAGCTCGACACGCTGAACGAGCGCAACCAATTCCTGCATGGTTTCATCGTGCAACGCGCGCGACAGACGCCGGCGTTCCTCTTCCTGTCCCCTGACCACCTGGCTGGCATATTGTTCGAGCATCGCCTGCTGCTCGCGCAGGCGGCGGTCCAGCGCCTTGCGCTCGCTGATATCCTGAGCAATCAGCGAGATGCCTGTGATCACGCCGGCAGAATCGCGAATGGGCGACGCCGTGATTGCCACATCCACGACGGCGCCATTCTTCCGCAAGGCCTCTGTCTCCAATCGCCGGATAGGCTGGCCGTTTTGTAATCGGGTCAGATTCTGCCGGACTTCAGCTTCTCGATAGGCCGGAGAGAGCATGTAGATCGAACGCCCCTCGATTTCCGCAGCCGAATAGCCATAGACTGACTCTGCGCCAGGATTCCAACTGCGAATAAGACCGTCTGGCGACAGAGCGATGATGGCATTCCCAGACGCGTTGACCACATCCGCGAACTGCTGCAACTTCTGCTCTGTGGCTTTCTGCTCCGAAATGTCCTCGGCGAAACTCTCAATGTACAGCAGTCTCCCGCCGACATCGCGCGCCGCGCGCATATTGAGGCGCACATCGATCCACTGGTCATTTTTGCAACGATAGCGCCGTTCGCGACGAATGGCGTCTGTGCCGGGTTGAAGCAGCGGGCGAATCAGATATCGCAACTCGGCGGCTTCGTTGCCGTCGCGCGAATTCAGATCGACGAGTGACTCCCCAGCCGAATCATATCCAAGCATCGACGCGAAAGCCGGATTTGCATCCACGTACCGCCCATCTGCCGTCGCCTGAAAAATGCCGATCGGCGCGCTGGTGAACATGCTGCGGAACTTGCGCTCGGCCTGCTGAAGCGCAGCGGAAGCGCGGGCAGACATCCTTTCTGAGGAAAGCCGCTCGACAGAAAGGATCGCCGCCATGACCAACACAAAGGCCAGCCCCTTCAAAGACTGGAGACTTGTCAGCCTGCCCGGATCAGTGACCATAAAAGCCAGAAGACGGTCCGAGAAGACAATCCACAGGCCGGCGATGATGGTGTAGAGCACAGCGACGCGAACTGCTGGATGTAGGACAAGCCTTTTCATCTGTGATCACTTTTCCAGGGCGATCCATCCCTGACGAATAGCGTAAGCCACTGCTTCAGTACGGTCTCCGACCCCCAGCTTGCCAAAGATATTGCGAAGGTGCACCTGGACAGTATTGGTGGAAATGCCCAACGCCTCGCCGATTTCTTTGTTGCTTTTGCCGCGAGCCACAGAGCGAAGCACATCGAGTTCGCGCTCGGTCAGCCCCTCCGGCATGGCGCCGGCGCGGTAGCCGCGCATGTGAGCCAGCCGGCCGATTACCTTGCCGCTAATCTGCGGATCGAGAACCATCTCACCCTTGAAGGCCGAACGGATCGCGTCGGCTAGATTCGCGCCGCTGGTCGTTTTGAGCAGGTATCCATTCGCGCCGGCATCCAAAAGGGGAAACACGTAGCGGTCATCGTCGTAGGCCGATAGCACTATAACCCGTATTATGGGATATTTGGAGCGAATCAGCCTGGTGGCCTCAATGCCGTTGATCCCCGGAAGGTGAACATCCATAACCACCACATCCGGACGCAACTCCTCGCATAACTGCACAGCCGCTTCTCCGGTAGCAGCTTCTGCCACAACAACCAGATCGTCTGATTGTTCCAGCAGTTGGCGCGTGCCTTCGCGGACAATCTTGTGATCGTCAGCCAGCAGAATGCGAATTGCCATGACAGGGCCTTGCAACACTATTTTAACCCAATGGCGATTCCGTCGCATCGAATACCTGATTTCAGGTATGCCGGAATACCTGAGCCGGGTGATGCGTAGCCGGTGCGACCCGTGTATCCTGAAAGCGCGGCAGGCACACACTGTAACACCACTATCAACATCGAGCCACCGTCGAGCACATCGCTGACTCATCGAGCACATTGCAGTCCCATCGGGCACATCGCAATATCGTCGGGCGCACAGTAGTCACATCATGTCCGTCGAAGCATCATCGAACACGTTGCCGTTGCATCGTCATCCAAGTGCCGGGGAACTCATAGGTTGATCGTAATAGCCGCAGCAGGCGCCTCCTCTTTGCCGTTTCAAGATGCCCGAGGAGGCGCTTGCGTTTCCTGATCCAGGCTGATCACTGCATGAATAGCGATGCCGATTTGTACCGCAAGGTTACAGACGAGTTCAACTGGAATCCTATGGCTCGAGGCGCGTCGATTCGTGTCGATGTTCAAGAGGGAGTAACTACCCTGGCAGGATGGGCTACCAGCTATGCCCAGAAGGAAGCCATTGGGGAGATTGCAGAGAAGGTCAGCGGCGTCAAGTGCGTCCTCAATCAAATGCAGGTCTCCCTGGCCGACCCGTCCAGCATACCCGACGAGACGCTGGCCCAGGTGGTGCGATCTGCGCTCGATCATGCCGCGCTGCTGGCGCCCGGCAGTCTTGAGGTAACCGTCGAAGATGGGGTAGTCACGTTGTCCGGCACGGTGAACTGGGACTATCAACGCCGGGAAGCCACACACCTTGCGGGCGCGCAACGGGGAGTGCGAGAGGTTCTGGATCGGATTTTGCTGACAGATCGTGCGAGCAGCGTGGTTGACGCCGCAGCCATCGTCAACGCCTTGCGCCGAAACGCCATGTTCGACGCCGAGTGGATCACGGTGGAAGCCTACAAAGGGCGCGTTGTCTTGCGCGGCAGTGTGCGTTCCTGGCACGAGCGCCAATGGGCCGAGCGAATCGCCTGGTACGCGCAAGGCGCGTCCGAAGTCATCAACCAACTGTCTGTCGCCGGCTAACCTGGGAGAGACCTCATGAACAATCCTGTGCGCGTCGAGATCGATCAATATCAGCAATGGTTCCAGAACGCCATCTTGAGCCGGCAGCGCAGACTGGCCACGTCGGACAACATCGACAACCGCCTGAACGCCCTGCGCCAGCACATCAAAGCGCAAATACAAGTGTGGCAGGCTGAACTCGCGGCGTTGCAGGCACAGGACATTGCCGGCTCTCCCGATGCCTATCAACGAGTCAACCGGCTGCGCATCGACACGCACGGCCGGCTGTTGAGCTGGCAGCTTGAAGCAGAGATCCTGCAAAGCCACGTTGCACGGTTGACCGGCGATGACAGCGCGGCGCTCAAGGCAAACGTCCTGTCTGTCTGCGCTTCGATCGAGGCCCAGATACGGTGCTGGGAATCTCAAATCATCCGCGTGAAGCGCGAAAGCGAGCGCGCAGAGACCGAGGCGGTCCGGGAGTCCTATCTTGCAGGCATGCGGAGCGCCGCAGGTGTGGCAGCCGCTTCGCTAGACCACCTGTATCGGGATTGGGATGAGGTTGCCAAACGCTGGTGATCGTTCGCCCCAGATTTCCCTTCAGAGCTTCACTTGCAGCCCGCCACGCGCGGGCTGTTTGCTTTTCCAGCCGCAGCGCCGATCAAGACGCCGGCCAGATTGACAGAACCCCGCCACAGTCCTACAACAGGCGGCATGTCTACTTCACCCGATCCTGCCGGGGCAAAATCTCGGCCCCGTCTGCGTGACTTGCCGCGCAACGTGTGGGCCGTCAGCTTTACCAGCTTCTTCATGGACGTGTCTTCCGAAATGGTGATCAACATTCTGCCCTTGTTTCTGGCGAATGTGCTGGGCGTGCGCGCCAATGTGATTGGTCTGATCGAGGGCATTGCCGAATCTACGGCCAGCCTGCTGAAAGTGTTCTCTGGCTGGCTGAGCGACCGGCTGCGCGCGCGCAAATGGCTGGCCGTGACCGGCTACGCGCTGTCGGCGCTGTCCAAACCGTTCTTCTATGTGGCGGCCAGTTGGGAGGCCATTGCCGCGGTGCGCTGGGTCGATCGATTTGGCAAAGGCATTCGCACCGCGCCGCGCGACGCGCTGGTGGCCGATTCGGTGGACGAGCAACAACGCGGGTTTGCCTTTGGCTTTCAGCGCGCCGCCGATACCGCCGGCGCATTTCTCGGCATGCTCATCGCGCTGGGCGTGGTGTGGTTCCTGCAACAGGCCGGCACAACGCTGGGCGCAGACACTTTTCGCGCGTTGGTTCTGGTCAGCCTCATTCCGGCAGTTCTGGCCGTGCTATCGCTGGCGCTGGGCGCGCGCGACACACCGGTGCTGAAGCAGCGTCCCGCGCCCAAGTTTGCCTTTCGCGCGCTGGGCAAACCGTTCATGACCTTTCTGCTCATCAGCGCCATCTTCGACCTGGGCAACTCGTCGGACGCCTTTCTGGTGCTGCGCGCGCAGGAGCGCGGCGTCAGCGTGGCCGGCGTGCTGGCCATGCTGGTCATGTTCAACCTGGTGTATACGCTGGTCTCCATCCCGGCCGGCTCGCTCTCCGATCGCATCGGCCGGCGCAAACTCATCATCGGCGGGTGGCTGGTGTATGCCGCGATTTACGCCGGCTTCGGGCTGGCCCAGGAAGGCTGGCACATTTGGGCACTGTACGCAATCTATGGGCTGTACTACGGACTTGCATTCGGAACCGGCAAAGCCATGATCGCCGACCTGGTGCCCGAGGCATCACGCGGCACGGCCTATGGCACGCACAATGCTGTGCTGGGCATTCTGGATTTTCCCGCTTCGTTGATCGCCGGCATCCTGTGGCACGGCCTCGGCGCGTGGGAGGGCTTTGGCGCGCCGGCCCCGTTCCTGTTCGGCAGCGCGTTGGCGCTGATCGCAGCCGTGTTGATGTGGCGCTGGCGCCCGGCGTCATCGCCATCGGCAGCCGGCTCGTGACGTGAGACCCCATGCTCCAGGCCGGTGACCTCACGACTGAAGGAGCAAATCCAATCTACAAATCGAATCTAGAGGTGAACCAACTTATGCCGTTTCCTCAGCCTCAACCGTTCAACACCGCCGAAGCAATTCTGGAACCGTTCTGGGACCCGCAGTTGAGCCAGCTCGATCAATGGCGCATCGAGCCGGGAACAGGGCACGGACTGGAAGTGCGCCAGAACTGGTGCTGGGTGGCATTTGAGTGGGCGCGCCGACCAGCCGACCCGGCCCAGCCTGCCCTGCGCATGACGCGGCGCTACGACGCAGATGGCCCCGGCATTGACTGCGCCGGCTATGACGCGCTGATCGCTTCTATCATGGCGCCAGAGCAATCCGTCTGTGTCATACGCGCCGAAACGGACGCGGGCGAACTTTCGTTCAGCTCGCCACCCGCGCCACAACTTAAAAAGGAATATCGGCTGGAGCTGCGCGGCGCCAGCCGGCTGCGCGCGCTCACCCTAGAGGTGTACCCTGCCCGCGATGGCGTGTCCTCGGGTTGGCTGAACTGGATCGGCCTGCAAAACACCGCGCTGGTTGCGCGGCAGCTAGCACAGTGGGATCGCTTCGACGCGCGCTGGGACGGCTACCTGAAGCCAGAGAGCTTTGAACCATCCTTTCAACCGGCATACGGCCTGTTGGTTGACGCCGGCGAGTTGGAGCAGTTGCGCGCCAGACATGCCGAGAATCTCGCCCGATATGGCCGATCGCCTTTCACACAGGCCGGCCAGGCTGCTGCCCAATACGAGCCGGAGCGCTTCATCAATGAATTCGTTAACTTCTGGGGCGACACGCGCTACAACCGCGAGCGCGACCACGGCAAGTATCTGCTCGCGCACGGGCCAAACGCGGCCATCGCCGGCCTGTTGTTGCGGGACAAGCATTTGCACCGCTTGGGCGCGCGCTACGCCATGTCGCTGGCGATGTGCGAGCACTGGGACGACGGGATGATCTGCGATTTTCCCGGCAGCAATTTCGAGCATCGCTGTTTCGTGCAGTCACTATGCGCGCACGAAACCGCCCTATTGCTCGACCTGTGCGGCGAGTGGTTCACCGACTCTGGTCGCGAGTATGTGTTGCGGCGCATCATGGAGGAAGGACTCGGCGCGATCAACTTCAACACGTGGAAGCACGAGTACATCTTCCATTGCAATCAACTGGCGTGGTTCACGCCGGGGCGTATGCTGGCCTATGCGCTGGTCGAGCGATTCACGCCGCGCGCCCAGCCCTACACCGAAATCGCGTATCGCGAGTTGATCGAAAGCCTGAGCTACACCATCCTGCCCGACGGCGGCTACGTGGAAGGCCCAACCTACTTCCGCTGTGTGGGACGCGATGCCGGCCTATCGTTGTACTATTACGCGCACGCGCGCAAGCGGCCCTTTGCGTCGGTCGTCCTGGATGTCATGTTGCGCACTGCCGATTTTGGCGCCGCCGTCGCCTCTACCGACGAAAGCGCCGACGTGATCCCCATCTGCGATGCCGGATTGACGGTAGAGCACGAAATGGCCGCCGTCATGGCGGCAGTTCTGCCCGATAGCCAGTGGGTCTCGATCTACCACAAGGCAGTCGCGCGCGCCGGCGGTCTGCCCAACGCGCTGCTGGCTTTCAAACTTGCCGCCGACATACCGGCCCAGGCCGCGCCGCCACCGGCGTTTGTGTTTCTGCCGGCCATGGGTGTCATGGCCTCGACGCGCCGGCTGAACGGCGAATGGGTCAAGCTGCTCATCATGGGCAATCAGGCCGGCGCCGGCCACACACACGAGGACAAAGGCAGCTTTGTGCTCGAGTTTGCCGGCGAGACCTTTGGCATGGACCCCGGCACATGCGACTATTCGCACCCACTGGCGGACGAACTGAAAAATTGCGAGCGGCACAACATGCTGATCCCATCCGGCACGTCCGAGCGTCCCCACCCCGAATGTCCGCTCATGGTGGATGTGAAGCCAGAAGGCGCCGGCGACGAAACATCTTTTCATGCGCGCATCGACGCCAGCGCCGGCTGGGGGCGCTACTATCGCACATGGATTCGCGAGTGGAATTCGCCGGCGCCAGACACACTGCTCATCCGCGACGAGTACGAATTGATCCCGGAAAGCGGCGCAAGCGGCGTTGAGTTTTGCTGGAACACGCAGCGCCAGGTCACCGTCGAAGGCAACATCATTGTGTTACGGGGCAAGCGCGGCGCAGCGCGCATCGAGGCGCCCGCCGATTGCGCCATTCGCGTGGACGAACTGCCATTGCTGAACAGGCCCGCGCAACGTCGCATTGTCATCCAAAAAGCCGGCGTCGCGGGGGTGATCGAGGTGCGCGTCACACTGGAACGCATCGCGCAAGGAGAAACGGCATGATGCCAATCAAGATCGCCATCGCCGGCATCGGACGGGCCGGCTGGGGCATGCACTGCCCCGAACTGGACAAGCGCCGCGACAAGTTTGTGATTGTCGCCGCGTGCGACATCCTGCCAGAGCGTTGCGCGATGATGCGCGACCGCTACGGCTGCCGCGCCTACACCGATTTCGACGCCCTGCTCAATGATCCCGACGTGGAGCTGGTCTCGATCGCCACACCTACCCTGCTGCACGTGCCGCAGGCTGTCCAGGCGTTGCAGGCCGGCAAGCACGTCTTCCTGGAGAAGCCAATCGCGCTGAAGATGGCCGAGGCCGAGAAGCTGCGCGACGCAGCGGCGCGTTCGGCAGGCCGGTTGCTCTTCCGACACAACCGGCGCTTCGAGCCGGCCTTCACGCACATCCGCGAGATCATGGCCTCCGGCGTTCTGGGATGGGTGTATGAAATCAAACTACGCCGCAATGGCTATCAGCGCCGCAGCGACTGGCAGACGTTGCTGGCTTGCGGCGGGGGACAGTTGAACAACTGGGGGCCGCACATCATCGATCACGCGCTGCAATTGCTGGAGTCGCCAGTCGCCGGCCTGTGGCGCGACCTCAAACGCATCGCCGCCGTCGGCGACGCCGAAGACCATCTTAAGATCGTGCTCACAGGCGAGAATGGCCGGGTGATCGATCTGGAGATCAGCGGAGGAGCGGCGCTATCCGAGCCGGAGTACATCGTGTTGGGGAATCGCGGGGCGTTGATCTGCCAGGGCGACACGATCACACTGAAGCATCTGCCGACGGATTACGTGTTGCCCGAGACGGAGGCGTCGGCGGACACGCCGGGCATGGACTACGGCTTTGGCAAGGGCGGGCCGCTGCCGTGGATTATCCAGACGATGCCGGTGGGGCCGTCTACGTCCTGTGACATCGACAGCATCTGGGATCACCTGTATGCCACGCTGCGCGAAAGCGCGCCTTTTCCGATCACGATGGACGAAGCGTTCGAGGTGGTGAAGGTGATCGAGACGGCGCGACAGGGCACGCCGTTCGAGCGCTAAAGCCCAAACACTTCGCGGGCGAGCTTCGATCCGCCACGCAGCGCCAGGCCAAGCCGGATCATCCAGTCGAGCAGGAAGAATGTGTTGCGCTGGTAGTGCTTGCGATAGAACAGCCACATGGCGCGGTCAAACTCGAATTGCGCCTTTGGACTGCGCCGGCTGGCTGCGCGCTTGACATGATGCACGGTGACGCGCGGGTAGTACACCACACGATAAGGCCGGCCATCTGCCGAGCGGCAGCGCTTCACGCGCAGGCACCAGTCCAGGTCCTCGCCGTACATGAAGAATTGCTCGTCGAGCAAGCCGGCCTGCTTGACAGCGTCGGCGCGCAGCATCATGCACGCCCCGACGACCGAATCGACATCGGCCTGTTCGTCAACGCTGAGGTAGGTCAGGTTGTAGCGCCCAAAGCGCCGGCTGCGGGGGAATAGCTTGCTCAAACCGATCAGCCGATAGAAAGACACTTCGGGCGTAGGAAAGCTGCGCCGGCAGGCCAGATCAAGCGCCCCATTCATCAACAACAGCTTCGGCCCCACCACGCCCACATCAGGATTGGCGTCGGCGAAGTCGATCAGGCCGCGCAATGCGCCGGGGGGCACAATGGTGTCCGGGTTGAGCAGCATCACATAGCGCGCGCCGGGCTGATCAGGATAGCCATAGTGCCGCAGCCCCAGATTGTTGCCGGCGGCATAGCCGTTGTTCTGTGGGTTGCGGATCAGCGCCACGTCGGGATGCTTCTGCGCCACCATGTCGGCGCTGCCGTCCGACGAAGCGTTATCCACCACACAAGTGGTGAAATCCAGATCACGTTGCTCACGCAACGACATCAGGCATGCATCGAGCAAATCCCTGGTGTTGTAGTTCAGGATGACGATATCCAGGTCGCGCATGGGGCTATTGTAAAGTGCTGAGTGTCGAGTGCTGAGTAGCGCGTATTTGCGTGTTGCGCACGATGTTCGTCACCCCTTCATCGCGTCACGGCATACAGCGCGACTTTGGCCGTCAAGTTAAGCCCCACGGCACGCCGGCCATTTCACCCTCACCCCGCGCCTCCCCGTACGGCGCGAACAACTGCCGGCTCACCACCGCCCCCGTCTCGTC
>DAOUDB010000019.1:0-2442 GCA_034431495.1 Thermoflexales bacterium
CGCTGTCGCCGTCGCTCGACGCCGCCCACTGCAGCGTGACGCTCGTGCCGGCCAGGTTCGACCCGCTGGCCGGGCTGGTCTTGTTGAATGCGGTCGGGCCGGTTGTGTCGCACCCAGCTACCGGACAACCCGGCAACTCAACCAAGAAGATAGGAACCGTGGTTCCGTCGCCTAGTTTGCGCCAGCCGACCCGCCGCACGAGTTGGCAGCCGACGTGCCACCGCTGACAAAGCTCACAGGGCCGCTGTGCGACCGATACACTTTGCCGCCACCACCACCGCCGCCACTGCCGACACAATGAGTTAGGGCCCCATGGGCATATCCATTGCGCCCATTGCCGCCGCGCACATACAGGTTCAGCGCAGAGATGCCGGTACTGGCGGCGATCAGAATCGTGCCACCCCCACCGCCTCCATTTAGGTTGCCGGTGGTGAGAATCCCGCCGCTGACGGGGACCAGATCGGGGGTGCGACCATCAGCATACACAGAACCGCTGCCAGTGACCGACCCATCCACACGAAAGGCGACAATGCCACCACCAAGCCCTTGCCACGCAGATGTTCTGTCTTCGCCTCCCCCCTGCCCTCCCATCGCCATGCGATATTGGCCTGGAGGCACTGCCACTGCGGCACCGCCCAGACCCATTGAGCCATTCGAGGGCGCACAAAGGCCGCTGGCCGGTCCGCCATTGCCACCTGCACCACCGTTGCCGCCACCACCACCGCCGTTCAAGTTGCCACAACCCGGCACCCCGGTAGCATTACCACCGCCACCGGCATTCCCCGGCGCACCGCGCCCGTAGGAGCCACCCGGATAGGCCCTTGCCGCGCCGGCAATGCCCTCACCCTTGCCCATGCCACCGGTGACATAACTGGTGCTGGTGCCTTCCCACATATCGACATTCGGACTGACACTGCCAAAGCCGGCCCACGTAGCAGAGACTGCCCGGCCGTTCATATTCAGCGTGCCAACCACATCCAGGGCGATGATCCCCCCTGTGCGCCCATCCCATTGCAAATTGAGAAACCACAGGGTGCTATCACCGCCGAACGTGGCGCCGCCGACGCAACGCGGCACACGCACCACCTGATAGCGCCGCGCGCCGGCGCTGCTGGTCGCATCGGCATTGACGTAGCCATTGACCAGTCCCCCACCACTGCCAGTACTGATGAGCGTGAGCGTTCCGCCGCTGGCGCCAACCGCATTGGTGGCCTGCACGTATTCATACTGCCCGGCGGTAAAGTTGGCATTGTTGAGATAGCCCCGCCCGGTGCCGTTGTTGGCGCCGTAGTTGGCGTTGTCCACTGCGTTGATGTCAGCGCCCTGTATCTGGATCACAAGCAACGAATCGCCCGGCGCGATGGTGTTGCCAGCGCCGGTCCGGCGCGCGCCGAGCGTGAGCGTCTTGCTGCCGGCCGCCACCGTGCTGTTACCTGGCCAATAGTCGTTGATTGCCCCGGACAGGCTGGCGCAGTTGTCTGCCGCCGGGGCCGCCGGCGCAGCGGCTTGAGTCGGCGCGCTGCGAATCGATGCTGCCATCCCCCTCGACAAGCCGGCTGCCGGAATCGGCGCGTGCAGGATGAGAGAAGACGCAGTGAGAATAGAAAGAGCGAACGTGACCGATGATCGAACACGATGTGCCATGATGGCCTCCACGATGTGCGTAAGCGATCTACCCCGGGTTGCCAGACGACCAGCAACACATCGCAAGTATAGCACACGAAAGCCATCACGCGGCATCACACGTTCCGCACGCAAGATTCATCACATACGCGTCTGCGCTCGCGGGATATAGAATGTCTATAAGACAATCAAAAGTGATGGTGAATCACAGACATAGTACGCCGCATGAGATTGGGCGCAGCGGCGACCGGGGCGTAACTAGCGCAGGATTTGACTCAGGAATGCCCGGGTGCGGCTCTCGCGCGGATTGGCGAAAAACTCATCGGGCGTATTTTGCTCGACGATCAGCCCCTTGTCCATGAACACGATCTGGTTGGCCGCGTTATGGGCGAAGCCCATTTCGTGCGTCACCACGACCATGGTCATGCCCTCGCGCGCCAGTTCCAGCATCACGTCCAGCACTTCCTTGATCATCTCGGGATCGAGCGCCGAGGTCGGCTCGTCGAACAACATGACTTTGGGGTTCATCGCCAGGGCGCGCGCAATGGCGACACGCTGCTGCTGGCCGCCGGAGAGCTGGCCGGGGTAGACGTCGGCTTTCTCCGGGATGCCGACTCTTTCCAGTTGCGCGCGCGCGATGCGCTCGGCTTCGCGCGCGTCGCGCCGGCGCACAACTTTCTGCGCCAACGTGATGTTTTCCAGCGCGGTCAAATGCGGAAACAGGTTGAACTGCTGAAACACCATCCCAACTTCGGCGCGGATGGCATTGATGTCCTTGTGGTTGTGGGTCAGCTTCATGCCATCCACCCAGATTTCGCC
>DAOUDB010000020.1:0-6730 GCA_034431495.1 Thermoflexales bacterium
CGACCGGGTAGCCGGCCATTTTTTCAGCCGACCAATCGCCGGCCTGTTCGATCCAGTCGAACTTGAAGCCGGCGCCCAGCGGGGCCAGGCCTGCGCGGGGCACGCGCGCCGGATGCCAGTAGTCATCGCACAAAACAAGGACTTGCATCGTGTCGTCTCTCCTTTGGCGAGGCGTGAGGAAGCCCGCGTCGCCGGTATGTCGTGATTATCGGCTGGGATGAGCCGGTGTGCGTCGCGCGCGAGCAATTGCGTGCCAGACCAGGCCGGCTGCAATCAGCCCCAGCCCGGCCAACCAGACATGCGGCTCCACCCAGAACGCCAGAAACAAGCAGGCTGCCAGGCCGGCCCAGGCAATCCAGGCCGGAAACAAGCGTTGCGCCGCCGGCAGTCTCAACGCGGCGGCATTGGTCAGCGCGTAGTAGATCAGCACGGTGAAAGCGCTGAACGACCACGTCGCGCGCACATTGCCGGTCAGCGCCAGCAGGGCAATGGCCGCGCCGACGACCAGCACGGCCCAATACGGCGTCGTGCCGGCCGCGTTCACACGCGCCAGCGCAGACGGCATATCGCCCCGACGACCCATCGCCAGCAGCACGCGCGACAGGCCCAGGATGAGATTCAGCAGCACGCCCAGCATGGCCGTGATGGCGCTGATTGTCAGAACAGGCGATGCGATGGAGAAAGGAAAGCGCTGTGCCACCACAGCGAGCGGCGCGGCCTGCGTTCCTGCCGCGCCGGTTGCGGCCTGACTGAACTCGGAAACGCCGGCTGCGCCGATCGCCGTCACGGTCACTGCGACGTACAGGCCCATTGTCACGAGCATGGTGGCGATGATGGCGCGCGGGATGACCTGGCGCGGCTCGCGCACTTCCTCGCCCAGCGTTGCGATTCGTCCATAGCCGGTGTAGGCCACAAACATCAAAGCGCATGCGTGAAAGAATGCGCCGGCCGCCCCGGCTTCGTTCTGGCCGGCGGCGAAGAACGGTGTCAAGTTGCCGGCTGATATCACGGGCAGCCCCGCCACAACGAAGACAATCAGGCTGAACAGCGTAATCGACACGATGACACTGTTTGCCGTGTTGGAACGCCGAATGCCGCTCAGCACGATCACGGTCAACACTGCCACGGCCGCCAGTGCCAGCGGAATCAGCGTGGAGTGGGACGGCCCGGCCGCGCTCAGGGCGTACCCGGCAAACCCCAGCGCCGCTGTGGCTGCCGAGGCGGTCTTGGCAATCAGGAACATCCAGCCGGCGGTGAAACCCAGCCAGGGATTGAGAAGCTGGTAGCCATACTCGTAAGTGCCGCCGCTGACAGGATAACTGGCGGCGAGTTGGGCGCTGCTCAGCCCGTTGCAGGCAGCGACGAGCGCGGCTACTGCCACCGCCAGCGCCACCGACGGCCCGGCGATGCCGGCGGCAATGCCGATGCTGACAAACACGCCTGTGCCAACCATCGAGCCGAGGCCCATCATGATTGCGCCGAACAGCCCGATCTGCCGTTGTAGCTGGCCGCCGCGCGAGGTCTTGATCATATGGCCCGCCATGCTACAGCATCGATGTCCCTGCGTCCCTGCTGAGGGCGCAGGCCCAGGCGGTATAATCCCTTCGTGTCCTCGATTGAGATCACACCTCTAGAACTGGATGACGTGGTAAGGCTTCGCAAACCGCACCCGTGTGGAGGCCATGAGTGGCGCGTCGTCCGCGTTGGCGCGGATATCGGGCTGAAGTGCCTGACGTGCGGACGCAAGGTTCTACTGAGCCGGCGCGAGTTGGAGCGCCGGCTGGCCGGCAAACGTGCCGTTGCTGGCTGATCCGCCTGACTGCGCCCGCCCCATTTCGATGGCCGCGCGGGTATGCGATTTGAATCAGCAATACAGACACAAACCATTTTGCGGAGGCCCGCACTGATATGAAACGGATCGTGCTGTTATATGCGGACGCCGGCGGAGGTCATCGCAGCGCGGCAGAGGCGATCGCCAGGGGCATCCGAGTGCTTTACGGAGATCGCTACGAAGTGTCTTTTGTGAACGGTTTCCGGCTTTTGCCGCCGTTGCTGGGCCGGCTCGACATCGACTACCCGATGTGGGTCACCTATGGCCGCATGTTGTATGCGCTGGGCTTCCATGCCAGCAATGGCCGGCGACAGTTAGTCGCCATCCGGCGCGCATTTGAGCCTATCAGCGACAAGATGGCCGAGGATATTATCAAAACCGCTCCGGCAGATGTGTATGTGTCGTGCCATCTTGTCTATAACCAGACCATGCCGTCGGTGATCCACCGGTTGGGCAGCCCGGCCAGGTTCATGAATGTGGTCACCGACCTTGTGTCGGGGCACGTTGCGCACTATGCGCCGGATGTGGACTATTGCATTGTGCCAACCGAGGAATCGGCCCGTGACGCGATTGCGAACCTGGTGCCCGCCGAGAAGGTGATCGTCGCCGGCCAGCCGGTGCTGCCGGATTTCCGCGAGCGCGTCGGCAAACGCAAGGAGACGCGCGAGGCGCTCGGGCTGGACCTGAACACGCCCGTCGTGCTGCTCATGGGCGGGGGCGACGGCATGGGCAGGCTGGAACTGACGGCGCGCGAGATCGCGTTCAGCAATCTGCCGGCCCAACTGATTGTCGTGTGCGGGCGCAACCAGACCGTCAAACACAACCTCGAGTTTATCAATGCGCGTATGCCCATGCGCGTGCTTGGCTTTGTGAACAATGTGCCGGAGTTGATGGGCGCCGCGGATGTTCTGGTGACCAAGGCCGGCCCCGGCACGATCGCGGAAGGTTTTATTGCGGGTCTGCCGATGATCCTCTACGACCGGGTGCCGGGTCAGGAAGAGGGCAACGTGGATTACGTGGTGAATCGCGGCGCCGGCGCATGGTGCCCCTACCCCTGGGTGGTCGTCAAGCAGATTCGCCAATGGTTGTCTGAGCCGGGGCGGCTTGAGGCGCTGGGGCGGGCCTCAGCGGCGCTGGCCAGGCCGGATTCGGCGTTTGAGATCGCCAGAATAGTGGCGCGACTGGCCGGAGACTGAAAAGCAGCCAGGTCACATTGGCCTGGCTGCTGGATGACGCCTCGCTGCGCGCGCTGAGCGCTACAGGTCGTCCTCGTCCTCGTCCTCGTCGTCCTCCTCGTCTTCATCGTCCCAGAGGAGTTCGTCTTCTTCGTCTTCTTCCTCGTCCTCGTCGTCGTCATCTTCCAGATCGACGAAGATATCGTCTTCATCATCGCTCTCGTCGGATTCCTCGATCTCTTCCAGTTCGTCGAGCTCCTCCAGAGATTCGATATCCTCAAGATCGTCGTCCGCCAGATCGTCCTCCTCGTCCTCGTCATCCTCGAGCGCATCGAGGTCTTCGTCGAGGTCTTCATCCAGGTCGTCGATGTCCAGGGTATCTTCGTCGTCGTCCATGCCGTTGGCGCTGGAGCGTCTGGGAGGAGCGAATGACGCATCATCGGCGACGACGCTCATGTTGCCGCTGGCAACTCCCTCCTCCAGGAGCATGGCGGCTTCAGACTGATCGTCGCGGGCCTGCGTGTTGAGTTCCATTGAGTTCACCTTCACTGTTCTTTTCTGCTGCAAGTATGCTGCGCGCAGGAAAACTCGGTATATGCCGGCCATTATATACGCCGCCTCTGGTCACACTTGTCCGTGCTTCCCGTCCTGGCTGCCTGCGCCGACATCCTGGATTGGCGGTTTTCCTCGCAGCGCGTCCCACAGGCGATTGACGCTTTGCGCGCCGCTCACGAGTGTCGTGAACGACTGCAAGCGATAGGCGATCACGTCGTCTCTCAGCGCGTCCAGTTCATTGGTGAGCGCCTGCGCGAGGGTTGCCGTAATGTCTTTCGACGTGGCTGAATTGTCCGGAAAGCGCAGCGGCGCTCCCACGCTCAGGAAGGCTTCCGGCCTTTGTTCGCCGATAAACTCATAGCGCAGGGCCAGGGGGTAGAACCGGCCATCGCGCACGCGGCGCGCGAGGTGGCCGATGCCAGAGTAGAAGGTCAATGGCCGGCGGTCGTTGGCCAGTATTTCGCCCTGGGGAAAGATCAGCAGCATGCGACCGGGCTTGTGGTTCAACAAGCCGGCGCCATATGCCAGGCTGGCCGCTGCGCTGCGCCCGTTTTGTCGGTTCACCGAAAATCCGCCCACAAGTCGGAAGAACGGATAGCGGGCCAGCTGCGCCTCCTCGATCATGACATAGGCGTCGAGACCCCAGGCCTGCTCGTTGAGCAGCATGACCATGTAGCCATCCCACCACGAGCTGTGATTGGCAAACAGGATCACCGGCGGGCCGTTGCGTTCCGGATTTGGCGCGGCCTGGCGCAGGCGGATACGGGCAAAGTGCCGCCGCGCCGGCCCATAGACAAGCGTCTGATAGATCAGCCAGTTGAGTGCACGATTCTTGCGCGCCGTCAACATTGCATGCTCCGCTTTGCTCAGGAGCTGTGGCCTGCAATCCCCGACAGTGGCGCGATGGCACGGCGGACGCAGTCCTCGCGGACACAGGCCGCGAGGGCGTCGTTCACATTGTCGTAAACGCCTTCGCACACCGCCGCCAGCGCCTCGCGTTTGGCTGTTGCCGTCGCGACTCCCAGACCATGCACGCGCGTTTCAATGCCGTGCTGCCGGAGCAACCCGGCCGCTTCGTGGCAGGCGCGCACGCCGCCGGCGTTGTCTTCTGCGACGAACACATCCTGACCGTTAAGGCAATCGAAGCTGGCGCTCCCTTCTGCGCGTTTCCACAGGTGATAGGCTGCTCGCAGCGCCAGCAGCGGCTCGACATCCTGAGATGCCAGCATGGCCGCCAGTGCCTGAACTGGTGCTGGCTTGGTCAGATCGTAGACGCGTTCGCCATGCTGATCGGCGATCCACTGAATCTGTCCCAGCGCGATTAGCGGCAGATCGTCCAGTCCGAGTAGTTCCAAACCAATCTCGGCTTCCGGCGGGTGCACCGGCGGATGTCCATCGGGGGCAAGACTGGGCCGGGCTGTGTAGATGCACGATGCGTGCTCACGGATGATGTCGAGGCCGGCCTCATCGATCAATGGACGATCGAGCGTTGCCAGGAAGGATGGTGTGTTCAGCGAGGCAGACAGCCCGTAGTGGCTGGCGAACAACTCTGAGCCGAGAATGAACTCGGCGAAGGTGCGTGTCAACTCGGATCGTTGTGCGTCGGTCACGTGATCCAGCAACTCGTGAAATAGCCGGCTCAACTCGGCCGGGCCGTGCTCCAGCAGAGCGTCGCGCGCGCGCTCGTTGGGAAGTCCTGGCCTGCCTGCGGTGCGGCGCGTCCACATCTGATAGTCGGGACGGTCTGGCCGGCCCTCGCCGGCGCGGTAGGACTCTGTATAGATGACGCCAACTATGAAGGCCACAGAGTCCCATTCATTGCTGAAACCATGCGCATGCAGCACGGCGACGTCGTCATCCGAGGGCGTGAACACGGGCAGCCGGTGTTGCTGGCAATAGTGGGTGACGGTCGCGTCGATGGCGGTCCGGTAGCCGCGATCATCGATGAGCGTGCCATCCATGTCGAGAAGAAGAATCATGCTGTGTTTCCTGGGGCAAGGATACTACGACGGGAGATAGATGAAGGACCAGGGACGAAGGAATGCCCCTACAGGCCGGCGCTGTCGGTTTGCTCTACGCCGGCGTCCAGATCTGCCCAAAGCCGGCTGCGCTTGCCAGGGCAGATGCTGCCAGCAGCGCCGCGCTGCCGGCAATCACAATGTAGTCGCGCGGCGCGTAGGCCAACTCGCGCAGCCAGGTGCGCGGGCCGGCGCCAAAGGCGCGCAAGTCCATGGCATCCGTGACTTCCTCGCCAGAAACAATGCTGTGGATGACCACTGGCACGAGCAACGGCGCAACCCGACGCATGCGCTGTGTCAGACTGCCGCGCCGGCTGTCCAGTTCGTACCCCCGCGCCCTTTGCGCAACCAGAGTCAGCGCAAAGTCGCGCTTCAAACAGGGCGCAAAGCGCATGGTGAGGTCCATGATGAACGCAAGCTTGTCTGGCAACCCGAGCTTGCGGAACGTGATGCCGTACAACGCGGGGTCGAATGTGAATGGAATCAGGATAGTCAGGGATGCGATGCTGAAGATGCGCGTCCCCTGGCTCAGGCCATAGAAAACCTGCTCGAGGCTGATGGACAGCGCGGGACGCCATCCCAGGATGGTCGTGTCGGCCTGCGCGCTGAAGAGGATTCGGTCGCCGGCGGATGGACCGACGCCGATACGGCCGGTAAGCATGGCCAGGCCGGCATACAAGATGATGAACGGCCCGATCAATACCCAGGCACGGCGCAACGCTTTCCACGGCGCGCGAGACATCACGGTGACGCCCATGGCCAGCGCCGCAAAGATGAGCAGGATGCGCACGTCCCAAAGCAGTAGCACGCTGATCAGAAAACACAGGTAGGCGATCAGCCGGGCGCGTGGGTCCAGTTTCTCGATGAGCGTGTTGCGCGGCTGGTAGTCCCAGGTAGATAGCATTCGGTCAATCCTGCGGTAGAATCCTCGATCAAGCCCAGTGCGCTGTTGTTCACGACATCGCACTGTTTTATTTTATCGCGGAGGAGCACAAGATGAGGAGAATGATCCGAACCATCAGTCTGGCTGCGCTGGCAGGGTTGATCAGCGCAGCATGCGCGGCGCAACCACGCCCGGTTGCCGCCCCCACAGCCGTCGCGCCGGAAGCGACCCCTGTCGCGGCGTCTGCTGAAGGATTGCCCGACCTGGG
>DAOUDB010000021.1:0-47182 GCA_034431495.1 Thermoflexales bacterium
CGAGAGGGCCGGCTGCTATGCGTGCACGCCACAACGTCATAGCGAACCCTACCGCAGTCCGCCCCGCCCCTGGGCAGCGCATCCTGCCCGCGCTCGCGTTGGCCGGCGCGATCCTTATCGCATGGGAAATCGGCGCGCGTGTGTCAGGGCTGCGCGAGATCCAGTTGCCATCCCCGTCGCGCATTGTTCAGGTTGGCCTGGGCCAATTGCCCCTGATTGCCGACCACGCCGGCGCCACCCTGCAAGTCGCCCTGATCGGGCTGGCGCTGGCAGTCGCCGTGGGCGCGGCGTTTGCCTTTCTCATGGAGGCGTGGCCGCTGGCCCAGCGCGCGGTATATCCCCTGCTGGTCGTGTCGCAGACCGTGCCCACCATTGCCATTGCGCCACTGCTGGTCATCCTGTTTGGTCTGGGCATCCTGCCCAAAGTGATTGTGGTGGCGCTGGTGTGCTTCTTTCCTGTGACCGTCAACCTGAGCGATGGATTGCGCAGCACGAGCGCCACGTTGGTGGACATGTTGCGCGTGTTTGGCGCGACGCGCTGGCAAGTATTGCGAAAGGTCAAATTGCCGGCTGCCTTGCCGGCCTTCTTCAGTGGGCTGAAAGTGGCCGTCACCTATTGCGTGATCGGCGCGGTGCTGGGCGAGTGGATCGCTGCGCCCAAAGGCCTGGGCGTATTCATGTTGCGCTCTTTCAGCGCCGGCCAGACTGCGCAGGCCTTTGCCGGCATTATCGCCGTGTCTGTGCTCACCCTGGCTTTGTTCGGGATCGTGCTGCTATTCGAGCGCCGTCTGACACGCTGGCACTACCGCAAAACAGCGTGATCGGCGCGCTGATTTGGTGTCGAAATTTATTTTGAAACATTTGATCGAAAGGAGATGGTGTATATGAAACTCTCAGGACGAACTCTGCTACTGGCCGGCGCAGCCGCGCTGATCGCTGCGTGCCGCGCTCCCCAACCCGCGACACCGGCCAACACGCCGGCCCCTGCTCCACAAAAAGTGACGCTGATGCTCGACTGGACACCTAACACCAATCACACCGGCTTCTATGTGGCGCTGGCCAAAGGTTGGTTCCGCGATGAGGGCATCGAACTCGAAATTCAACAACCCGGCGCCACCGTCGTGCCCAATCAGGTCGTCGCCGAGCGCCAGGCCCTGTTCGGCGTGTCGTCGCAGGAACAGGTCGTCCTCGACCGCAGCCAGGATCTGCCGATCGTGTCCATCGCCGCCATCATCCAGCACAACACATCGGGCTTCGCCAGCGTGAAAGACGCCGGCATCCAGAGGCCGGCCGACCTGGCCGGCAAGCGCTATGGCGCGTTCGGCCTGCCGTTCGAGCAGCCCTTCCTGGACGCCCTGCTGAAATGCGACGGCGCCGACGCCGGCACGATCCAGACCATTCAACTCGGCCCCACCAGCGACTATCGGGCCATGCTGGGCCGCGAGATCGACTTTGCCTGGATCTTCTTTGCCTGGGACGGCGTGGCTGCGGAAGTGGCCGGCGAACCCTACACCATGATCATGCTCAGCGACTATGCCGACTGCGTGCCAGATTACTACACGCCGCTCATCATCACCAGCGAATCGCTCATCGCCGAGAACCCTGACCTGGTGCGGCGCTTCCTGCGCGCCACTGCGCGGGGCTACGACTTCGCCATTCGCACCCCAGACGAGGCGGCGACAATCCTGCTGGAGCAAGTGCCGGAACTGCAAACCAGCGCCGACATCGTGCGGGCCAGCGCCCGCTGGCTTGCGCCGCGCTATCAGGCCGAGGCTGCCCGTTGGGGCGAGCAAAAGCGCGAGATCTGGCAGGCATTCGCCGACTTCTCAAAACGCGCCGGCATCGTGAGCGGTGACATTGATGTTGACAAGGCGTTCAGCAACGCTTTTCTGCCATAGTGTCAGAAGACAGAGCACAGAGCACAGAGCGCGGACGACAGAGTGCGCGACACGCGACACGCAACACGCAACACGCAATACGTCCTGATGCCACATGCCTTTCAACCCATTCGATGATGCCGCAGTTGCCGGCGGCTATGAAAGCTGGTACGAAAGCGAGGGGGCCGGCGCAGATGAAGCCGAGCGACGGCTGTTAGGGCGCTGGCTGGCCGAGCTGGGACCACCCGGCACAGCGATTGAGATCGGCTGTGGCACCGGCCATTTCACGCGCTGGCTGGCAGCATTGGGCTGGCAGGCTGTCGGCGTCGATGTGGCTGTCCCCATGCTGAGCGAAGCAACGCGACGGGGCGGGCCGGCCTATGCCCGCGCGCACTCAGCCGGCCTGCCCTTTCCCAACGCCGCTTTCGACGTGGCGCTGATGATTACATCACTGGAGTTCATGCCCGATCCGCGTCGCGCTGTGCGCGAAGCAGCGCGTGTGGCGCGGCGCGGCATCGTGCTGGGCGTTCTGAATGCCTGGAGCGTGATGGGTTGGCAGCGCAAACGATCTGGGCTGGCAGTGTGGCAGGTTGCCCATTTCTACACGCCGTTTGAGTTGAGCCGGCTGACTCGTGCAAGCTGCGACCGGCCAATCGCCGGAACCGAATGGGCCACCACGTTGTTCCCGGGCCGCCTCGAACAGCGCGTCTCGCGCCTGCCATTCGGCGGTTTCATCGGCCTGTGTGTCATCTTTGACAATGCTCGATCGCCAGAACGATGCTGAGGAGTATGACATGAGCGCAACTGACATTTCGGCGCAGGTCAGCCTGTATCCGCTGCGGCCGGAACATCTCGACGCCGTGATACGCGATGCCATCAGCCTGTGGCAGCAACGCGGTCTGAGTGTGTGGCCGGGCGCGATGAGCACCGTCGTCGCCGGCGAATCGCAGGCCGTGTGGGATGCCCTGCGCGACGCCTTTGCGCTGGCTACCGAACGCTGCGCAACGGTTATGGTCGTCACCCTCTCCAATGCGTGTCCGCTGCCGTTGTCCTCCAAGTCGTCCCCACTTCCGGCTGATTCTGCTGCTTCTTCATCATGATTTTTCTACCGTCGTCGTAGTAGGTCAGTGGATGATGTGGACAAGTCGGTGGATTCGCCATATCCGGGGATACCGGCGGTGTGGCATCGTACATGTGGCTTTGCGCGCTGGAGAGGGGCTATACGCCTGTGTTTATCCCATGTGAGCGCCGGGATATCCCACAGGCAGCGCGCCGATTCACAGATGGGAAATGTGGGGTTGGGATATTAGTCCATCGGATGGCATCCACAGGATGTGGATCGTCAGCCTTGTGGATTGTGTGGACAGGCCTCGGCACATCAGAAGCCTGCGAGAGGGTGAGCAATTGAAAACGACCCAGGCGCTAAAGCGTAATGCCCCAGCGCCTGGTGTTGGCTGCGCCGCACTCTGCGCCTTGGCTTACGCCGAGATGGTCTCTTTTTCCTCGATCAGGCCGATGCGCATGCCCACCTCATAGAAGCCGGCGATGATCTTCTCGATCTGTTCGTCGGTATGGGTAGCCATGTAGCTGGTGCGCAGCAGGCTCTTGTTGGGCGGCACACCAGGCGGCAACACCGGATTGGTGTAGATGCCATACTCAAAGAACGATTGCCAGGCTGCCACGGTGTACATCTCGCTGCCGATGATGACCGGGATGATTGGGGTGACGCTTTCGCCGCAGTTGTAGCCCATCTCGCGCAGCGCCTTGCGCACTTTGGCCGACTGGGTGTGCACCCGCTCGACGTAGCTGGGATCGGCCTCGATGATGTCCAGACAGGCCAGCACGGCGGCTGCGTTCGCCGGCGGCATCGAGGCGCTGAAGATAAATGAGCGCGCGTGATGCTGAATGAAGTCGATCACCTCCTGATCGCCGGCGATCACCCCACCCAGCGAGGCAAATGATTTGCTGAATGTGCCCATGATGAGATCGACCTGATCGACGCAGCCGAAATGTATGGCCGTGCCGCGCCCACCCGGCCCCATCACCCCCAGGCCATGGGCATCGTCTACGAAGAAACGAGCGCCATACTTGCGGCACAACTCGGCAATCTCTGGCACGCGGGCCAGGTCGCCACCCATCGAGTACACGCCATCGACGATCACCATCTTGGCTGCGTCCTTGTTGTCTTTCAGCACGCGCTCCAGATCGTTCATGTCGTTGTGGCGGAAGCGCTTCATCTGGCAGCCGGCCATCTTCACCGCATCGACCAGCGAGGCGTGGATCTCCTTGTCGCAGATGGCGATGTCGTCCTTCTCCAGCAGCGCCGTGATGGCGCCCAGGTTGCTCTGGTAGCCGGTGCTGAACACGATGGCCGCCTCTTTGCCGATGAAGCGGGCCAGCCGGCGCTCCAGCTCCTTGTGCAATTCGAGCGTGCCGTTCAGAAAGCGGCTGCCGGTGCATGACGTGCCGTATTTGCGGGTTGCCTCGATGGCGGCCTCGCGCACCTTGGGATGGGTGGTCAGCCCCAGATAGTTGTTGGAGCCGATCATGATCAGCCGGCGCCCATCGATCACCACTTCGGTGCCTTCGGTTTCCGAGAGCGGTTTGAAGTAGGGGTAGATGCCGGTCTCTTTGCCCATGCGGACAGCCTGCATCGAGGGGTCGGTTGCGATCTTGTCGAACAAATCAGCCATTGCTGTATTCCTCACCAGAACCTGGCGCCCGGCGCGTGCCGGCCTGCCAGCGCGACGTTTTGGCCATTATAGCCAGCCGTCAGTTTGCGATGTTGACCCGGATGCGCGCAATCTGGCGGAAAATAGCCCCGTTCTGACCGACAACCACGACGCGCAACACGTACTGCCCGTTCGGCACCGTTCGCGTATCCCACGACATCAGCTCGCCGTTCACCACACCTGGCCTGAACGGGCCAGCCACAAAGCAGATGCCCTTGTCGCAACGCGCGTCCTCAAACTCGAACTTGTAATAGTCGAAATGGTCGCAGGTGGCCGAGCCGCGAATGCTCACAATCCCGCTGAGCCGGCTGCCCGACCGCGGCGAGCGAATCTGCACCTGACCTTGCCGGCATCCTTGCGCCACAGACGCTCCGCTGCCCCGGATCGGCATAAACTCGGCCACGCCTTCCCAGAAGCCGTTGAAGCCCGGGTTGTCGCTGCTGGTGACCTGGATCACCAGGTAATGGGTTCGCCCGGTTTGGATGGCACGCCGGGGGATGGAGGGATCATCGCTGGCCGGCCAGCTGGACTCACGCGCAAAGTTCAGCGCCTTGCAGTCGTCGCCTTCCTCGCGGAAAAGGCAGTATGGCACGCGGCGCTCGGTGTGTTGGTACACGGCCCGCGCCAGCGAGCGGTTGGCGGCATAGTCATCCAGCGCAGCCTTGCTGTCGAAGATGATGAACTGCACGGCGCCGATTTCCGCGCCGTCGGTCGTCGTGCCTGCAGCCCGCGCCAGCACCTGGAACGCGATGGCCTCCATGCCACGCGGCGTCACGTTCGGATCGAGCAGCGTGACCTCGATGTTGCCGGTGCCGATATCGCCGTAGGGCGAGGTCTCGACCACCACTTTAGGCCGGCTGCCAACTGTGCCGGTGAGGGTCGCGGTGGGGGTTATTGCCGTGGCAGCAGATGTCCGAGTCGCGGTTGCCTGCGCGCTCAGTGTCCTCGCCGGCTCCTCAGAAGCCCGCGCAGCCACCAGGGCCGCCAGTACGCCAAACGTCACCCCCATCGACATCAAGACGATCAATACACGCCCGATTTTCATCACAACCTCCACAGTAGTCAGTAGTCAGAATACAGAGCACAGACGACAGAATGCAGACGAGAGAACGCAGACGACAGAACGCGCGGCATACAACACGGAACACGCAATACGCAACACGCAATACGCAACACGCGACCCGCCCTTCCGCCCGCCTGCTCAACGGCTGCTCAGGGCCTGATTGACGGTGTCGAGATTGGGCAGGCAGACTGCGCGAATGATGTTGTTGACGAGGAATTCGTCGGTGAGGCCCCGGCCTTCTTCGCCTTGCGCCTGGCAGCTTTGGAGCGCCGATCTGGCTGCATCATACCGCCGCTTGCCCTCGGCTGTGTCGCCGCGCACGTCGGCGATGTCGGCCAGTTGAATGTACGACCGGCCAATGGCTTCGTAAGCCTGACCCAGCCGGCGGTATTGCCCGGCCAGTGAATCCAGCGCGCCGCTGAGCAAATCTACCGCCGCCAGCAGCTCCGTCTCCGCCGGCTCCAGATGATCGCGCTGATAGAGCGCCCCGCCTTTCAAAGCCCGGCCATAGCCCAGGCTCAGTCGGGCGCTCAGCGCCAGCAGAGGCGCGTCCACAGCCTGCGGGGCGCGCTCGAACACGAATTGATACTCGCCGATGGCCTGATCCAACTCCGGGCTGTCGAGGCGTTGATCGGCCGGCAGCATGGCCACCCGTTGATAGTGGGCGTCGCCCAGGCCAAGATGCGCGCGCAGGTAAGCGGGGTCACGGCGCAATGCCTCCTCAAATGCGCGCTGGGCATCGTCGGGTTGCCTCAAGTACAGGTGCTGCCGGCCGATGAAAAGAAGCAGCACCGCTTTGCTGGGGTCGTCGGGCCAGCGCGCCAGATCCGCATCGGTGGTCAGCACGGTCAACGCGCGATCCGGCAATCCGCTCAAGTCGTACATCAGGCCCAGTGTGAACTTGGCCATCAGCTTCTGCCGGTCGATCAACTCGGCCTTCAGGCCCAGGCCGGCCCGCTGAATCGGCGCGCCCAGCCGGTGCGCGCCCACCAGATCGTCGGCCACGTTGCGGATGGGCGCAATGTAGAACTCTGGCGTGAAGCCGCCGGCCGGCCCCTGCGCGCCGAAATTGCCGAACACTACGACATTCGCACCCAGACTGTCGGCCAGCGCTTTGGCCTCGGTGATGTTCGACACGCGCCCGATGCTGGCCCGCTTGTCGAGGCCGGGGCCGCCGTGCCACACCAGCGGGTTGAACAAGTCCTTCAACTCCGAGTAGGTGGAGAACTCGTCGCGCAGGGCGCGATACACCGCGTCGCTGAGATCCTGCCCGGCCGGCGACGCCTGCGCGCGGCCCTGCGCATCGAGCTGGCCAAACTCGGCCACCACCACGTTGAAGTAAGGCGCGAAATCGCTGGTCGGCATGCGCGCCGGCACGAAGGCGATGTAGCTGGCCACCGCTGCCAGCGCGATGAACACGATCACGCCGATCAGCACCGGCGTCGCCGGCACCACCAGCGCGCCGATGCGAATCTTCAGGATGTTCTTGCCGACGGTGACATCCTGCGAGTTCTCGACGTTGGCGGCAATCACATCGCCCCCGCTGCGCGCGTCGCGCATCAACTGCGCCAGGCGCTTGAGCGGGTTCTTGTCGGGCGGTGGGGGAGTGGAGGGGGCGGGGGGCGGCGCAGCGGAGGCAGGCGGTTGGTCAGCCATTCATGCCCCAAAGCGCTGCCGCGCCCACAGCAGGGCGGCATCGCCGGCTTTGCTCATCACGCGCCCCACGGCCGGCAGGGCAAACAGGGCGCGCAATGCCCCGGCCGCCTGCGGCGCATTGTCCAGCAGCCAGCCGGCGGCTTCGATGATGGTTGCGCTGTCCGGCTTCACCCCTTCGTCGGCGCGGGTCAGCTCGCCTTGCAGCAGCTTGAGTTGCAGCCGGGCGATTTGCGCCTGCGGCCCGTCACCGGCGATGCTATCGGCCAGCGCGGTCAGGCCCGCAGCGATCACCTGCCGGTCGTCCGGCGCCGGCGCGCCCAGGGTGAGGGTGATGTTCTTGCCGGCCGCCACTGTGTTGGAGTTGCTGATGTTCGCCACGATCACGTCGCCACGCGCCGCCGGCAACTCGGTGGGCTGGATGCTGTCCCACCACAGCGCGGCGGGGGCAGCCGGCGTGTCCTGCGCTGGCACGTCCCAGGCCACATCGGGCCGGCGTTCCTTCAGCGCAGCCAGCAGCGCCGGCATCTGCTCGCGGCGCTGAAAGTGCGCCAGAATCTGGGTGATCCAGTAGTCCTTGCCGCTGTCGCGGCCTGGAATGGACTCCGGGTCGATCCCCAGGTCGGCGCACAGAATCTCCAGTTCTTCGATGCTGAAGGACTGGCCGATCGCCTTCCGCAACTCTGCCCGTGTGAGCATGGCCGGAAGTATAGTCCACCGAAGAGACCTCTCCCCCGGCCCCCTCTCCTCGAAAGAGAGGGGGTTGGGGGTAAGGTCGCTCCTACTCCAGTTCCACCGAATAGCTCACTTTCCAGCCGTCGTTGGCGGTGCCCTCGTCGTAGCGGATTTGTAGATACGCGCCGGCCGTCCAGCAGAACGGCTGATCCCACCAGCGCGTCTCCCAGCTCTTCCAGCCGTCGGCGTCGCAGAAGCCCAGCCCGCCGGCCACCCAGCCCGTGCCCTCGAACTTGCGCACGGTCTGGCCGCTGAACGTCTGTTGCCAGTATTGCAGCGTGATATCGCCGCGAATGCTGACCAGGCAGATGAAACTGCCGAAGGCGTAGCCGCGCAACTTGCCGCCCCAGGCGTCACCCTGGCCGTTGTCGATCGACCAGTACCAGCCGGCCACCTCGGCCCCCACCGTTACCTGCAACAGGCAGTTCACCCCGTACACGGGCACCTGGCCGTGCGCGCGCAGGTAGAAGCCGGTGAAGGTTTGATTGCCGCTGCCCGGTATCTCCGACAGCTTGCTCATCAAATCCTTGAAGTGCGTTTGCAGCACCGGGCTGTTCGGCTTGATGACGCCGACCAGCAGGCTGCCGCCCAGGCGAATCTTGCTGCCGCCGGGGTTGGTGTCGGCCACGCCCTCGAACTCGCCGCCGATGTAATTCACCTCGGCCCCCACGCCCACCACCACCGTCAACAGGTCGATGCGCGGGTTGGCTTTGGAGAGCAGCTCGTAGCCGGTGAAGCCGCCCTCGAACTGTGGCAGGATGGGGTTGACACGGAACGAGACATCCATGCGTTTGATGAAGTCTTCCACCATCGTGCTCTGGATGTTCTTGCCGATCAGGATGAAGTCGCCGTGCCGGTTGATCTCCATGCTGATGCGTTCGGCCAGCAGGCGCGGGTGCTTGTCGCCGTCCGGCTGCCAGCGGAACAACAGGCTGAGCTGGAAACGCTCGAACTGCGCCGCCGGCCCGCTGCCCGTCATCTCCACCAGCCCGCGCAGCCGGCGGAAGAACAGGCCCCAGCTATTCATCTGCCCCATGCTGCCCCCGCCGAACTGTTCTGTGTCGGGCAGGCTGGTGGCCGGCGCGTCCTCGTAATCATTCAGCACGGCCACCGTGTCGAGGTACGTGCGCGCGCCGTACAGGCTCCACACGGTGTTGAGTAACTGGGTGTAGCTGGTCACGTTCAGCAACGCCAGCTTGCCGCCCCAGGCCGTCAGCGTGGGGGCGGAGGGCGGCGATCCCAAAGGCAGGGCGGTCTGCTCGGCCAGCGCGCGATACAGCGCAATGCCGGCCGCCTGTCCCAGATACACCCCCAGCCGGTCCGGCTCGATCACCACGCCGGTGTCGAGGTTCAGCACTTGCGCCTCGCCCGGCAGCGGCGGGATCACCCCATCCGGCACCAACTTGTAATTCTCGAAGCCGGCGAACATGCCGCGCCCGCTGGCGGGATGCTGCGCGTACACCAGCCGGTCGTAGTCCCACACCAGCTTGACCACGTTCAGGTCTACCCACACCTTCTCGGCGCGCACCGTGTCGCTGAAGCCGACGTAGTTATCCCAACCCAACACGAACAGGTTGGGGCGTGGCCGGTCGGCCGGCCCCTTCAGCGGCCCGAAGTACGGCGCGATCAATGCGCCCTTCAACTCCACGAAGCCGCGCTGGTTCCAGTTGTTCGTGGGCGGCGTGGCTGTGTTGGCCGCCGGCTCCCAGATTGGCCCTGCGCCGCTGGGATACCACACATTGAACACCCACGGATCCCAGCGCGCTGTGTTGTTCAACTGGAAGCCCTCGATCAGGAACGGAAAGCCGTCGAAGATGAAGTCGGCCCGGTCGTACAGCAGGGTGGCCGAGTAGAAATCGCCGTTCGGGTAGAACGAGAGGTCCACGTTGACCGCTGCCGGCTGCGTCGTGCCCGGCGGGCTGACGTGCGGCAGGCTGATGGCCGTCTGCGCCCACAGCATGGCGTCGTGATACGGGCCTTGCTGCGTCCAGCCGGCCGGCTGCGCGCGAAACTCGACGCTGCGGAAGCGCGCGCCTAATTCCCAGTAGCGCAGCGTTTTGCCGGCCTGGCCGGGGGGAACCGTGCCGCCGTCGATGCAGCCGGTGTTCTGGTTGAACCACAGGTTGACCAGCCGCAATGTCACGCTGGGCGGGAACGGCAGGCGCAGATCGGCGGTGGCGTTGCGGTCGAACACGAAGTTATCCAGCCATTCCAGCTCCATGTTGTCGAGGCTGGCGTCGTAGCCGTGAATGGGCATCGGCACAGGCGCGAGGAGTTTGGCCTTCTGGCGCTGGCTCAGCCCGCCCCGGCGCGCGTAGGTGTTCACCGCCGCGTTGAAAGTGGCCGAGGGGCCGCTGCAATTGCTGTAGAAGAGCTGGGTATTGGCGAGCCGGCGGTTCAGCCCGGCCTCGATCTCGGCCGGCTGCGCCAGCCCTACATCGCGCGTATCGCCGGGTCGCGTGGCCCACATCTCCAGATGCGGCCGGCCGGCGCTGGTCAGGCGTCCCAGGTACAACTCCCATTCGCCGGCGAACAGGCGAAAGCCGTTCTGCAACCACGCCACATCCTGCCCGGTGCTCCACACGCCGTAGGCCGCCCCGCCGGGGTCGAGCGTCAGGCTGATGAAGTTGCCGTTCAACACGACCGGCGACGCTGTGGTGATGCCGGTGTGATAGCCGATTGTGGCGCTGCCGCTGCCCAGTTGGCCCGACACGATGCGCGTGCCGCTGATGCCTATCGCTCCGCCGGCGGCGCTGAGCTGGAACCCGAATGGGTAGCTGGCCGTCCACCCCAGCAGGCCGGTGGTGGTGAAGTACCCGCGCAGGCCGCCGGCTTCGACGCTCACACTCCCGCCGGTGTACCCCCCGCGCAGGTAGCCCTCGTTGCTGTCGGCCAGCGCGGATGCGCGCGGTGTGGGGATGCCGGTGTAGCGATCCAGGTAGCGCAGGCAGCTCTCGGTGGCCGTGATGCCGTATTGATCCATCGTCAGCGTGCCCAGCGGCACGACCGAGGCCGGCAGCGTTTCCAGATTGAACGAGAAGAACGGCGCGGCGCAGTTCTGCATCGAGGGCGGCAGCGGCGAGGTCATGCTGAAGGACAGATCCCCGCGCAGTTGCACGCTGAGATACGGCCACCAGTCGCTCTCTGTGCCGCTGTTGCCGGCCAGCCGCAGTGTGTCTGGCAGCTCAATCCATACCTCGCCGGTGTCGGCATTCGGCTGGCTGAACCAGGGTTTGGCGCTGATCTGGCGCACTTGGTAGTTCAGACCACCCGGATACTGCACCGGTGTGGGGATGAGCATCACGTCGAGCTGGCCGGTGCAGACGTGGTTCTGCGCGTCGCCCACCGTCACAGGGTTGGCGGAGCTGCCGAAATTGACCGGCCAGTAGATCACGCCACCCGGCGGCGTCAGGCGCAGATACCCAAAGCCGATCAGGCCGGCCGGGTTGCTGACGGTCAGCGTGACCGAGACCACCTCGAACCCCTCGCCAAAGCGCAACGGCTCGCCGGGGCTGAATGGAACGGGGGAACACGACTGGGCCGCGTTTGGGATTTTGGATTTGGGATTTTGGATTTGGGATTGTCTGAGGAGTGACGATAGCGGACTGGCAATTGACGATTGGCTATCGTCGTCTGTTGTCTGGACAAGCGTCGGCGATTCGCCGTATGCAGCGCTGCGCGGGCGCGTGTAGCGGATCGGCTCGCCGGTGCGTGGGTTGAATTCAACTGCCACATACCAGTAGCGATCGTGCTGCGCGGCGGCGTCCTGATACACCGGCCCGCTCATCACAATCGGCGTAAGCTGGATGTAGTCGCTGTCGCGATGCACGCTGCGGAAGACCGCCCACGCGCGCAGGCGGTCATCCAGCGGGTCCCAGTGCAGCGATGCGCCCTGGCCGGCCTGCCACGCCAGGCTCACCCAACCCACTTCGGTGATCGGGCGTTGCCCGTTGACCACTGCCTTGAACGTGCGCGGCGATGACGACGCCGTGACGCCGTTGAAGGGGAAGCCAGGCGGCGTCAGCGCAGTGACGGTGTACACATACACGGTTTGCGGATCAATGGTGGTGTCGGTGTAAATGCGCGCGGCGGGATTGGAGACATCGAACACGTTCACGCCGCCGGCTGTGCCATCGGGCCGCAGAATGGCCTCGCGGCTGATGCGAAAGCCGGTGACCCCGCCGGCCTCGCTCGCATCCCACAGCAGCCGGGCGCTGTAGCCGTTCACGCCGCCCAGCGCCGTGTCGATGCTGGTGATGATCGGCGTTGGCGCAACGGGCGGGCGGATGGGGATCATCCACGGCACGCTGAACGGCGCAGGGTCGCTCAGGTTGCCGTGCGCGTCGGCGGCGCGCATTTCGCAACTGACGCTCTGCAAGGGCAGCGGCGGGCGGTACACGCTTTCCAGCTTGAAGTTGTTCACGCTGGTAATCTCGGCCATTGGCAACAACTCGCCGCCGGGGGCAAAGCGGCAGGCGATGCGGTAGCGTGTCGTGTCGGTGCTGGGCGATGTTGCGTTGATACAGTAGCCGTCCTGCGGCCCGCCAAAGGCGTCGCACGGGTGCACGGTCACAGTAGGCGGGCCGGGTGGCGTCAAGTCATGGATCACGGCCTGGGCCGGCGCGCTGAAACCGCTGCGGTTGCCGTCCTGATCGAATGCCTGCACGCGATACCAGCGCACGCGCTCCAGCGTGGTGTCGGGGTCGTTCCACGCGCGCGCCGAGGCAGTGCCGGTGAACACGGCGCGCCAGCACACGTTTTCGTCGGCGCAGCCGGCCTGCTGCGTGACCGAGATGCTGAACGAGCGATACACCACAAAGCCGCTCAGATCGGCAGTAGGCGTGATGTCCCACGACACCACCACAGTCGAAAGCGGGAGGGTGGCCGTGAGGGTGGCGGTGACGTTGCGCGGCGGCTCCGGCGGGTAAAAGTCGCGCGCGCGGGCGGTGAGCGGCGCGCTGAACTGGGCTGCGTCGGCCGGCCATTGCTGCACCTGCCCCAGCAAGTCGCGTGGCGCGACGCGATACACCCATTCCCCCACAGCCGGCGCGGCGTCGGCGTAGTAGTAACTCACCTTTTCGTAGGCCAGCGTGGTCGTGGTCGGCGGCGTGTCGGAGAGCGGGATCGTGACGGTGAGCGGCTGCACCGGCTTGACGCCGTTGACCTGTTCCAGCGCGGTCGGCGCGGTGATCGGGGCGCGGTAGATGTCGTAGCCGGCGACCCACGCGCCGTTGATCGAGGCGGTGCTGGTGGGCGGCGCGATGTTCCAGCGCAGGTAGGTTGTCTGGTGGAAGCGCCGGTTCTGTTGCGCCGTGCCCCAGTCGCCGTCTTTGGGGCGCACGTGCGCGCTGGTGTCGCCCAGATCCAGGGCGGTCAGATTGGTTGGCGCATCGAGCGGCGTCAATTGGCCGGCTCGCAGCGACACACTGCCCAGCGGGGTGATCTCGCTGCCCAGAGCCGCTTCCACGCGATAGGTGTACACCGTGCCGGGGGTAATGGCCGTGTCCAGATACCCCCAGCCGATCACCAACGCAACCGGGTAGTAGTCGTTGGCCAGTTGTTGCGCGCCCAGCTTGTTCGCCCGCAGCACGCTCAACAGCGAAGGGATATTGGTGATGCCCAGCGCGGCATAGTCGGAGATGATGCGCGTGTACAGGTTGGGATAGCGCGGCTCCGTAGTATCCAGGATGTTGATTGCCTGCGATGGATTGGTCACCGAGACGACGGTGGCCACCAACACTTCAGGCGCGCTGCCGGCGCGACGATACACGCGGAAGGCCGGCTCGCTGGCCGGCGACCAGAACCAGCGGATCAGCGTGCGGTCGGTCGCCGTGGCGTAGCCCAACCCGTAGCGATTGATCAGCGGGTAGTGGTTCATCACGATCGGGAAGAACGCGCGCGGCGTCACCGGCCCGTTGCTGGCGGCAGTCGCCCGATGGTTGAGCGAAGGACTCGCCATCGCGCTGATCAGCATCGCCAGCGCGATGACCCCACGCATGACAAGGCGGCTTGCTCTTGCGTTGATTGTTTGCTTCAATCGTTCCATTTCACATCCCTCTGGGTGTAGTCAGAAGTCAGGAGTTGGGTCGCCAGGCGAATCATGTGTGCCTGCATCGTCTGTGAAACCATTTGCCGGCTGATCGACGCCTGGCGCGTAAGCCGCGATGAACGCGCCGGCCTGCGCCAGCGTGCCAAATCGTCGCGCAGCGCGGTCGGGCAAATGGATGATCTCGCCGCGCCATGCGGATCCACTGGCCTCGCGCCAGATGCGCACGATGAACGTCTCCAGTTGAACGGGTTGATAACGAAATGGCATGTCAGTGCTCGCCGGCGCGGATGGCATCCACCAGTAAGACGGCGAGTTGTTTCAGGCCGGTCTCGTTGGGCACATCGCCAATAGCGACCACCAGCGCCACTTTGTCCAGCCTGACCCACAGTTGACGCGCGTCGGCGCCGTTGTTGAAGTAGGCGGCATCCCCAATCCCGCTAACCGATTGATCCTGGTAGCGTGGTTGTCGGTCATACGTATCGGGTGCAGCGAGGGCGACGTAGGCAAATAGCGCGTTGCCTTGCGAGTCCTGCCCGGCGTCATATTGACAGCCGGCGCTGCCGGGCGCGTCGGGATATTCAAACCGGGCCGGCGCGCCGACCAGCTTGCGCCCCAACACGGCTTCCAACGCAGCCGGCGGGATTGCAGCGCACAGGTCGAGGCCGGCCAGCTCAGGGGGAAGCGTCAACGGCGCCAGCGTTGTTGGCGAGCCGCCCCCACATGCAGTCAGAAGCGTAAAGGTGGCTGCCAATGCCGCCATGCGCCCTCGCGGGATCCAATCCACCCAACCCATCCATACCTCCAGAAAGCCAACCCAAAACTCACAGCGTCAAAGCCCTGTCTCGATTGATCAGGTGGCAGGGTACAGCGGGGGCGCTTACACAAACGCTTACACGTCGTCACCGCGCCGGATGCGTTCGTAGAGCGCGGTGGTTTCATGGGAGGGAGAGGCATCCAGTTCGGCGGCCAGGAGTTCGCGCAGGCGCTCGTATTTGCTCAGCGCGGCGGCTATCTCGCCCTGTCGGGCCAGGCAGCGCATCAACTCGCGTTGGGCCAGCTCGAGGTAGGGGTCAACCGTCAGCGCGCGCTGCCAGATGGCGATGGCTTCGGCATAGCGCGCTTCAAGCCCGCGCAGTTGTCCCAGATCGATCAGGGCGCGCAGATAAGACTGGCACAATTCTTCACGCCGCAAAACAGCCCACTCGCCAGCGTCCAGATCGGCCAGAAACTCGCCGTCCCACAGCGCAATCGCCGCTTGCAGCAGCTCGCCCATCTCGGCGCGGCGCTCGGCGCTTGCCGTGGTGACCGACCCCAGCGCCGCAGCGCGTTGCAGGCCGGCCTCGAACTCAGCCACGTCGTACCACAGGTCTGGCCCCGGCCTGATACTGTACTGTCCGCTCTCGAAATGCACCGCGTCGGGATCGCCCAGCACTTTGCGGATGAAGTGCAGGCTGCGGTGCAAATAGTTGCGCAGTTGGGCCGACGACGCCTCCGGCCACAGGTCGAGGCCGATCTGTGCTTTGCTCGTCGGCGGCCGGTCGAGCAGGTAGAAGCACAACTCGCGCGCTTTGTGATAGACCCAGGCCGACGCTTTGACCGGCTGGCCAGCCACCAGCACCTCTGCCCGACCCAGCGCGCGAACGCGGATGCGCGGTTCGCCGGTTGTGGAGACGATCGGCTGGGCGTTCCTTTGCGATGTGACGGCGGGTGCTGCGAGAATTTGCCGGGCAGCCGCTTCGAGCGTGAGGGGAGTCGCTGGGGCAATGGCTTTGCTGCACGCTGCTTCGATGATCTCGCGCCAGGGCGGCATTCGAGGCAGCTTCAGTCGGGCGCGCTCCGTCGTCGCCGTCGCCAGCCACTGCCCGGCCTGATCCGGCGCGGACGCTGCCAGCGCCAGGCCGGCGGCCTCCACTGCTTCGATCAGACTGCGGCGGAAGGTGGCTCTGCGCTGTTCGAGCAGGTCGAGCAGCGGCGCAATCACTTCGCGCGCCTGACTCAGAGCGAGGGTGGTTGCGCCGCGCGCGGCGCTGAGCAATGCCAGCCGGCCTTGCGCTTCGACCATGCCGCGCAGGTAGCCGACCTTTTGGTGCGCCTCCAGCGCCGCCGAGTATGCCTCCTGCGCCGGCCTCATCTCGCCGCGCTGCATGCGCACATCACCCAGGTCCCGCTGGGCGTCGCCCACGTTGATTGGCGAGTCGAGCCTAAGAAAGGCATCCAGAGCTGCCTGCGCCAACGATGCCGCTTCATCCAGATGGCCTTGCAGCCGGGCAATCACGCCCAACATGCGGCGCGCGCTGGCCAGCGAATGTTGATCGCCGGCGGACTGTGCCAGCGCCAGGCCGCGCCGGGCGTGACTGGCCGCTCTCAGCAGATCGCCGCGCACTGTCTCGACCTCGGCCAGGTTTTCATAGGGGGGGATCAACTCTGCGCCGGCCTGGGCTGCCGCTTCTAACGCGGCGGTGAAACAGGCTGCCGCTTCGTCGTAATCGGCGCACTCGAAATGCACCAGCCCCAGATTGTTGAGCGAGACGGCCACGGCCCAACTATTTCCCAGCGCGCGGCGCAGGTCGATTGCCGCGCGATAGTGGGCGATGGCCTGCATGAAGTCGTGCCCGTCGTGGGCGGCCAGGCCCAGCAGATCGAGGGCGCGCGCCTCGTCTTCCCGCGCGCCGGCCTGGCGCGCCAGACGCAGGCTTTCGGCGCCGCGCTGGGCAGCGGTGCGATCGTCGCCTTGCCGGCAAGCCAGTCGCCCGGAGGTGAAGGCAACCCGCGCGCGGATGGCTGGCGACACGAGAGATGTGTCAGCAGGGGCGTTGAGCAGTTCTTCGCACCAGGAGCGCCCTTCGCTCAACGGGCCGCGGTTGAACCAGAAACGAAATAGGGCTGCTGCCAGTCGCATCCCCACTTCGATCTGCCGTGAGGTGATAGCCCAGCGCAGCGCCGCGCGCAACGTGTCGTAGTCGGCCTCGATGCGCGCGATGGCCAGGCCGGCCTCTGGCGTGATGAGCTGGGGCGCCAGGGCCTCGGCCAGTGACACGGCCCAGCGCAACTGGCGATCTCGCGTTGCCGGCCCTTCTCCCGCCGCTTCCAGCAGTTCGCGGGCGTAGACGCGCACCGGCTCCAACATGCGGTAACGCGCAGCGCCGCGCGCGGGAAGCTCGCCGACGACAAGCAGGGACTTGTTCACCAGGCTGGACAACATATCCAGCGTCTTCACCAGCCCGCTTTCCGGCGCGCCTTCGACGCCGGCGACCGTTTCCAGCGCGAACGAAGCAGGAAAGACCGACAGACTGCGAAAGAGTCGTTGCTCCTCGTCGCTCAGCAGCCGATAGCCCCATTCCAGCGTGGCGCGCAGCGCGTGGTGGCGGGCTGCGCTGCCGGCGGGAGGCTGCGCGCGGGTGAGGAGGGTCAGGCTGCCGGCCAGGTGAGACAGTATTTGTTCCAGGCTGAGCATCCCGGCGCGCGCAGCCGCGAGTTCGATCGCCAACGGCAGACCATCCAGCCGGCGACAAATAGCTGCCACCAGCGGCGCGGTGTGAGAGGTCAGCTCAAAGCCGGGCGCAACGACCTTCGCCCGCGCCGCAAAGAGGGCAACAGCCGGCTCTGCGGCCAGTTGGTCGAACGGCTCGCTGGCCGATGGAACGGGCAGTGGCCCCAGCGGCCAGACCTGCTCGCCTGGTGCGCCCAATGGTTGCAGGCTGGTGGCCAGCGCACGCAAGCCGAGGCAGTCGGTCATCAGCGCATGAATCAGGTCGGCCGCCGCCGCCGCAACGTGTTCGCAATTGTCGAGCACCAGCAGGGTCGGCGCTGCGCCGATGACCCGCCGGGCGGCCTCGACCGGCACCAGCGTGTCCGATAGCCCCAGCGCAGCGGCCACGGCGTATGGCACGAGCGCGGGATCGGTCAGCGGGCCGAGGTCGCACCACCACACGCGGCCTGTGAACGAGGCGGATAGTTCGCGCGCGAGGCGCAGCGCCAGCGTAGTCTTGCCGCTGCCGCCCAGACCGGTCAGCGTGACCAGTCCTGGCCGGCTCAACGCGCCGGCGAGCGCGCGCAGTTCGGCCTGCCGGCCAAAGAGCGGGCCGGCAGGCGCCGGCAACGCCGGTCTGGTGTCACGCTCATCCTGGGTGGATGTGGAAACAGTCATGCCCCGCCTCGGCAACACACACTGGCACAGGCCGGATTGTAAGGCCGGCCGGTGTCATGTTGCGCGCCGGCCGCCTGCCGCCGTCACGGTGATACCCAGCGCATGGCAACGATGCTCATCTCGCGCCGGCTGACAGCTGAGGCGAGTCGCATGAGCCAGGTCGCCATTCGGTACATGCGCGCCAGCGCCGGCGGCAACTCGGTGTCACGGATGGGCTGAAAGCCAGTCCGCGCGTAGTACGGCTGCAACTTGCTTTCGCAGAACAGATAGATGGGACCTCGCTGGCCGGCCAGCAAGGCGCGCACGATCCGGCTGCCGATGCCCTGTCTGCGATAGGCCGGCCTCACCACCAGCGACGCCAGTTCAAGACTGCCGTCCCGATGCGGGCGCAACTGACCGAAGCCGGCCAGTCGTCCTTCGACCTCTGCCACCACGAAGTTGCGCCAGTTCAGATTCAAGGGGTTGAGTCCGGTTCGCCAGACCCAGGCCCAAATGGCGCGCTGGTCGTTGGCTGTGGCAGGTCGGATGCGCGGTTGCATGGCGCGCATGATACGCCTGCCATTGCGCGCGCTGTGGCGAGCCATTACAATCATCGGCCATTGCGGCAGGGCAAGCCGGCGCGCCCCCTGCTTGATACGGAGGCGATTTTGGCACAGGACAGAGTGTATGGCTTCAATACCCGCGCTTTGCATGCGGGACAACGGCCCGACCCGGCCACCGGCGCGCGGGCCATGCCGATCTACCAGACGACCAGCTATGTCTTTGAAGACACCGACCACGCCGCCACCCTGTTCGCATTGCAGCGCTTCGGCAACATCTACACGCGCATCATGAACCCCACCACTGCCGCGTTCGAGGAGCGCATGGCCTCGCTCGAAGGCGGCGTGGGCGCGCTGGCGACGGCCAGCGGACAGGCGGCGCAGTTCATCGCCATCTTCACGCTGATGGGCGAAGGCGACGAGATCGTCGCCAGCAACACACTGTATGGCGGCACCTATACGCAGTTCGACATCAGCTTTCGCAAACTGGGCATTCAGGCCACCTTCGTTGACAGCAGCGATCCCGATAACTTCCGCCGCGCCATCACCCCGCGCACGCGCGCGCTGTATGCCGAGACGATCGGCAATCCGCGCATCGATGTGCTGGACATTGAGGCGGTCGCTGCCATTGCCCACGAACACGGCCTGCCGCTGATCGTGGACAACACGTTCGCCACGCCGTACCTGTGCCGGCCCATCGAATGGGGCGCAGACATCGTGGTGCACAGCGCCACCAAGTTCATCGGCGGACATGGCACCAGCATCGGCGGTGTGATCGTGGACAGCGGGAAGTTCCGCTGGGACAATGGCAAGTTCCCCGGCCTGACTGAGCCGAGCAAGGGCTATCACGGCATCCGCTTCTATGAAACGTTTGGCAACTTCGCCTGGATCATGAAGGCGCGCGTCGAGTCGCTGCGCGACATGGGGCCGGCGCTCAGTCCATTCAACGCATTCCTGTTTCTGCAAGGTCTGGAGACGCTGGGTCTGCGCATGGAACGCCACGTCGCCAATGCGCGCGCTGTGGCAGAGTTTCTGGCCGCCCATCCGGCGGTGGCATGGGTCAACTATCCTTCGCTGCCGGACAGCCCGCATTATGCGCTGGCGCAGAAGTATCTGCCCAAAGGGGCCGGCGCAGTGTTCACCTTCGGCGTGAAGGGCGGCTTTGAGGCCGGGCGGGCGTTGATCGAGAATCTGCAATTGTTCAGCCATCTGGCGAATGTGGGCGACGCCAAATCGCTGGTGATTCACCCGGCCAGCACCACCCACGCCCAGCTCAGCGAGGAAGAGCAGCGCGCCGGCGGTATCACGCCCGACATGATCCGCCTGTCTATCGGGCTGGAGGATGTGGAGGATTTGATCTGGGATCTGGATCAGGCGTTGCAAGCCTCGCAGGGTGAGCGCGTTTTCGCAACGCCGGCACGGCGCGAGGTTCCGACCACCGTTTCGCCGGATGCCTGCAACATTTTTGATCGCCCCGCCGGCGCAGGGGGCAAGCATGGCTAGACTGATCGAGAGCGCCGCCGAGCGCCTGGAAATCCTCTCGACGTATCGCCGCATTGCGATGGTGGGGCTGAGCGGGAATCCATATCGGCCCAGCCATTTCGCCGCGATTTATCTGCTGGCAGAGGGCTATGACGTGATGCCGGTCAACCCGCGCGAGCAAACAATCCTGGGCCGGCCCTGCTACCCCTCGCTGACGAAGCTGGCCGAAGCGCGGCCGGGCGAGATCGAAGTGGTGGACATCTTTCGCAACTCGGCGGATGTGCCGCCGATCGTGGAAGAGGCCATCGCCGTCGGCGCGAAAGTCGTGTGGATGCAACTGGGTGTGGTCAACGAGGCGGCAGCGCGGCGGGCGGTGGAAGCCGGGCTGGATGTGGTGATGGATCGCTGTATGAAGATCGAGCACGCGCGCTTCTTCGGCGGGCTGAACCTGATCGGCCTGAACACCGGCGTGGTGAGCGCCAAACGGCTGCGCCGGTGAGGGGGACAAAAAGGATATTTGGCATTTGCTTTAGACTCTATCTATAAGGCATCGGACTTCTTCAGGAAATCCGACATCTTAAATCTGCCGGGATAGCCTCTGAATCGCCTCATTCCTCCCTTTCGACAAAGTCTGCCAGCGATACTGCCACGGTGGGGAACTCTCTGAGGATTTGCTTGTCTACCGTGATCAGTGGAATCCTCAGCTCCCGCGCCACTGCGACGAATTCACAGTCATAAGCTGAACAGTTGCTCTCGGCCACAAGCCGTAACACCTGATCCGAGTCCGCTTCATACTCCTGTGCTTCCATGAGTTCAAGCGCGCTCGCCATGATCTGCCTGCATTCTTCCACTGTCAGCCATCGCTTGCGGATGTAGTGGGCAAGCGCGTTGCGGAATTCGCTGCGCCAGAGAAGGGGCGCAGCCCACTCGTTGTCTTTGCGCCAGGCCTGCTCGGCCAGCGCAGAGTGGCTGCTTTCCAGAAACAAATAACCGATCAGGTTCGTGTCAACCACAATCATGGCCGGCCTGCCGTTTTGGCGGCTTGAAATTCGGCGTCTGTGATGCGATGCCGTCTGGTCTTCTGGCGCAACAGGCGCGCGCGCAGGAGCAGGGCTTCGGCATCCACTCTGCGTCCGCGAACCCCGCGCTCAATGTGTATGATGATTTCGCTGTTGATGCTGCGCCGATTGGCGGCAGCGGATCGCTTGAGCAGTTCGTAAACGTCTGTCGGGATGTTCTTGACGGTAATCGTTGGCATGAACAGCCTCCTCTCGCTGGTTCCAATCTGGAACCATTTTGACACAGTGTGTTTGCCGTGTCAATCTGAAATCTTCTGCTTCCGCGTGTTCAGCGCGTGTGAGGATCAGTGCTTAATACCCCGCCGGCGTCGCAGCCACCCCGCCCACGATTGCCACGCCGGCGCTGGTGCCGATGCGCGTCGCGCCGGCCTCGATCATCGCCAGCGCCTGCTCGCGCGTGCGGATGCCGCCGGCGGCCTTGACCCCCATCTGCGGCCCCACGACTGCGCGCATCAGTCGCACATCCTCAATGGTTGCGCCGGTTGAGTTGATGCCGGTGGAGGTCTTGACGAAATCGGCGCCGGCTTCCTGCGCCAATTGACAGGCCAGTCGTTTCTCCTCGTCGGTCAACAGGCCACATTCGATGATGACCTTCAGCAGCGCGTCCTTGCGCCGCTTCTTGTGGCAGGCCGACACGACGCCGGCGATGTCCTGGCGCACAAAGTCGGTCAGCCCGCTCTTCAGCGCGCCGATGTTGATCACCATGTCGATCTCGCGCGCCCCTACGTCGATAGCCTGGTCGGTCTCGAACATCTTGGCCAGCGTGGTGGTCGCGCCGAACGGAAAGCCCACCACGGCGCACAGCTTCACGTCCGACTTGTCCAGCAGATCGGCGCACAGCCGGCCCCAACACAAATTGACGCACACCGAGGCAAAGTGATATTGCCTCGCCTCGGCGCACAGGCGCTCGATCTGCGCGCGGGTGGCGTCTGGTTTCAATAGGGTGTGGTCGATGTAGCGCGCCAGTTCAAGATCCGTCATGGAAGCGTCTCCTGCTGATATCGTTCGTGTTTGACAACACCGATGCTGTCGGGTGGCCAATAGATCAACCATGCCCGGCCCACCACGGCGTCGAGTTTGACCGGCCCCCAGGTGCGGCTGTCATTGAGAGACAGACGGTTGTCCGCCAGCAGATATACCTCGTCGTTGTCGAGCTGAAGCGCGACAACAGAAGTCATGCTTTCGCCGGCCAGCAGCGGGGTGCTGACGTAAGGCTCATTGATCGGGCGATTGTTGACAATCACCTGCCGGCCGCGCACTTCCACCTTCTCGCCGGGCAGTCCGATCACCCGCCGGGTGACGATGCGGCCCGATCCCAGCGGATCGCGCACCACAATCACATCGCCGCGCTGTGGCGGAGACAGCAGGTAGGTTGCCCGGCTGACCAGCAATTGCTGGCCGTTCAGCAGAGTTGGCTCCATCACTGCGCCCACGATCGTCGCGCCGGTGAGGAAGAACGTATAGACGCCGTACAGGATTGCCAGCATGACGGCCACCTCGGCCAGCGCGCGGAGTGTCCCGCCCGGCGCATTGGCGCGATCCCATATCTCCTCGACAACTTCGGCAGAGTCAATCGGACGGCCAGCGCGAATGGGCATCTCGCCCGTTCGTTGCAGGGCCGCTCCCCGGCCTGTGCGGTCACGTGTGGTTTGTGTCATCGCGGGATGAGGCATTATAGCCACGCCGCGATCTGGTTTATCATCCACGCTATGGAAAGAGCAAGCGGCCTGTTGTTACACCCCACGTCTTTGCCGGGCCGGTTCGGCATCGGCGATCTGGGCGAGCATGCGCATCGGTTCGTCGATTTTCTGGGCGACGCCGGCCAGCGTTTGTGGCAAGTCTTGCCGCTCGGCCCCACCGGCTATGGCGACTCGCCTTATCAGTGCTTCTCGGCTTTTGCCGGCAATCCGCTGCTGATCAGCCTGCAAACGCTGGTCGAGGAGAACGCGCTCGCCCCGGCCGACCTGGCGGATGCGCCGCCTTTTCCAGCCGAACGGGTGGACTACGGGCCGGTGATTCAATTCAAGTTCGATCGCTTGCGCCGTTCATTTGACTATTTTGAGCGCCATGCCGCAGCGGAAGACCGGGCTGCGTTCGAAGCCTTTTGCGCGGCGAATGCGGCCTGGCTCGACGACTATGCCCTGTTCATGGCGCTGAAAGACGCGCACGGTGGCCGGGTGTGGAACACATGGGAGCGCGACATCGCCCGGCGCGAACCCGAGGCGCTGGCCGGCTGGCGCGCCAGACTGAGCCGCGAGCAGCGCGCCTGGCGATATTTCCAGTACCAGTTTTTCAAGCAGTGGCAGGCTGTCAAGCAGCGCGCCAATGCGCGTGGGATCGAGATCATCGGCGACATCCCCATCTTCGTCGCCTATGACAGCGCAGACGCCTGGGCCAACCGCGATCTGTTCCACTTTGACGAGGCCGGCAATTCAACCGTGATTGCCGGCGTGCCGCCGGACTATTTCAGCCCCACCGGCCAGCGCTGGGGCAACCCGCTCTATCGCTGGGAGGTCATGCAAGCGCGCGGCTTCGATTGGTGGATCGCGCGTTGTCGCAGTGCATTCAGCCTGTATGATCGCGTGCGCATCGATCATTTTCGCGGTTTCGAGGCGTACTGGGAAGTGCCGGCCAGCGAGCCAACTGCCATCAAAGGCCGCTGGGTGCAGGCCCCCGGTTTTGAGTTGTTCCGCGCCATCGAACAAGCCTTGCGCCCAGCCAACGCGCCGGCGGACTATCACCTGCCCATCATCGCCGAAGACCTGGGGGTGATTACGCCCGAGGTCGAGGCCCTGCGTGACACTTTTGGCTTCCCCGGCATGCGCGTGTTGCAGTTTGCCTTTGTGGCCGACACCCGTTCGAGTTACCTGCCGCACAACTACATCCGCAACTGCGTGGCCTACAGCGGCACGCACGACAACAACACCACCGTGGGTTGGTTCAACAGCCTGGACGCGCCGACGCGCAAACAGGTGTTGAGCTACACCGGCACGGATGGCCGGCAAATCCACTGGGATATGGCCCGCCTGTTAATGATGTCCGTGGCCGACACCATCGTGCTGACCGCGCAAGACGTGCTGGGACTGGACGAAGCGGCGCGCATGAATCTGCCGGGCCGGCCGCATGGCAACTGGCAATGGCGCCTGCTGCCCGGCCAACTCACAGAGGACTTGGCCGGCCGGCTGCGCGAGATGGCTCTGACGTATGGCCGGTTCGAACTGACCGAGAATACTCCCGCCATCGGCGCTGCAGCCTGATCCTGGGTCGCGCTGTCGCTACTTCTCGATCACTTGTCTGGCAACCAGCCGCGCGATGAAGAACACCACAAACATGGTGATCGTGAAGTTGATGAGGATCGAGATGAAATTGCCGATGCGAATGGCGTTCTCGACTGTCGACCCGTCTGGCTGTGTGATGGTTCCCAGCACGATCTTGACCTGAGACAGATCCAGATTGGCCAGCAGTGCGCCGATGATCGGGTTGATCAGATCGTTGACAACCGAATTGACCACCTGGGTCGTCGCAGCGCCAATGATGACGCCGATGGCCAGTGCGATAGCGTTCGACTTGGTGAGGAAACGCTGAAACTCGCCCATCACGCCGGGCGTCTGTATTGCGGGCTTGTTCTCTGCCATTGGATTCACCTCTTCACGAAACAATGACGAACCAGTTACAGAGCCGCAGTGCGGATTCAGTGAGGCCGTAACCAGTATACTCCGCTGGAAGATTACCGCCCCGGCCATGACCAATCCGCGCCCGCCCAACAACCAACCATCTTCGGCGGTTTCCGTCCGCGCCGATCCGCGCCTGTTGCAGCGGCGCGCGCGCCGCGCGTTGTGGTTCGGCTTCAAGATGGTCGCCGGCTTCGTCTGGTGGGAGTTGCTTCTGGTGCGTCTGATTGGGCGCGAGCGCGTGGAACGCACGCGGATTGCGCGCTTCGTCAAGCTGGCGCGCGCTTTTCGCACGCTGGCGGTGGATCTGGGCGGCGTGTGGATCAAGCTGGGCCAGTTCCTGAGCAGCCGCGTGGACATCATGCCACAGCCCGTGATCGCCGAACTGAGCGGCTTGCAGGATGCTGTGCCGGCCGAGCCATACGAGACGATTGCCGGCATCGTCGAAGCAGAGCTGGGCCGGCCGGTCGATGCCGTGTTCGACGACTTCGAGCGCGAGCCGGTTGCGGCGGCGTCGTTCGGCCAGGCGCACCGGGCGCAGCTGCGTCCACAACCGGGAATGCAGTCGGCCACAGACAGCGGCCAGCGTGCAACCCGCGTGGTGGTCAAGGTGCAGCGCCCCTTTCTCGATGAGATCGTCAACGTTGATTTGCGTTCGCTGAAGACGATTGCGCGCTGGCTCAAGCTCTACGAGCCGATTCGCCGGCGGGCAAACCTGGACGCCCTGATACAGGAATTCGCCGACGGCGTGCTAGACGAACTGGAATACGAGCAGGAGGCGCGCAACGCAGAGTTGTTTGCCCGCAATTTCGCCGGCGACCCGCAGGTGCGCGTACCGAAACCGTATCACGAATACACCACGCGGCGCGTGCTGGTGCTCGAAAACGTCGAAGACATCAAGATCACCGACTACGCCGGGCTGGAAAGCGCGGGCGTCTCGCGGCGGGCCGTGGCGCGCAAGTTGTTCAGCACCTACCTGCAGCAGATCTTTGTGGACGGGTTCTTTCACGCCGATCCGCACCCCGGCAATCTGTTCGTGCAACCGCTCGATGTGGACATGGCACGCCGGCTGAAAGTGCCCGTGGACGGCGCGGCCGGAGAAGGACAGCAGGATGAAAGCCCGTCGACGCCGTTCCGGCTGACTTACGTGGACTTCGGCATGGTGGGTCGCGTCACGCCGGAGTACATGCAGGAACTGAAAGAGTTCATCATCGCCGTCAGCCTGAAGGATGCGCGCCGGCTGACGGCGGCTGCCAAACGCATGGGCTTCTTCCTACCCGGCGCAGACACGGCCCGCATTGAGCAGGCCATCGGCCTGTTGTTCGACCGCTTCTGGGGTATGACCGTGACCGATCTGAAGGACGTGGAGTTCGACGAGATGTACACCTTTGCCGTCGAGTTCCGCGATCTGTTGTCCTCGTTGCCGTTTCAGATTCCGCAGAACATTCTGTACCTGGGCCGGGCGGTCAATATCCTGAGCGGCATGAGCACGGCGCTCGACCCCGCATTCAACGCCTGGAAGGAAATCCAGCCTTTTGCCGAGGGCATCGTCAGCAAACAGGGGCAGCGATCGGCCCAGGATGTGCTTGCCGAGGTGGTCAGGCTGTTGCGCCTGACGGTGCAGTTGCCCGTGCAGGCCGATACGTTTTTGTCGCGCGCGCTTGCCGGCCAGTTGGAAATCCGGGCGCAGTTGAGCGAGTCGTCGACCGGCGACCTGCGCCGAATCGAAGGCAGCCTGTCGCGTCTGATGTGGGCGCTGGTGTTTGTTGCTTTACTGATTTGCGCCACATTGCTGCTGATCAACGGCCTGCAACTTGCCGGGGGTGTCTGTTTGGCGGCGGCACTGGTGACGCTGTTGCGTGTGCTGTTCAAATAGGACGAGTCTCAGACTCGTCCTTTGCGAGAGGGCGCTCGCCTAACCCTTCAGCGCCCCCTCCACCATCGCGCGGAAGAACGTTTTGCGGAAGAACAGGAACATGATGACGACCGGCGTCGCCACCATGATGCAGCCGGCGGCCAGCACCTGATAGCCGATGACGAACTGGCCGATGAAGTCGTACAGGCCGAACATGGCTGTGCGCAGAGTGGCTTTGCCGACCAGCAGATAGCCGGCGATGAACTCGTTCCAGATGCCGACGAACGACATCAGGAATGCCGAAGTCAGGCCGGGCGCGGCCAGCGGCGCAACGATACGGATCAGGGAGCTGACCGGCGTGCAGCCGTCGATGAACGACGCCTCCTCCAGCTCGCGCGGGATGGTGTCGAAGAAACTCTTGACCACCCAGATGCTGAACGGCAGGAAAAACCCGACGTAGACGATGATGACATACAGGCGCTCTTCGTAGCCAGGGAATGCCTGGCGCAGCACGACGCCCATGCGATACAGGGCGATGAGGTTGGTGAGCAGCGGAATGCCTGTGATGGCCAGAAGACCCAACATCAGCGCGCGCCGGCCGCGAAAGCGATAGCGCGAAAAGACATAGCCCGACATGCCGGCCAGCACAGTTACCAGCACCGAGCCGCTGACGGCGTAGATAAGCGTATTGGGCAGATAGATGCTAACCATGCGCCCGACGTACTCGAAGCCCAGCAGCGCGTCGGGATTGGATCGAGGCTCCAGGATGCGCGTGTAGCCTTCCACCGACCAGCGGCAGGCACTCAGGCTGAACTGCCCGTCGGGCGTATCGCACGGGAACAGCACCGGCGGGTTGCGCTGCACGTCGGTCTGGTCCTTCAGCGAGGTGAGAATGGTGGCCAGCACGGGGATCAGCACAAAGAAGCAAATGACGATCATGGCGCCGTTGAAGAACCACGGCGCAAGATGCCGGCGGGCGCGATACAACTGGGGTGACGCAAGGGTTGAGTTCATGGCTGTGTGGGATCATGCCTCCCTTTCCGAGCGCGAGATGCGCAACGCAAGCAGTATCAGCGTCAGATTGATGACGGCCATAAAGACCGATAATGCCGCTGCGCGCCCGAAATCCAGCCGGCCAAAGCCAATCGTGTAGAGCAGGTAGCTGAGCACTTCAGTGGCGGTGCCCGGCCCGCCGCCCGTCAGGCTGAATACCAGACCAACGCCGTTGACGCCGGTGAGTGTCAGGTTAAACAAGGCCACAATCAAAGTGGGCAGAATGAGCGGAAACGTGATATAGCGCACCGTGCGCCAGCCGTCTGCGCCATCGATCGAGGCGCTCTCGATCACTTCGCGGGACACGGTTTGCAGCGCGGCCAGGATGAGCAGTGTGATGAACGGCAGGGCTTTCCACGCCGAGGCGAAGATGAGGTAGATCAGGGCCGGCGCCGGCGGAAAGGGCACGCCAGAGATCAGCGGCGGTGTGGCCGGCGTAGTCAGGATCGAGACCCCTTTGGGCGGGAAGATCGCCGGGTCGGCGAAGAAGCTGGAAAACAGACCGTAGTCCGGCACGATGAACAGCCGGAAGATGAGACCCACCACCACATCAGACAGCACCCACGGCACAAAGATGACCGTGATGTAGAACGGCGACAGGCGCAGCTTGCGGTTCAGAATCTGCGCGATTACAAAGCCAGCGATCAGCGTGAGCGTGACATAGCCGACCAGAAAGAAGAGCGTGTGAAATAGGCTGGCGTTGAACGCGCTGCTGGAGAACACGCGCTCGAAATTGCGCAGCCCGACGAAGGTCTGCTCGCCCCGCTCGAAGGTCTGCGTGCTGAGGAAGAATGAGAACAGGCCGGGGACGACCTGAATGGCGAGCAGCACTAACAGCGTAGGCAGGAGCAACCAGAAAGGCAGAGTCCGCGAGAAGAAACCTTGCTCGATCCTGTGCCGGGAGACCGTCGGAGCGGGCGTGGCGCTGGGAGCCGTTCCAGCCGGTAAAGCCATGTGGATTCCTCAAAATGGACTGTGTGCCACGCACCGCGCGTGGCACACAGTGAACGGAGAGACTGGCTTTGGCGCGCCTTACGATTCCGGCGCGTACTGGCGGTTGTATTCGTCCTGAGCCTTCTGCAGCTCGGCGGCGATGTCGGCGGTCGGGTCTTCCTTGATGAGCTTGTAGATGGTCGTGGCGATGATCTTCTGCGCTTCCGGCGGGTTTGTTAGCGTGCCCTGCCAGGGCCGGCACAGGCCGGCGGTCGCCGCGATTGCCTGCTTGTAGAAGGCGCTTTGGAAGGCATCCGCTGAGCGCGTGGTGTTCAGCGATGGCACGCCGCCACCCGGGCCGATAACCCAATCTGCGTTGTTGCGCTGATCCATGATCCAGTTGATGTAGGCTTTTGCGCCTTCGGGGTTCTTTGCGCCCTTGGGGATGATGAAGCCGGTCACGCCCAAACCGCAGCTTGGCTGCGCGCCTTCGGGCGCCACAAACGAAGCCAGCTTGATATCGCCGGCCTCGATCGCGTCGATCATGTCCTTCTCGGTCTTGGTGTTGTACTCCTTGCCGCTGGGGGCGGTTAGCGGGTTGACGTAGCGATAACCGAAGATGCCGGTGGGGAACGAAGCCGCCTCAGCCGTCTTCATCGGCTCTTCTTCCTGGAACTTGCCGGCGAACACGATCTCCGGCGCGTAACCTTTGGCCACGATTTCCCGGATGAACTCCACGGCCTTCACGTTCTCCGGCCGATTGAGCAGCATGCTGCCCTTGCCATCGTCATAACCGCCGCCGAACGAAGCCAGCGCTGTGAAGAAGAAGCGGGTGGTGGCCGCGCCGTCAAAGTCTGTCGATCCAAAGAAGGTGACCGCGTAGACGTTCTTTTGCTTCAGCGCTTCGGCCTGAGTCATGAACTCTTCGGGTGTCCGGGGATAGCCATTCGGGAAGTGGTCTGACCAGTAGAACACCAACTGGGGCGTTTCGGCCACAGGCACGCAGTAAATGTTGCCATCCAGGCCGGTGCAGGCGGTCACGGCGCCAGGGTCGAGGTCGCTGAACCAGGGCTGGGCCTTGATCCAGTCGGTCAGGTTTTCCATCGCGCCATTCTGATACAGTGTGGTGGCCACGGCATCGGCGCTGGCTTGCATCAAGTCCGGCACGTCGCCCCCACCTTGCACGGCTGCCACCAGATTCAGCACCATCTTGTCCCACGCCTGAGGCTGGTTGACCCACTTGAACTTCCCTTTGAACTCCTCGTTAAACAGGGGGATAGTCTTGCGCAGGTATTCGTTGCCTACGCGCTCATCAGACTTCTCGTCGGTGTTGGTTTCGTCGTACTGGTACCAGGTTACGAATGTGGTTTCGCCGGCCTCTGCAGGCGCAGCCGGCTCTGGTGCGCTGGTCGGGGCTTCAGTGGCCGGCGCAGGCGCCTGCGTCGGCGCGCTGGCGCAGGCGGTGAGCACCACGACAGCCAGCGCCCCACTCACCAGCGCCAATCTTCGATTGCTGATTCCTCTTATCCCAAACATAGCCTTGATCTCCTCCAAAACTGAACCCGAATCTGAAACAACGGATTGAACGACATCAATTAACGACGCCTAACTGAGACCCACATGAAACGCAAGACTCAAGTTGCCTGAACTCGCTTTAACTTGCCTGCCTGGAGATCACCTCCTCTACGGTCTCACGTGGACCAGGCGCAATCGGGGCGCCTGTGTGAGCAGGTAGTCACACGCCAGATCGCCATGGGAACCGGTGACAACGCGGTGACGGCGCGAGTGTAACACCCTGCCATTGACCGGTCAAGCACGGTTAAGGCGCGCCGAAATTGGCAATGAAGTAGAACCCGCCGTTGCCGGCGTCGGCAATCCCAAACCCGACTTCGATGTAGCGAGGCGACAGGATGTTCAGCCGGTGCGGACCATTGGGGAATTCCTGGTGAAACCACATGTCGAAGACCCGATCCGGCGAGCGCCCGAACGCCCAGTTCTCGCCGGTGATGCGCCCCGTGAATCCGGCCCGCGCGATGCGCACCCGCGAGGTTGAGCCGTCCGAGCCGGTGTGGCTGCCAAAGCCGCGCGCCGCGCAGTCCTGCGCGTGGAGCTGCGCCGATTGTTGCAGCAGCGATGACATGACCAGTGGGGGCACGCCGGCCGCTGCGCGTTCCACGTTGTGCAACTCCAGCAGGCGTGCGCGGAACGCATCGGCCCCGCCGATGTCGGAATAGGAAATCTGGGGTGGCGGCGGCACGGCTGCTCTGGCGGCAGGTTGCGCAGCCGGCTGAGCAGGCGCAGTCGGGGCTGCCGCACCCGCCGGCGGTTGCGGCGTGGGATTGGTTGCCACAAACAGCGTCGTCAAGGGCACCACCAACTTTTGGTCGATGTGAATGGCGTCCACATCGGCGATCTGATTCACGCGTGCCAGCGCCCCGGCGCTCACGCCATACAACTGCCCGATGCCCGACAGGGTCTGGCCCGCCTGCACGATGTGCACGACCCAGAAGGCGCTCTCGTCGGGGTCAATTTTCTCCACCGGAATGGTGAGGGTATCGCCCAGCCGGACGACCTGCGACTCGCCCATGCTGTTTGCCAGTTGGATTGCCGCCATCGAGACGTTGTGCCGGTAGGCAATGCCGAGCAGCGTGTCGCCGGCCTGCACCGTGTACTGGATGGCGGCCGGCTGGGCCGGTTGTGGCGCGGCTGGCCCCGTCGGCGCAGGCGTCGGGGGCGATGTTGGGGCCGGATCGCCGGCCGGCGTGCGGGTCGGCGCGTGTGGCGTGAGGGGCGCCGCAGTGGGAATCGACGCAATCGTTGTGGCTGCCAGCGCCCGCATGGCGGCAGCGTCCACCGTTGGCTCTGGCGTGGCCAGGCCGCAAGATGTCACGAGCAATGTCGCCGCCAGAGACGCCGTGACGATCCGCGACCGAATGCTCGTTTGCGCCTGACCTTGTCTATCCATCGCTCCACGATTATAAAGAAGGGTATGGTGTGACCCTATGAGCGACAGCATGTCCGTCTCTTTTGGATGGCGTTTACCCGGCGATGCTCGCCTGAAAGTGAGCTTCGAGGCTGAGGTGGTGGCGTATCAGGCCGATAAAGATCGCTGGCTGATCCGGCTGAAAGGGCCGGCGCCGGCGCTCGACCCCCGCGTTCCGGCAGACATCCGGCAGGCCATCGAGAATCTGCCGGGTCAGTGGGTCTTTGTGCCGAATGAAGCGCGCAACGGCCTGACCTTGCCTTTGAAACTGGACACCCTGACAGGGCGCATCCGCTACTTCTACACCGACGACCCGCGCAATGCTGGCTCGACTCCCCACCCATGACTCAGCCCGACCCGACTGAACAAGCGGTTCAGAATCAGATCGCTCAGGATCTGATTGCCGCCGGCCTGCGCCCCGGCGCGTGTGTGCTGGTGCATTCGTCGCTGTCGTCGCTGGGCTATGTGCCCGGCGGGCCGGAAACGGTGATTCAGGGATTGCTGGCTGCGCTGGGGCCGGAGGGCACGCTGCTGATGCCGGCGCTCAGCTACGCGCACGTTCACGCCCGCCAGCCGTTCTTCGATGTGCTGCGCACCCCGTCCAACGTGGGCGCCATTCCCGAAGCGTTTCGCATCCGGCCCGGCACGCAGCGTAGCGTGAACCCCACCCACTCGGTGTGCGGGGTTGGGCCGCGCGCGGCCGAGTTGTTGAGCCGGCACCAGCAGGACGAGACGCCGTGCGGCCCACATTCGCCCTTCCGGCTGCTGCGGCAGGCCGGCGGGCAGATTGTGTTTCTGGGCTGTGGCCTGCGCCCCAACACTTCCATGCACAGCGTAGAAGAGTTGGTCGAGCCGCCCTATTTGTTTGGCGGAATGGTGGAGTATCGCGCACGGTTGATCGACGGCGCAGAGATCACGCTGAAATGCCGTCGGCACAACTTCGTTGGCTTTGCGCAGCGCTATGACCGGATAGCCGGCCTGCTGAAGGCGCGCCAGTTGCGCACCGGCCGGGTGTTGCGCGCCATTGCCCATATCTTGGAATGCGAGCCGATGTGGGATCGCGCGCTGGCCGCGCTGCGGCGCGATCCGCTCTTTTTTGTTGAGCCGGCCTGACCGTGCTCGCTACGGCGCTCGCTATGGCGCTCGCTATGGCGCTCGCTATGGCGCTCGCTCCACCACAGCGTTGGCGATTTCAACCAGCAGGTCTGTGCCTGGCTCGCTGCGCGCGCTGAGGATCGTGCCAGAGAAGCGCACGGCTTCTCCAGGGCTGAACTGCATGGCTGCGTCGATTGCCACATCCAGCCGCGCATCCGGCCCGTCCTCCTGCCCGTCGGCGGTCGGCGCTACATTCACCACCAGGGTGGCGCGATCTGCGCCAAACTCGATCCCTTGCACTTGGCCTTGCCAGTTGTTGACTGGCAGGCCGGCCAGCGACCCGAAGAATGCGGGGCGTTGGTCTTCGCTCAGCGACAGCGCCTGGGCGACGAGGTCGGTGTAGCCGGGGCCGGCGGGTTGAGCGGGCTGTGGTGCTTCCTCGGTGGCCGGCGTCTCGCTGCCGGCTGGCGCAGTCGGCTCGGCGGGTGGTTCCGTTGCAGGGGGTGGCTCTGGCGTGACGGTCGGCGCGGGCGCCGGTGTGGGGGGCGCCGGGGCAATGCCCCCTTCGGGCGTGGCTGCAATCTCCCACTGGCTGCGCCCTTCGTAAAATGGATCGTAGGCCAGGCCGCCCAGGGATGGCGCGCGGGGAGCGCCGGCGCAAGCCAGGGCCAGCGCAGCCAGCATGGCCACACGCATCAAGAGAATAGAGGGTGTCGATTTCATCGGCGTCCGTCGGCTAGGGTTAGGGCGACCGCCCCTGGATATACGACTTCATCGCGCCGTACAGCGGCGTGGGGGTGAAGTCCGGCTCGACCATGCGGAAGTAATACCACGACTGGTTGCGCTCGGCGTCGGAGGGGCGCTTGAAGAACCATACCGACATGAGGCCTACCCACGGCCATTCACGGCGCGCGCGCTCGTAGGCCAGTGGCACATAGCGCGCCTGCTCTTCCTCGGTCACCATGCCATAGCGACCCACGCCATCGATCTCGTCGGGCGTGTTGGGCACGGCATTCCAGTTCACCTCGGCCAGCCAGATCGGTTTGCCGGCGTCACCGTTGTTCACCATGATGTCGCGCATGAGCGTGTGCCGGGCGATGTTGGTTGTCAGCGGACTGAGTCGGCGGTCATACGGGCCAGAGAACAACCCATAGCCCTGCGCCGAGGCAATGTCGAAGCAGCGCCCTGCGCCGGCGTTGTACATGCGCTGGAAGTAGACCAGGTCGCTCAGGTCGCGGCCATCCTGGGCCACCGTTGGCGCAAGCGCGGCGGCCAGAATCACCACATCGGGGTCGATCTGTTTGGCGCGGTCGTGGGCCAGACACAGCAGCCGCGCATAGTCCTCCGGGTTGACGGCCTGCTCGCCCCATTCAGGATAGATGTTCGGCTCGTTCCAGATTTGATAGTAGCGGATGCGGCCCTTGTAGCGCGACACGACGGCGGCCACGTAATCGGCGAAGTCGTTGAAGTCGGCCGGCGGCCCAAAGCGGCCCAGGTCGGCGTAGCCGGCGTGCGCCCAATCCGGCGGCGCGCTGAGGCGCACGATGAGTTGCAGACCGCGCTGCTCGACCAGATCGACGATGTTGTCGTATTTGTCCCACGCGCTGCGGGCCGGGTCGTGGCGGCGATCTTCGAAGTCCCCCTTGGCGTGGATTTCGATGTCGGCCCAGGGAAATTCCTGGCGCACCCAGGCAAAGCCGGCTTCGCGGATCATCTCCAGCGCCCGCGCGCGCTTGACCTCCTCCACTTCCTGCTCCAGAAAAGTGTTGACGCCAAACGGGCTGAGGCCCTGAACGTGCGCGATTGGCGCATCGGGCGCGAGGTTCAACGGTGGGCGCGTCTGCTCCAGCGCGAGATTCCATAGGGCGCGCAGTTGCGGCAGCGCGGCTTCCTCGCCGCTAACCTCGACTAGACGCTGGCGGGTGTCGGGCAGGGCGAACCATGCGCCGAAGGCGAGCGCGCCGGCGCACAACAACGCAAACACGAGTCGGGGGGGCGTGAGTTTCATCATTCTGCGGGAAGGCCGGCCGGCTCGATGGCCGGTGTGGCCCCGGCAACAGGCCCCACTGCTGGATCGAGGCGCAGTAGCTTGAAAGCCAGTTGCACGGCCGGCCCGATGCCCAGCGCAAATGCCAGCGTGCCGAGGCCGATCGTGCCGCCCAGCGCCCAGGCAACCAGCAGCACGGTGATCTCGATGGCGGTGCGGGTCAGGCGGATGCTCCGGCCGGTCTTGCGGGCCAGTCCCATCATCAGGCCGTCGCGCGGGCCGGCGCCCAGCCGCGTGCCCAGGTAGAGCGCGCTCCCCAGGCCGATGACGGCGATGCCCAGCGCCATCTCGACCAGTTGCGCCACGATGTGCGTGAAGCCGGGCAGGATGCTCAGGCTGACGTTGGTGACCAGGCCGATCAACACGACGTTGAGAACGGTGCCGATGCCGGGGCGCTCACCGAGCGGCAGCCACAGCAGCAGGATCGGCACGCCGAGGAGAATGCTGACCGTGCCGATGGGGATGCCGGTGTGGAATGAGATGCCCTGATGTAAAGACTCCCACGGGCTGAGGCCGAGGCCGGCTTTGACCATCAGCGCCACGCCAAAGCCGAAACAGGTCAGGCCGGCCAGCAGCATGATCCAGCGGCGCGGCGACACGCCGGCCAGCGTCCGTATCAGAGTGTCAGGGGTGGCTACCATTGTTGGACCCAGGCCCGTCGCCGTTCTCGTTGTACAGGTACTTGCGCCACACCTCGTTGCCCGGCCCCATCATCAACGCCATGGCCCAGAAGCGCGGGCGCGAGACCGGGCGGGCCAGTTTCATGTGCGCTTCTTCGGGCGTGCGGCTGCCCTTGCGGCGGTTGCACGCCCCGCAGGCGGTGACCACGTTTTCCCATTCGGTGCGTCCGCCGCGCGAGCGGGGCAGGATGTGATCGATGGTGAGCTGGTCTTTGCCCGGCTGGATGCCGCAATACTGGCAGGTGTAGTTGTCGCGCAAAAAGATAGCCCGCCGCGACAGAGGCATCGGCAGGTTGTACGGGATGCGGACGTAGTAACGCAGCCGGATCACCAGCGGCGCCGGAAAGCTCAGGCTTGCGCTTCGAATGAGCGCGTCATCGGTTTCGATGACCTCGGCCTTGTCGGCCAGAATCAGGTGGACCGCCCTCGGTTGTGATACCACGCTGAGCGGCTCATAGGTTGCGTTCAGGACCAGCACGCGGCGCAGACTGGGCGCCATGGCCGGAAATGTCAACGCGCTCGGTGTCTCTTCTCCTTACTTCTTGTCTTTTGGCCGGGGGGAATTATAGACGACCGGCAGCTCGAATGCCGAAATGTTCCCGCCGGCGTGTCGCAATCTTCTGTAGGGCAATCCCGGCGGCTTGCCCTACAAGAAATGCGCCCGGGTTTAATCCAGCCCTCAGCCCCCGGCGTTACACTCGCCCCATGTCTGATCCGCGCCGCCATCCGTTTCGCTTCGACCCGGCTTGGCTGAGCGCGCTGGCCCTGCTGGGCGTGCTGGGGTATCTGCCCGGCCTCGAACTCATGCGGCTGATCTTTCTGCTGTTTCCATTCGGCCTGCTGGCGCGCGCGCTCCAACACAGGCAGCGCCGCGCGAATGACCACACTGCCACTTCCATTCCTGATCTGCCCTTGAACGAGCCGGCCCGTCGCGGTGGCCCGTTGCGCTTTGTTGCGCGCTTATTTGTTTCACAGATGCTGATCCTGCTCAATCCTTTGCAGATGGCGCAGATCGTTGCCCAGATCGTTGGGCAGGCTGTGGTCAGCCGGCGCACCCTGCCCGGCCCGGGTTATATCCAGCGCGCCCGCTACACCCTGCCCTTTCGCGGCGAATGGCTGGTCTACAACGGCGGCGTAACACCGGCCACTTCCCATTCGTGGGATGTTTTGACCCAGCGCTACGCTTACGACTTTGTGGTGGCCGACGCCGCCCTGCGCCGGCATCACGGCGAAGGCTGCGTCGTGACGGACTACTTTTGCTATAGCCGCGAGATCATCGCGCCCGCCGACGGCGAGGTCATCAGCGCGCGCGATGGCGTGCGCGATGCGCCGCGCCCCGGCAGCGGTTGGCTCGACTTTCTCTCGCCCGACTTTCGCGGTAACTTCGTCATCATCAAGCACGCCGAGGGCGAGTACAGCTTTCTGGCCCATCTGATCCCCGGCAGCATTTGCGTGCGCCCCGGCCAGCATGTGCAGTGTGGCCAGACCATTGGCCAATGCGGCAACAGTGGCCACTCGACCGAGCCGCACTTGCATTTCCATGTGCAGGATCGTCCATCGTTCTGGCTGGCTGCCGGTGTGCCGGTCAAGTTCGACGATGTAGCCGTCGATGGCGTATTGCAGGTAAACCCCGCCTATCTGTCGCGCGGCGAGCGCGTTGCCGCCCGGTAACACGACGCTACTGGGCGTTAGGACACGCAGCCCGGCCCCAGCAATGCCGCCAGCCGCGCGCGCAACTCCGGGCAGTCGCGGGTGCGGTCATTGGGGAAGTCCAGCACTACATCTTTGCCGGCCTGGCGCAGGTGAATGGCAAACGTGTGCGGCCCCGGGTACGCGAGCAGCGTCTGATGCACCGCTTCCAGCCGGTCGATGTCCTGGCGGAAGTCGCCGCTGCGGCGGATTGTGACGATCAGATGCTCTTTGGGGGTGAACGGCGCTACTCCGGCCGCCGGGGCACTGCCGCCATTCGACCCTGACCCACCATGCTTGCCGTTTGTGTTCGGCGTCGCGGCTGGATTGGGCGTGGCCGGATTGGGCGCGCGCGCCGCGCGCTCATCACTGGCCGGTTGTGGTTGCGGTTGTGTCGCCATCGCTTCCGGCTCACTATCGGGTGGCGGAGGCGCTTCGTAAGGGATGTCGTCCCACTCCGGCGGGGGCGGATAGTAATCGTTCGAGATATCGTACGGCTCGGCAGGTTCGCCGACAGAGACGCTGCCGGCAGGGTGTTCGTAAGCTGGATAGAGCGCGTCTGATGCTGGCGATTCGTTCGCCGGCGATTCGTTCGCCGGCGATTCGTTGGCGGCCCTTGCGCGCGTCAGCTCGTCGCTCACTTTGTCCACCAGCAACTTGGGCGCGCTGCCCTCGCGCACCTCGGCCTTGCCCCAGATCACCAGCACTTTGTCCGGCACGATCTTGTCGCGCTGCTCGGCCCACGTGCGGGGGAAAATGGTCAGCTCGATGCGGCCAAACAAGTCCTCCATCTCGGCGAAGGCCATGCTCTTGCCGGCTTTGGTGACATGTGGGCGCACGCTGGTGATGACGCCGGCCACCACGACGTTTTGGCCGTGGTCGGCCTCGCTCAGCTCCACGCTGGTGCGCGTGATGAAGTCGCGCAGCGCTGCCATCGATGCGGCCAGCGGATGCTCCGAAACGTATGTGCCGCACAGTTCCTTCTCCCACGCCAGCAGTTCTTTGCGCGGGATTTCGCGGGCGTCCTTCGGCAGCGCGATCATGTCTTCATTGGCCAGCGTGTCGCCGCCAAACAGCATGAACTGCCCGCGCTCGGCGGCCTTGCGCGTGTGCGCTGCCGCTGCAACCACCTGATCCATGACGGCCAGCAACTGATGGCGCGGCCCGAACTCGTCGAATGCGCCCACCTTGATGAGCGCTTCGATCACGCGCTTGTTGATGGCGGTCGAATCGACGCGGTTGCAAAAGTCGCTCAGCGACTTGAACGGCCCGCCGCGCTCGCGCGCCGCCACGATGGCCTGCACCGGCCCTTCGCCCACATTCTTGATCGCGTTCAAGCCGAAGCGGATTTTTCCGCCACCCTCGCCAGCCTTCTCGCCTTTGGGGGGCAAGGGGGGTTCGATGCTGAATTCACCGAAGCTGCGATTGACGCTGGGGGGCAGCACCTCGATGCCGCGCGCCTTGGCGTCGGTGATAAGTAGGCCGATTTTCTCGATGTTGCCGGCCTCGCACGTCATCAGCGCCGTCATGTACTCCAGCCGGTAGGTGGATTTGAGCCAGGCCGTCTGGCAGGTGATCTGCGCGTAGTCGGCGGCGTGCGCCTTGGGGAAGCCGTAGCGGGCGAAGAACTCGATGTCGCCGAAGATGGCGTCGGCCAGTTCCGCGCTGTAGCCTTTGGCCACAGCCCCTTCGCGGAACTTGGTCTTGTGCTTCATCAGCGCTTCGGCGTTCTTCTTGGCGACGGCCTTGCGGATGGTGTCGGCCTCGCCGACCGAATAGCCGGCGATGTCGCGCGCCACGCGCATGATCTGCTCCTGATACACGATGATGGCGTATGTCTCTTTGAGTGCGTGCTCTAGATCGGGGTGGCGATATTCGACCTTTTCCTCGCCGTGCATGCGCTTGATGTAGGTGGGGATCTGCTCCAGCGGGCCGGGGCGGTAGAGCGCCAGCGCGGCGACGACGTTCTCGAAGCGGTTGGGCTTCATCTGCATCATCAGATTGCGCATGCCCTGCCCTTCCACCTGGAATATGCCGACAACGTCGCCCTTCGACAGGGTCTCGTAGATCACCGGCTCGTGAATGGGGATATTGGTCAGGTCGTATGCCTGGCCGTGCCGCCTCTGGATCAACTCGCACGCCTTGCGCATAATGGTCAGCATCGACAGGCCCAGATAGTCCATCTTGAGCAGGCCGATGGATTCGAGGTGGCCCATCTCGAACTGGGTGACGGACTTGAGCTGCTCGGTCAACGGTGTGCCGGTCAGCCGGTGCAGGGGCACGTACTCGATGAGCGGCTTGTCGGCGATGACAACGCCGGCGGCGTGTGTGCCAGCGTTGCGCACTGTGCCTTCCACTGTGATTGCCTTGTCGTATAGCTCTTTCAGGTGCGGCTCGCTTTGGTACAACTGCTTCAGTTCCGGCACCTGTTCCAGCGCCTCGGTCAATGAGACCGGCTTGCCGGGGATGGCCGGCACCAGCGAGGTCAGGCGGGTTGCTTCACTGGGCGGCAGATCGAGCACGCGCGCCACGTCCTTGATCGCCGCGCGGGCCTGCATCGTGCCGAAAGTGATGATCTGCGCCACCTGATCCTTGCCGTACTTCTCGATGGTGTAGTCCACCAGCATGTGGCGCTGGTCGTCGGGAAAGTCCATGTCGATATCAGGCATCGACACGCGGCCGGGGTTCAAAAAGCGCTCGAACAGCAGGTCATTGCTGACCGGCTCGATCTGCGTCAGGCCGAGCACATACGACACCATCGAGCCGGCGGCGCTGCCGCGCACGTTCCACCAGATGCCGGCTTCGCGGCAGAAGCGGATCAGGTCCCACACCATCAGGAAGTAGGTGGCGAACCCCATCTCGATGATGACGCTCAGCTCATAGTTCAGGCGCTTCCGCAGCGCCGATGGCGTCATGTTCGGGTTGTCGGCGGTCGAAAGTGCCAATGACGAGCGCCGGCTCATGTCGATCGGCGTTTCGTCTGCCGGCGCAGCGCCATCCTCTTGCGCCGGGATGCCGTATCGCTCCTCAAAACCGCGCTCGCACAGATAACGCAGGTAGTCGGGGTCAGAAGCGAATTTGGGTGGAATGGGGAACTTCGGCAGGTGGAACTGCTTGGTTTTCAGCGTCACATCGCACCGTTCGGCAATCTCGACGGTCGTGGCCAGTGACTCGGGCGCCATCTCCTCGAACAAGGCCCGCATTTCCTCGGCGCTCTTGAGGTAATACGAGTCGTTGTTCATCCGCATGCGTTTGGCGTCTTTATAGAGCGTGTTGGTCTGCACGCACAACATCAGGTCCTGCGCCGGCGCGTCTTCCCTTTGGACATAGTGCACATCATTGGTGCAGATGAGCGGCACGCTCATTTCCTGCGCCCATTCAACCAGCACATCGTTGACCTGCTCCAGGTCGGCCAGGTCGTGTTTTTGCAGCTCGAAGTAGAAGCGGTCTTTGAACAGATCGCGGTACCATAGCGCAGCCTGGCGCGCCTCTTCGAGCTGGCCCTGTTGGATCAGGCGCGGGATTTCGCTGGAGGGGCAGCCGGATGTGCAGATGATGCCCTCGGCATTGTCGGCCAGGGCTGCGTGATCGAGCCGTGGCTTGTAGTAAAACCCTTCCAGTTGCGACAGGCTGGCCAGCCGCATCAGGTTGCGATAGCCGGCATTGTTCATCGCCAGCAACAGTAGGTGATAAGGGCTGCGGTCATGGGTGTTGTCGCGGTCCTGCATGCGCCGGCCGCGCCGGGCCAAATAGGCCTCCATGCCGATGATCGGCTTGATGCCATTGTCATGGCAGGCGTCGTAGAACTCGATCGCGCCGTACATCACGCCGTGGTCGGTGAGCGCCAGGGCCGGCATGCCCAGCTCTTTGGCGCGCCGGGCCAGCTTCTTGACGCGCCCCAGGCCGTCGAGCATCGAGTATTCCGAGTGAACGTGCAGATGGACGAATGACATGGAGTAGTCAGTAGCCAGTAGTCAGTAGCCAGACGGCAGATGTCAGAGCACAGAATTCAGATACGCACACGCAACACGCACTACGCAATACGAGATACGCGCCACAGACGGCAGTAGCCAGGCGTCGGGCCGACTGCTGACGACTGGCTACTCGTGTTTCGTGTCAACGATAGCACAAATTTTCCAGCCCGGCGCAGATTTTAAGGTGCTGACTATGCTGCACTGTCAGACATCTGTCGGCCGGATAAGCACCTCGACGGATGATCGTGGCAGATCTGCCAAGTACAATACTCTTGTGAATCTGTTCGAGCGCATCTCCCTCGCCATCCGCGCAGTTGCTGGCCAGACTGCGCGCACGATAACCCGCGCCGGCCTGCCGCCGGCCACCCCAGAAGACCGCGTGGCCCATCTGCTGGAGCAGGCCGAGCAACGGCTGAAACGCCTCAATGGATTGCTGGCCGAAGCTGTTGCCCGCGAACAGCGCGCCGATCGGGACTGGCAGGAGGCTGTGGCGAGGGCCGGCGCACTCGCCGTCGAAGTGGATGCGGCTGTGATCGGCCGGCAGGACGAAACCGCGCGCGCCCGACTCGAACAGCTCCGGCGCGCGCAGGCCCAAGCCCTTGCGGCCGAGCGCGCTTATCGTGATTACGCAGCCGCAACTGAAAAATTGCGCATCGAAATTCAGGACACTCAGGCCCAACTCGAGGCGGCGCGCAAGCAGTATCAGCAGCGAGCGGGCGACGCCGCGCCTGCTCCTGTAACTCAGGTGGCGCAGCGTGAGCAGAGCCGGCAACACCACGCTACGACCGAAGCCGGCCTGGATGCCGGGCCGGACAGGGCAGAAGCCAAAGACGCGCTCGATCAAACGCGCATCGCCGACCTGTTGAGTCGGCGCGCCAAAAAGGAAGATTGACCCTTATCATCTGTAATCTGTCATCTGCGGTCCGACTTCTAACCTCCTGCTATGCCCAACACAAAACAAGGATTGCGAGTAGGCGTGTACGTGGATGTCGCTAACATGGCGCGCAACGGCGGGTACGGCATGCGCTACGACGTGCTGCGCGATTTCGCCTGTCGGGGCGGCGCCGAGCCGATCCGGCTGAACGCCTATGTCAGTTACGACGCCGAGCGCGCCTCGAATGACGAAGACTACAAGGATGGCCAGCAGGGCTTCTATTCATTGTTACGCGATTTCGGCTACAAGGTGATCGAAAAGACCGTGCGCTGGTACACCGACGAGGAGGGCAATCGCTTCGGCAAGGCCAATGCTGACCTGGATCTGGCTGTCGATGCGCTGCTTCAATCGGAAAGCATCGACCGGGTGTTGCTGGCGACCGGCGACGGCGATTTTGTGCAGGTGGTGCGCGCATTGCAGAATCGGGGCTGCCGGGTGGAAGTGGTGGCCTTCGAGAACGTGTCGAGCGACCTGCGCCGCGAGGCGGATCTGTTCGTGTCTGGCTATCTGGTGCCCAATCTGCTGCCGCTGTCCACTGGCCGGGGCGGGCCGGCTTGGGGCGAGGTGGGTTCGCGTGTGCGTGGGGTGTGCTACAGCCATGTCGACAAGGGCTATGGCTTCCTGCGCTTCATGAAAACAATCGGGCCGGAGTTGTGGCGCCTCGACCCGCGCCAGCCCGATTCGCCCTATGGCAGCGCTTTCTTTCACGACTCGTGGCTGCCGCCTTTGGTCGACGCGATCGAGTTGCCCAGTCGCAACCTGATCTTCGAATTCGACCTGGCCAAAGGCGAGGCGCGGGCCGATGGACGCGATGGCAACCTGCAGGCGGTCAACCTCGAGTTGGTCAGCCCATCGCGCTGAGATGCGCGCGGAGCGCAGACCGATGACAACGCAGATTCCACCTGCACAACCGGCAGATTCGAACGCAGACACTGAGGCGCTGTTCGCGCGCATTTGGGAAGTAGTCGAGCAGGCGCCGCCCGGTTGCGTGACCACCTATGGCGATGTGGCGACGATCGTGGGTGGGGCATGCGACGCGCGCGCTGTTGGTGAGGCCATGGCGAATGTGCGCAACCCGGTCATCCCCTGGCACCGCGTGATCAATGCCAAAGGCATGATCAGCCTGCGCGGCGCGCTGGCCGTGGAACAGCGCAAACGCCTCGAAGCTGAGGGAGTGATCTTCGACCAGCGCGGCCGGGTCAGCCTCAACCGATATGGCTGGCGCGGGCCGGACCCTGACTGGGCGCAGCAACACGGCTATCAGACCCTCGACCCCGACGACACTCCCAATCAACCCCGGCTGTTCTGAGCCATTCGGCAGGCGCCATGTCACGAGCTGCTGCACCTCAACTTGCATTTGCGTCGCGCGGCAAGATCGGGCTGATCGGCCTCGACGGTGGCGACGAACGCTACCTTTCCTTCGATGTACCCGGCCAGGTGAGCTGGCAGGCCGGCCCACAGTTGCCCAATGGCCGGCGCGTGATCGTCACCAGTTACGAGGCAGGCAAGCCCTGGGAGGGCGCCGTCCAGACCCATCTGTGGATCTACGACTTCGATCGCCAGTCGTTGATCGAAATCGCCACGCACAACCGGCCCGCGCCGTTTTTGGTGTGTGCGGCCCTGTTACCCGGCGCGCAGCGCATGCTGGCCGGCGCAGTGATCGACGGCGAGCAGCGCGTCATCGCCATGAATCTCGACGGAACGGAGCAGGTGGAGATTACCCGGCGCGGCGATGGCTTTGCCTACGGTGTTGACCTCAGTCCCGATGCCGGTCGCGTGGCGTACCACATCACCGGCCCCGGCGATTTGCCCTATCGCATCTGCGTGGCCGGCCTGGACAGCGGGCATCGCGTGATTGTGGCCCGGCGGCCCGACCGGCTCTTCTTCGGCCCGCGTTGGTCGCCCGATGGCGCATGGCTGTTGTTTCAGGGCTGCCGGTTCAAGGAAGACCCCGGCCACGATTGGGCCGACCTGTATCTGGCGCGGCCAGATGGCAGTGAGTGCCGCGCTATCACCACGGACTACCGCCAATGGTTCGGCACATCCTATGGCTCGCCGGCCACGCGCGGGGGTGGCTCTGAGTTGCCCGAATGGTCGCCCGATGGGCAAACGGTGACCTATACGCGCGCAGTCGACGGATCGCGGACGGCCTGGGAGTTTCAGCCGCAACGCCCCGACACCGACCACTTCAACCGTGACTACCAGCCTGATCTGGCGCGCGGCGGCACGGAACTATGCCTGTTGAACCCTTTCACCGGCGCGATCAGCGTATTGACGCCGCACGAGCCGGGCATGTGGAACTTCCGCGCGCGCTGGTCGCCGGATGGCACACACATCGCGTTCTGTCGCGCCTGGGTGGGCGAGCCGCCTGAGTTGTGGGTGATGGCCTCGGATGGCAGCGGCGCGCGATTGCTGACGCGCGGTCACGAGTCGATGGGGGCGGATCATCCGCGCTGGTTGCGGTGAATACGCTCAGCCGGCGCGCAGCGCGTCCATCTCCTCCAACACGCCGGCCAGATGTTCGACCGCATCCCACACATCGACATAGCGCACGTACAACGGCGCAAAGCCAAAGCGCAGAATGTCAGGCGGGCGATAGTCGCCGATCACGCCGCGCGCCACCAGCCGCTGCATGATCTCGCCGGCGCGGGGATGGCGCAGGCAGACCTGGCTGCCGCGCTGGTCGTGCGCGCGGGGAGTGACCAGCGCAAGTCCCATGCCGGCACAGCGGCTCTCCACCAGACCAATAAACAGGTCGGTCAGCGCCAGCGACTTTTCGCGGATCAACGCCATGTCCGCCGCCAATACGCTGTCTACGCCGCACTCAAGGGCGGCCAGACTCAGCACCGGCGGCGTGCCGCACAACGCGCGCTCAATCCCCTGTGCGGGTTGATAGTCGCCATCGAAGGCAAACGGCCGGGCGTGACCCATCCAGCCCGACAGCGGTTGGCTGAAAACAGGCTGATGGCGTTGCGCCACATAGATGAAGGCCGGCGCGCCCGGTCCGCCGTTCAGATACTTGTAACCGCAGCCGACTGCAAAATCCACCTGTGCCGCAGCCAGATTCAGTGGCACGGCGCCGGCGGAATGCGACAAATCCCAGATCACCAGCGCGCCTTGCGCGTGGGCGCGCGCGGTCAGGCCGGCCAGATCATGCATGCGCCCGGTGCGATAGTTGACGTGCGTCAGCATCAGCACGCCGGTGTGATGATCGATCGCGCCGGCCAGTTGCTCGGTGTCTGCCAGCCTCAACTCATAGCGCGCGCCGAGCAGATCGATCAATCCCTGGGCCATGTACAGGTCGGTGGGAAAGTTGCCGCGCTCCGACAGGATGACCGGGCGCGCAGTGAGCCTGAGCGCGCCGGCCAGCGCTTTGAACAGATTGAGCGAAGTCGAGTCGGCGACGATCACTTCGCCGGGCTGCGCGCCGATCAGGCGAGCGATCTTGTCGCCAATGCGCCGGGGCAGGCTGATCCAGCCGCCGCCAGGCGCGCCATCAGGCGCATCGAACCAACTGCGAATCAGCCCGTCTCCCCACTCGCTTTCGAGGGTCTGGGCCAGCCGGCGTCGCGTGGCATGGGGCAGCGGGCCGAGCGAATTGCCGTCCAGGTAGATCAGGCCGGCAGGCAAATGGAATTGCGCGCGATGCGGCGCCAGAGAGTCGCCGGCGTCGCATGCGATGCACTGTTCTCGTGTCTGGTTGGCAGTCATGGGCTGATCTTACTCTTCCGCAGGTTCGGCGCATTTTGGAAGGTGGCCTGTCAACGGCACACGGCCCGGCTGAGGTCATACATCGTGTCCAGTGCGAACACCAGCTCCTCGATGGAGCAATGGTCCTGCACAAAGTGCGAGGTGCAATACAGGCCGCTGCCATCGGCGAACAGACGCATCACGCGCTCGATCTCTGCGCGCAGAAAGGCGAGTTTGCCGAAGCCAATGGTGGTCTGAATGTCGAGTCCGCCCATCATGGTAAACGACCGGCGATACTTCTGCTTGTACAGGCTCAAGTCCATGCCGGCCGACTCCTGGTAGGGATGCACTACGTCATAGCCGAGTCGCGCGATGCCGTCGAGCACAGGGGTGATGTTGCCGTCGCTGTGCAGGCTGACGAACCCGCCGCGCGCTTTGATGGCGTCGACGGTGACCTTGTGGTAGGGATACATCATCGTCCACCACAGCTTTGGGCTGAACATCAGGCCGGTCTGCGCGCCCCAGTCGTCGGACACGTGCACCATGTCTACGCCCAGATCGAGACAGTTGTTAGCGAACGCGCGGTTCCACTCGGCCTGCCGGCGATAGACCTGGTGAAGCTCGTCGGGAAACAAGAGCAGGTAGCCGAGATGGTTTTCGATGCCGAACGCGCCGTTCAGACACTCGAAGATGCCCGGCGTCTGGACGTACACGAACCGGCCGCGCTCTGTCTTGTGATGCCGGACGGCGTCGGCAATGTCCTGGTAGTCCGCGAGGTTGTTCGGGTCGTTGAGCGGGATGTCGAGCAAGGCCGCCGGCTCGATCTCGCCGCCCAACTCGGCGCGCAAGACCTCGACGCGCTGCGCAGGATAAGGGGCCGGCCCGCCGAACAAGTGCGCGTAGTCGAACTCGTATTTGTCTTCGAGCGCGGCCAGCGATCCAAACGCCTGCTCGATCGGCGTGGATAGATTGGCAAACAACCAGGCGTAGATGGGCACGCGATCGGGTTGCTCGCGTCGAATGACGGCGACGACTCGCTCTCTTGGCAACATGCTGATCTCGGTCTCCTTTAACGGCTCATCCTCCCACAGGTCATCGATGGGACGGCAGGCTGAGTGTAGTCAATTTCGCCGGATCGAAACACGCTCTAGAATTGCGCGTGGAGAATCGGACCATGCAAAAGACGAATGCGATGCGCGTCCTGGATGGGCGCAAGATCGCC